>JBCBIK010000008.1:0-55082 GCA_038524545.1 Cyanobacteria bacterium J06623_4 | reverse complement strand
CAACTGAAAAACTTCAGAGGAACAGTTAAGAGAACCTAAACCCATATACTATATCGTCGGCACATCCCTTACCAGCGCCTAATCCCACTCCTTAGCTGCTCAATTCGTTACCAATTGGCCGGTTTGGGTTTTCTAGAGTGAGTTCGCTTTACAGAATTGTTCTGTCTTAGGTGTTGGTCTAGGTGTCTGTCGCGGGCGTCTACAGGTGGTTGCCAAACGCTTTGCGATCACGGCTCTTGAGCCCTTCTTTTAGACCTCATTTTTTCCCACTGTGAATCCGCAGGATTCGCGCCGATAAGCGATAATCTTAGACTAGAGGGCCAGCTACCGAATCAGCGCGTGATCTGTCGCCATTTGTGCCGCTGATCACCTTAACAATTGACTGTTTTCTCCGTCTTGCGCGTAGGCGATACGTGAAAACGTGCTTGAGTCTTCTACTTCATTTGTCAGTTAGAAAGTAATGCCTCGGTCCGTCCATCCTTTTTCTTCTTCTGTAGAGTCGACTGTGCCACCTGACAGCGAGCTGGTGGCACAGTCGAAGGATGGTGACGAACTGACTACCGAAATGACCGCCGAACTGACTACCGAAGTGACTGCCGAGGCGATCGCAGGGGCTAACTCTGACGCCGCCAGCTCTGAAGTGAATAATGTATTGGTGGTCACTCACACCCTACAGGGTAAAATTCTTAGCCTGCACTGGCCTCAGGCAGTCGACTGCGTTGACTGTGAAGATGTGGTGGATCAGTCGGTGGAGGTGCTCTTTGGTCCGGTTGCTGTCGGCCCTTACCTAGCGCGAACTCAAAACGTCATCTCGACCCAAACCCCTGAGTCTTTTCAGTGTGTGGTGCGCTGCGGGCAGCAGCCGGTGAGCTTTGAATTTTTACTCAGCCCGCTGCCTCAGAGTGCAGTAACCTCAGGCTCACATAGCGATGCGACGGAGGGGGGCGATCGCACGGTTGGAGTCATCGGCATTGGCCGCCGTCTGCTTCCTGAGGTGTCTCAGCTCTCCGATGTTCGCTTTGTCGGCGACAAAGGCATGGGCGGCAGCTACTACGCGCTACTCTCTCGTGTCGCTTCCAATATTCGTAAAACCCTAGACCTCAAGACCATCTGGCAGCAGACGGTCAACGGCTTGGGAAACATGCTGGGCCTAGACCGCTGTTTGGTCTGTGATTATTCTCAGGCGATGCAAACGGTAACCGTCGTTGCGGAGTACTACCAGCCAAGGTTGCATCCTTGCCTCGGTAAGACCTTTGATCTCGCACTCAAGCCCGACTTTTTAGATACGCTGCAGAGCCTGGAGCCGGTAATTTCTGATTTTGATCGGTCTAACTTTGACCCGGCAGAGGGCGTAGAGAGTGAGCAGCCCTACACCGTGCTGACGGTAGCCACCTGCTATCAGCACGAGCCAAACAGTATTTTGGTGCTGCAGCAGCCTCCTCAGCGGCCCTGGCAGCCTTTCGAAATTGAGCTGATTCAAGAGCTTACTGATCAGGTAGGTACAGCGATCGCCCATGCCAAGCTCTTTAGCGAAAGCAAAACCATTACCCAGGCCCTACGGACAAAATCACAAGCTCTGCGCAGCACCAACGACGAACTCATGCGCAAGCATGACGAACTCGAAGAGGCCAAGCGCCAGGCTGAAGAAGCCTCCCGGCTCAAAAGCGATTTTTTGGCCAATACTTCACACGAGCTGAGAACTCCGCTCAACGGCATGATTGGCTTTTTGCGCCTAGTGCTCGACGATATGGCCGATGATGAAGAGGAGCAAACCGAATTTATTCAGGAGTCCCATGATTCAGCGATTCATCTGCTAAATCTGATCAACGATGTGCTCGATATTGCCAAGATCGAAGCTGGCAGGATGGATCTTGAGATGAGTGCGATTAGCTTGCAAGAACTGCTCGCTGAAATCGACAAGTCACTGCGCCCCCACATTGAGCGCCGGGGCCTCTATTTCTCGATTAAGCAGCCAGCGACTTTAGATGAAATAAAAATCTATGGCAACTACCAGCGCCTGAAGCAGGTGATGCTCAATCTGGTGGGCAATGCGAATAAGTTCACCCATGAAGGGGGGATCGCCATCGACGTTGAACTGCAGCCTAAGCAGGTCGAGTTTGGCGAACAGACTTGGCCCGGCTTTGTCAAAATCAGCGTGGCAGATACTGGTATCGGCGTTTCGCTCGAAAAACAAGACCGTCTCTTTCAAACCTTCAGCCAGGTAGACAGTGCACGCACCCGTCAGTACGAAGGCACCGGACTTGGCCTTTCTATCTCCCAGCGGCTGATCGAGGCCATGGGCGGCAAGGTGCAGTTCATCAGTATGGGTGAAGGGCTAGGATCTACCGTGAGCTTTACGACGATTTTGTATCAGGAGCCGGTGATCGAGCTAGGTAGCTAATGGGTTGGGCTTCACTTAGTGTTTGGTTCAACGAATAGCGATCGCCCTGCGTTCGTTTGCGTCAGTTTTTCAGAGAGCTTGGGCCAGTCTTCGGCTTCTAGATAGCCGATGGTGTCGGTGATTGCCTGCTGGTAGCGTTTGAGCGATCGCACAATTTCGGCTTGGTTGTACTGTGCCATCATGAGTCCGAGTTCTGGGTTGCCGCCGCCGACCCGGCTGGTATCTCTGAAGCCAGAGCTGGCCAAATGCTGGGCAAGTGCTCGAGTTTTGGGGTCTGGCTCGCGCAGTGCTACTTCTATCAGGTTGGCGCTCACCATCACCGGCAGGTGAGAAATCCAGGCGACTGCTCGGTCGTGGGCGTCGGGTGCGCAGCGGTAGAGCCGCGAGCCGAGCTGTTTTGCCAGCTGCTCGATAACTTCAGCCGCTGCCAAATCCGTGCAGATGTCTGCTGAGTCGATGGGCGTAATCACGTAGGGGTTGCCTTGAAAAAGGCCTGCTTCTGCCGCATCTAGGCCCGCTTCGCTTTTGCCACTCATCGGATGACCGCCTACAAACTGAGGCCAATGCTGGGTTGCTGCAGTTGCGATCGCAGCTTTCACAGAGCCTACATCGGTGATGATGGTCGCGGGTGACAGCACAGCTGATAGCTGCTTCACCATTGGCACAATCGTGGCAATCGGCGTACAGACAAAAATCACCTCACAGGGGCAGAGGCTCTCGATGTGAGTGCTGGCTGTCTCGACGATGCCCTGAGCGATCGCCTGTTGGCAGCTGGCCTTTTTTCTGGTGAATCCGTACACGGTGTGCCCAGCAGCTCGAAAGTCTATGCCCAGGCAGCCGCCAATCAGACCGAGGCCGATAATGCCGATTTTCATAAAGTTCACTCCTCAAAGGGAACGTCTGTAGGGATGTGTCACAATGAGAGCCATCTGCAGCGACCTGTCCGACCCCGCTAGTTTATTTTTACGCCTGTGATCGAAACAGAAGTCCATCAGCGCCTTCGGGCCTATCTTAGGGAGCAAGGGCATTCTCAGTGGCCGCATCATCTCACGATGGCACGACTGGTCGCTAGAGCGCTGAGAGTCGGTCGTAGCGCATTCATTCAAACCGACAGCTTGGCCGCTTACAGGGGTACTCACCGTTTGAGCTATCTAATCCCGGCCCTGCTGTGGCCAGGACCTGCCGTTCTTGCGCTTCCCAAAGGGGTCCGTGACACCGTCCTGCAGCAAGCGATTCCCAATCTGCAGCGGAGTCTGCCGGTGATTAAGCCCGTTCAGGTTGGCGATCGCTGGCCGGGAGATGACTTTAGAGGGCTGCTGGTGACTGCTTTGGATGACTGGCTGAGCGATCGCCTGTGTCCTCTTACCGCTATCGCTACAGAACCTGCCCATCAGCCCAGATTTCCGGCGGGTATCCCCACCTTGATAGATAGTGCAGAGATGCTTGAGCCGCTGATCAGGTCGCAGCTCAGTATCTCCCTCTCAAGTCAGGACTGGGATGTGCTGATGCTTGCTTACCCGAGCCAGCACATGGTGATTCGCGATCTGCGCGTACGCCTAACCCACACTATTTTTCAGCATCCGGCCAACCCCTACAGCTGCCATCTGATCGATGAGCCAGAGGCTAACCTGCTGTGCGAGCTGCACCAGACGCTTCAGCCGGGCGCAGAAGATGGCAGGTTACCGCTGCGCTGGCAGCTATTTTGGCAGCGATTTTTTCAGCCGGAGCGGTTGGCTTGGACTTATCTAAACCGTGAGCTTGGCAGTGTGAAGCTATTTTGTGCCCCTGCAGACATACGGGCGCTGTTAGAACCGGTGTGGTCGCAGCAGCCGGTGGTGCTCATGGGGACAGCCCTCGATATGGACAAGCAGGCCAAGCGGTATCGCGATCGCTTAGGCCTCGGTGATATGACCTGCCTGCGCTTCGCACCCGACCGGCACCATGACCTAGTGCAGCTCTACCTACCCGACCGGCTGCCCATGCCGAATACTAGCCATTTCAAGGCTGCGGTTTTGCAGGAGATTCGGGGCTTGCTCAGTGCCAGACAGTCGGCGCTGATGGCCGATGGACCGACGGTGATTGCAGTGGGTGATACGCCGCTAAGAACTCAATTTGCGTCGATTTTGGCGGCAGAGTATGGGTCTAGGGTGCAGGTAGAATCTTTGATTGGTCCCGGGGGGCTGCTCGTGACCGGTTGGGACTATTGGCTAGCTAACCGGGCTGCGTTTGCTCCGCCAGGATTATTTATCATTACGACACTGCCGATCCCATCTTTAGAAAATCCCTTGGTGTCTGGGCGGGTGGCTACCTACAAGCGACAGCGACAAGACTGGTTTAAGGCTTACCTGCTACCAGAGACTTTGAGTGTTCTGCAGCGAGCGATCGCACCTGTAAGACTATATTCAGGCGCCGGTGGAGGCGTGGTTGCCCTACTCGATAACCGGGTCAATCATCGCAGCTATGGTCGGCAAATTTTATCTGCGCTTAGCCCGGCTGCCCGAAGCAGCTACCTGGACCCTACTTGGTTTTCATCCATCGGCTGACCGGCGCTATTTTTCTGCCCGTTTCTTTATCTATTTCTCTGAGGATAAACAAATAATAATTTCGACCTAGCCTCCACGGAGTTTGTGTAAATCGCTCGTTATGATAGCCATGAAAGTCGTGAAGCGCTGGCTATGTTTGGCTAGCGAGTGCCATGGGAGAATCAAAACGTCGGAAGCAAGAACTGGGAGACAAGTACGGTCAGCCCGAGCCCATCCTCCCAGGCATTCCTATCAGCAAAGATGTTGCCGAAAAGTTTGTCACCTGGTCGTCCCGTGGCGCTTGGGCTGGGATCATTCTTATGGTTGCTGCTTGGCTAACGATTCGGTTTATTGGCCCCGGCTTTGGATGGTGGACGTTGGCTGGCTAACGCTGGGAGATAAGGACCGTCAGCTCACACTGCGATGCCGACAGGTTGCCCAACTTCAGGGCATTAGAAGGGCCTTATGAAAGAATTATTCTGGACGAGAGAAATATTGCCAACCCGTATTCCTAACTTGGCAGGTTGCTCTGCCCTACGGTAGACGCGGCGTAGGTTGTGAATGTGTCAACTTTTGTCATGATTTACCACTGCTAGGGAAGAAATGTCTCAATTTGTTCTTCGGTGCGCTAGAACGGAGTAGCGATGAGCTGGTAAGGGTCTTGCTCTCGCAGACTGTTTGTCAGCCATTCGAAAGCCGTCTTTCAAAAGCTGTCTCAAGGTCGTCTAAAGGGCCATCTAGTCGTTAGGCGCCAACATTACTTTTTTGTAATTGTTTTTTCTGAATTGTTTGCTGATTGGCAGTCCGGCGAGCCGAATCAGTGCACAGGTTGCTTTAGCGACCAATTCGCAAGCTACAAAGCTTAGTTTGCAAAGCTTGATTTATAAAAATAATGTTTTTAGATTGCTGCTCTGAGCAGTCGCCTAGGTGCGCTAATAGGTTCTTTTAGAAGGCAGGTCACTGCGCAATTGGCTCAGTGCCGACACACTGAACTCTGACTTAAGATACAATCACTACAAATTTACAATTCTTAAGCTGATACGCTCCATGACTGATAGCTTGTGGAAATAACTGGGAACCTTCCGTAAGCAAAAACAAACGTTTGTTGTTGCGTAGTATCACGCTTGAGTGACCAAGCTTCATTAGGAATTGTTAGGAGGTCGGCCCCTCTCCTTTTGCCCACTGTCACAGAAGAATCAACTTGTTAAAAAAATCTTAAGTAAACTGTGTAAAATTATTGAATGGTGTAGAGGAAAGACAATGTTTGTCAGACTTGCAGATCAGCACCGGCAGTATGTTCAAGATCTCGTATTGAACTTGAAGGCGTTGGCAGTTGTTTTAGAAAAAAGAGGCTACCTTGCTTCTTGTTATACCTGTGGCGATGAGCTAAACAGCGCTTCGTTTATGGTGAGCCTGGGCGGGGATCATTTAATTCGGTTTTTGGTGTCTGACTACGGCATCACTTGGACTGAAATGCGTGATGACCGTGAGCTGATGAAGTTAGAAGGCGCTGAGGCTATCAACCAGCTGCAAGAGCTAGCTAACCTTATCAAGTATCAGGTTAGCCCTGCAGAGTGCGAAGTGATTGCATAGGCAGATAGCCCAGTATAGTACCCAATTAATTTGGCACTCACTTAATCATTCGTGCCGAACCACCTTTGAAGTCTAGGCAAATAAAGCCTAGACTTTTTTGGTGTGCGTGCTGTTTTCGGGATGAATCTACGGTCGAGTGGATGTGAGCGGTTATTTGATCTTTTATGGCCGATTTTAGTGCTTTTTTATCAAATTCAACTGTGGATACGGCAATTAGCGTTGCTGGGCTCACAGACTACTTGAAGCTGCTGCTAGAAGAAGATCCACAGCTGCGGAAAGTGTGGGTGACGGGCGAAGTGTCAAGCGCGCGCAATCACCGGCAAGGCTGTTTTTTTACGCTGCAGGAGCCTGACGGCTCTGCGGCGGTCAACTGCGTTGTGTGGCGATCGCAGCTAGATCGCCTAACGGCTCTGCCCGAAGTGGGTGAGCAGGTGACCGTGTTAGGTCAGATTCGTTTGTATCCCAAGCGGGGAAGCTATCAGCTGACGGTGTGGCAGGTGCTGCCCGCTGGCGAAGGCCTACTGGCGCTCCGCTACCGGCAGCTGCGATCGCGTTTGGCTGCAGAGGGACTGTTTGATCCAGAGCGAAAGCGATCGCTACCCGCCTACCCGCAGACGCTGGCAGTTGTCACGTCGCCACAGGCTGCGGCCTGGGGTGATATTCAGCGCACGCTTAGCCAGCGCAATCCCAGTGTTCAGGTGCTACTTTCTCCGGCGATCGTGCAGGGCGCACAGGCACCCAATTCTATTGCCAAGGCCATTGCTCGGGTCGCCCAAGATGGCCGTGCCGATGTGCTGCTGGTTGCCAGAGGCGGCGGCGCGACTGAAGATTTGGTTTGCTTCGACGATGAGCGCGTGGTGATGGCTATTGCCGCAGCCCCGATGCCGGTGGTCACCGGGATTGGCCATCAGCGGGATGAGTCTTTGGCCGATTTGGTGGCAGATGTTTGTGCCCACACACCAACGGCGGCAGCTGAGCAAGTGGTCCCTAGCTTAGACGATCTCTACGGCGAGCAGGTGCAGTATTTGCAGCGGGTAGGGCAGGTCTTTGCCAGTCGCTTACAGGGGGCGCAGCAGCAGGTGCGATCGCTCCAAACCCGGCTACAAAACCTCCGCCTAGATCGCCAGCTCACCCAGCATCAAAAAGACATCCACTGGCAGCGACAGCAGCTAATTGCGAGCCTCAGCCAGCGTCTACAGCTCGCTCAACACCATCATCAGCTGCTCAGAGAAAAGCTCGCCACCCTCGATCCTGAAGCCGTGCTCAAGCGCGGCTATGCCGTGGTTAAAGCCGAAGGTCAGATAGCGACAGCTGCCGCCCAGCTACCGCCAGGCACCGAGATAAAGATTCGGCTGAGCGATGGCCAAGTGCAGGCCACCGTGACCGAGAATAAAGTGACCGAAAATGAAAACGTTGTGCCTGATTGAATTAAAATGCCCCGCACGCCTCGCGCCAAAAAGACTGCTGAAAACGCTTCTGAACTGCCTGACGACTGGAGCTATGAAGATACGCTGACGCGCATTGATACGATCACCCGTCAGCTAGAAACTGGGGATCTGCCTTTGGCCGATGTGTTTGCTCAGTTTGCAGAAGCCGTCACTGCACTACAGCAGTGCGATCGCTTCTTGCAAGACAAGCAACAGCAGGCCGCTCTCATGATAGAAACTCTCGTCGGTGAAGACGAGCCCGATTGAAACAGCGCCTAGCCCCAGTGCTATGGCAAAGTTGTTGTGTAGGAACTTGTGACCTTGTTGGCAGAGACAGCCGCATCTTGAGGGGGTTGCGCCAGCCGCTTTTGCTGCTCCAACTGGTTTTGATCGTTCTTATTTTGATCGTTTTTGTTTTGAGCGTTGTTCAAGGTACGTTCGGCTAGCGAGGTTTCTGCTGCTGCGTTGTCTGGTTGATGGGGGGTTGAGCATGCTGGTCCAGTGGCTGCACTAGACGAGCGGTGCACAGGCAGCAAAATGGTGAAGGTGGTTCCGCTGATAGGTGTGCTGTCGACAGATATGCTCCCGCCCATGCGCTTCACAAGCTGCTGTACGAGGGTAAGCCCTAGCCCGATGCGAGAATCGTTGCTGCTATTGGGTGTTCGTGCAAAGGCTTCGAACATTTGCTGCATATCTGTGCGGCTGACGTTCTTGCCAGAATCTTGCACCGTGAGGGCAATGTACCTTTCCCCGTAGGTCGCAGCGGCGACCCAGACGCGTTTTCCCTCCGGCGTGATTTGAATGCCATTTTTAATCAGGTGAATGAGCACTTGCCTGAGTTCTGTCTCGACGCCGAGCAGTTTAGGTAGGTCAGTGGGTAGGGTGCAGGCCAGTGTAATGCCGCGCTCTTCGGCCAGCGGCTGATAGGTGCTGACAATGCCCGGCATGATATCGGCTAGGTTGAGCGGCTGGGCGGGTACGCTCTTTGCTGTTTGCAACTGCAGCAGGTCGACAATATCGTTAATCAGCGTGTGCTGATGCTCACACTGATGGGCAATCATTTCCAGATATCGCTGTTGCTGAGGGAGCTTAATATTTGGCGAGCCCAGTAAGGTGAGGGCCGTTTTGATCGTTGTGAGGGGAGACTGTAGAGCTTCTCTGGCCTGATTGAGAAAAGTGGAGACGCCTGCATTAAACGAGGGGTGCTTAGTAAAACTGCCACTGTTGGCTTCGGTTTTGGCGGAGTTTCGATATTCGGTCAATTGCGATCGCAAATCTTCTTGAACCTGCAACTGCCAGGTCAAAAAATTTGCTGAGAGCGGTAGCACCGGTTGGCTTAGCACGCTCGTTGGAAAGCACCTGTCCCATTGGCTCAGCGCGGCTGCACAGGCGATCGCCTGTCTGCTGTACTTCCAACTTTGGTCGTGGAATGCAGCATTAGCCAACTCATGGGTAAATGCCGCAGGCGGTACGTTGTCGGCGTCGTCTGCTGTAAGGCTGCTCTCAGTTAGGCTGTCTTCAATGACGGCTTTAATACCCTTCGACAGTGCCAACACCGAAGCCGGTTCTACCGATCCGTATAGCAGCAGCGTCCTTTTGTTGGGAGTGGGTGTGCCAGGTGGGACACGCGCCGCCAACAGTGACCCTACAAAGGTATCCGCGACTGCTAGGCACAGATATTCACGCTTCAGTTCGTCGGCCTGACCAATGGGAATTGGTCGCAGGCTGGCAGCCAGATTGTCGGGTGGATTACCCGTTTGCTCACCCAGTGAATAAATCGTGCAGCCAGCCGCTTGCTGCCCATAGAGCCAAATATCTTGCCACCAGGCGTCATCTTTGGGTAGCTTCACCCACAGCGTTGCTGGTACCCGGTGGTGAACCAAGAACTGAATAAACGACTGAAGGGCCGTTTTGAAACCTCTCGGGTCGACTGAAACTGCCGCTGGCTTAGGCTGCAAACCAACCAGATGAGCTTGTAAAGATAGTGACGGCATAGCGGCTGTGTTCATTAATAACCAGTCAGAAGACCCGAGGCATGGTCTCTTTGAACGGGCTTTTCTAAACTACGGACAGTATCGTGCAGAAATAACGTAGGCTGCAGATAGCTCACCAAAAATAGCGTGGTTTGGGGGGACAACACCACAGCCTGCAGTCAAATTGTGCCTTGATTGCAGTACAAGCTGAGAGCAGCTGGGCTAATTTACTTACAATATGCCCGCAAGGTAGGTGAATTATGTCATTATTTCGGCAATTTCCCGCTTAGAGAGTTCTTAAACGTTCGTTAAGAGCCATTCTGGATTGCTCTCTGTCGTCAAAGTGGATTTTTTCGGTGCCTAAAATTTGGTAGTCTTCGTGGCCTTTGCCCGCGATCACGATGCCATCTCCAGGGTTGGCCTGCAAAATGGCGTGGCGGATAGCTTCTGCGCGATCGCAAATCACTTGACTCTCTTTGATCGGACCGGAGATACCCGCAATGACATCTTGCAGAATTTGCTCAGGGTCTTCGGTGCGTGGGTTATCGGAGGTCACAATGGCTAAATCTGCCTGCTCGTAGGCGATTTTTCCCATCTTGGGTCGTTTGCTGCGATCGCGATCGCCCCCACAGCCAAACACACAAATCATCTGCCCGCTAATAAATGGACGAGCCGCCTTGAGCGCGTTTTCTAAACTATCTGGAGTGTGGGCGTAGTCCACAATCACGCTGATGTCTTGCGTTTTGCCCGGTTCGCCCACCTGCACCCGCTCCATTCGGCCCGGCACGCCAGCAAAGTTCGGCAGCGATTCAACAATCGTTTGGAGAGAAACGCCAAGATGTAGCGCCGTCCCGACCGCTGCCAGTAAGTTTTCTAGGTTGAACTGACCTACGAGGGGAGAGGTGAAGTTTGTTTCCCCGGCGGGGGTGTGCATCGTGCCGCTGACGCCGTTGGGGCCGTAGGAGAGATTTTCCGTATAGAGGTCCGCGGTGGTTTCTTCGATGCTGTAGGTCCAGGTTTGGGCTGGGGCTACTCGGTCGATGAGCTTTTGGCTGTAGGGATCTTTGAGGTTGAGAATGGCCCGGCCTTTGAGATAGTCGGGGCCAAATAAAAGAGCTTTGGCCTCGAAGTAATCATCTAGGTCTTTGTGGTAGTCGAGGTGGTCTTGCGTCAGGTTGGTGAAGACGGCAACCTCAAACGGAATGCCCCAAACGCGCTCCTGTGCCAAAGCGTGGGAGCTGGTTTCCATCACGGCGTTTTGGCAGCTGGCGTCGCGGGCGCTGGCCAGTGACTTTTGCAAGTCGACTGAAAAGGGCGTGGTGTGAACGGCTGTTTTTTCGTGGCCGGGCCAGCGGGTGTAGAGCGTTCCTAATATGGCCGTTTTTTGCTTGGCCTGGTTGAGGAAGTATTCGATTAGGTGGGTGGTGGTGGTTTTGCCGTTGGTGCCCGTCACGCCTACCATCTTCATCGCCAGTGCAGGCTTCTCGTAAAACGTGGCTGCGAGTTCTGCGCACAGCTTGGGCGTGTCGCGGGCGGTGATGACCAAGGCTTCTTGTTGGTTGGGTTTGGCAGACAGCGCAGACGGGGAAATGAGAGCAGCGATCGCACCCTTCTCTAGAGCGCCCTGCCAAAATTCACCTCCATCTACCCGTGTGCCCGGCATGCCGATAAAGAGCATCCCTGGCTCAATGGTTTGAGAATTTGTCGACAGCCCAGTGACTTTTTTGGTCCAGCTAGGGTGATGTGCGATCGCCGCTGGCACCTCGAATTGCTCTGTAGACAATTCAGAAAACAAGTCTTTTAGCTGCATGGTGGGTCTCTCCTTGGGGGGGCCGCCTCAATATCGTCTGGCTGGGCTCTACTGACAGACTACCAACGACGGACTACCGGCGGTACAAATGCTGAGATTATGCCTCAAAGGGGCCAGTGTACGTCTGTATCATCTGTGCCACCTTCTGCTCAGACGCGCGGGGCGAGAGCCGAGGTAGCGGCTGCTCAACCCAGTCATCACCTTGCAAAACAGGATGGCAGAGCACAGGAACTTCGTACTGATACTTCTGAAACCAGGCGTCATTGAGGGTAATGTTTCGAACTTCGAGGTCGACAGGGAGCGTCTCTAGCTTTTCCTGTAGCCCTTCACACAAATGACAGCCGGGCTTGCTGTACAAAATCAATTTTTTCATATGGTTTGCGAGTTTTTTTGTCTTACTGACTGTTTTAACCGGCTGACTGGTGGATGCCTTCGACTGGATAGCCGAAGGCGCAATGTCCGGTATCCCGACCGGAATATGGGTGATTATGGAGTACGATGGTGTGGAATACATCAGCACGCTACCGGAAAACACACCGGAGAATGCACCGGAGGACACTATGGTTCAGTGCATACAGGCACCTTCAACGCCTTCTATGATTGTAAAATCTCTCACTAACCGCATTGGGGAGCCACCTATCGGTCTGAGTGCGTTCATCCGCGATTTGGATATAGACGCGCTCAATGCGCAGTTTGCTCAAGCGACTCCCCAAGAAGTTCTAGCTTGGTGCGTGGCCCACATCCCTCAGGGCCTGGTACAGACCACTTCATTTAGTACGCTGGCGATCACGCACATGCTCTACAAGGAGCTAGCGCATCCGGTGCCCGTCATCTTCCTAGATACGCTACATCTTTTTCCTGAGACGCTGCAAACAGCTCAGCGAGCACAAGACACTTACAATCTGGATCTGCACACTTACCACGCGGTGGGCGCCGACAGTCGTGAAGCCTTCGCTGAGCGCTATGGTGAGCGCTTGTGGGAGCAAGATTTGGATCGCTTTTATGCGCTGACCAAGGTGGAGCCACTGGCTAGAGCGCTGGATGACCTGCAGGTGCAAGCCTGGATTACGGGACGCCGCCGTGATCAGTCTGAGGCTAGAAAAGACCTGCCAATTTTTGAGCGTGCTGCCGATGGTCGGCTCAAGGTAAACCCCCTTGCTACTTGGACAAAGAAAGAAATCTGGACATACATTTTCAATCAGCAGGTGATATACAACCCGCTGCACGACCAAGGCTACACCAGCATCGGTGATCAGCCGCTGACCACGCCCACGCTGGCCAGTGAAGACGAGCGCGCAGGCCGCTGGCGAGGTACCGGTAGAACAGAGTGTGGTATTCACGGCTAGTATCTGAAAGTGCGCTGACAAACGCTATACAATGAGCGAGCAGATCGGCTCTGGAAGCGCTTGATTCTCAGGAGTCCGGTTAATAAAGCCTGCATTATTCGTTTGCTGTGAGTGCCTTATCCCCGTTTTTGCCTGAGCTTGCATTTGTAGACCCATCTGGTCAAAACCGTACCGAAATTGAGGCTTTACTGCATCAGGTGGTTAAACAGCTGATTGTAGAGATGTCTCAGGCGATAGATCGCTCTCCTCTTCCCGAGGCGATGGCCGTCGATGAGCTAAGGCAATGGGCGACCATCCCACAAAGTTCGGTGCCCTTGGATGCTTTGTTGGCGCGTTTGCGATCGCACATCCGCCAGTCCATGAATGCTGCCCATCCTGGCTACATCGGCCATATGGACTCCCTCCCCACCACGATGTCCATCATTGGAGACCTGGTAGTTGCCGCGCTTAATAACAACATGCTGAGCGTGGAAATGTCGCCGGTTTTTTCGCGGCTAGAGCCTTTGCTCCTTGGGCAGATTGCTGCCCGGTTTGGCTTGGGTGATGCGTCTGGTGGGGTGCTGGTGAGCGGGGGTAGCTTAGCAAATTTGCAGGCGCTGACGGTGGCTCGCAATGCAGCGTTTGATGCGCTCAATACCGGTGTAGTCGGCTTGGTAGAGCACCCTGTTTTCTTTGTTTCTGAGGTCGCTCATACCTCTATGCAGAAGGCCGCCATGATGATGGGGTTGGGGTCAGAAGCTGCGATCGCACTACGCACCAATTCTAATTCTCAGGTCGATATTAACGATTTGCAGGCCAAGCTTCGCCAGTGTAAACAGTTGGGTCAGCGGCCATTTGCCATCGTCGCCACCGCTGGAACTACCGTGACTGGCAACGTGGATCCCATTATTGAGATGGCTGACATCGCGCAGGTAAACGACCTTTGGTTTCATGTGGACGCGGCCTATGGCGGCGCGCTGATTTTTTCAGACGAGTATCGTCATCTGCTTGCAGGGATAGACCAAGCTAATTCGGCCACCTTCAATCCTCAAAAGTGGCTGTATGTCACCAAGACCTGCGCCGCTGTTTTATTCAAAGATTTCAACGTGCTTAAGCAGCACTTTCGCATCCGTGCACCCTACATGGGCGACGATGACCAGTGGCCAAATCTGGGCGAGCTGACAGTACAGGGCACGCGCCATCCAGACATTTTGAAACTTTGGCTATCGCTGCAGCATTTAGGAACGGAGGGCTATGCGGCCATCATTCGCCATAACTACGCCCTCAAAGAGACCTTTGTAAAGCGGGTGCGGGCTAGGTCTTTTCTACAGTTGGCCAGTGAACCGCAGATGAATCTTGTGTGCTTTCGGCTAGCGCCTGCAGATACCGATGGCTCACAGCTCGACAGGCTCAATGCGCAGCTACAGGGCTATCTGTTGCGGGTGGCGGGCGATCGCGAGGCGGTCTTTCTCTCACTGCCGATGTACAAGGGCTGCCGATGGCTCAAGGCAGTATTGCTAAACCCCTACACCTCAGAAGATACGCTCAGATCGCTCTTTAGAAATATTGACCAATTTGCACAGACTCATCTTTGAGTAATTTGGCTTCATTAACAGGTCGCAGGTTCGTGCCTATCTACTCTTTTTCTGGTTGCTCTGTCAGCAGTAAGGCCTTTTTTTGCATCGTCTTGAAAATGTTGTAAA
Source organism: Cyanobacteria bacterium J06623_4 (assembly GCA_038524545.1). Lineage (GTDB taxonomy): Bacteria > Cyanobacteriota > Cyanobacteriia > Phormidesmidales > Phormidesmidaceae > Phormidesmis. Next base: position 40,328 of record JBCBIK010000008.1, on the reverse strand, counting down.
AGCCGTTTGCCCGTGAGGGGGTCAGGCTGACATCCAGCTGCGTTTCCTTAATGAAGTCTGGTGTGAGCTGAACAACTTCCTCGGGTGAGAGGCCTTCGAGTGCTGTGATCAGCATTGCCAGCAGGCCCTTGGTAATCTGAGCGTCTGAATCGCCCTGAAAGCTTACTTTCCCATCTTCTAGAGAGGCGGTGACATACACTCGAGACACGCAGCCGGGAACTTTGTTCTCAGGCTTTTTGTGTTCGCTGGGCAGGGCCTCTAATTTTTTGGCGTACCACAGCAGCTGTTCATAACGGCGCTTGGGCTCGTTGATCCGTGCAAATCTTTTGACGAGTTTGTCTAACTGAGCAGGGCGAGAGGCGGTCATGAAGAACAAAGATGAATAGGTCGGCTTTAGAGCAGCACTCGGCGCGCTAGTCTTCTTCAACCATAGCGCTTGCAGCGCGCTTGTGAAGACTTGCATGTGTGCTTTTTGCCAACTGCTTTTTTCAGCTGCTTTCCTTGGCGTGTGTAGATAGCTGGAGTGCGTTGAAAAGACTATGCATCGCCGTATGCATTGCTGATTGCATGCGTTGCCGACGGTTATTTGGCAGGCTCTTTTTGGATGTTGGTTTTTTGGGCGACATCTTTTTGAAGGGTGTCTTTCTGGCTGACAAAGCGGTGGGCAACCGTTTCTGGCTGGATCGCTGAGAGCACGACATGCCCAGAGTCCGTGATCATCACGGCCCGAGTTCGCCGCCCATAGGTCGCATCTACTAGCTGCCCGCGTTCTCGAGCGTCGGAGATAATCCGTTTTATGGGTGCCGATTCTGGACTGACAATAGCCACCACCCGGCTTGCAGAAACAATATTCCCAAATCCAATGTTAATAAGTTTCATAGGTCGATAAAATTGCAGCTAGCGCTAAAGTAACTTTTCAAAAAACAGTCTTTTTGACGACACCCATTCATGAAAATGATGAAAAAAATGAGGCTAATTGAAAAAAAGACGAGTAATAAGGCGATGGCAAATGCGATTAATTGGGTCTTTGTTGTTAGTTGCGACAGACTAAACTCCTGAGAAGTGAATCAAGGTAAGTCGCTTCTCAACGTGAAAATTTTCAGTGCGAAATGCATTAGAGTCTGACCCAGTTCTAATCATTTAGGACTAGTCATTTGAAACAATTCAGACCTTCCTACCTTGCCGTCTTCATGCCACCTTCATATCGGTAGCAACCAATGTCTACTTCAGGATCTGCACTTCTTGAAAATAACCATAAATCAATCAATAATTATGGTTTTTGGCCAATCTCTAATTTCCTAAGTCTATCGAAAAAAGATTGCTTTGCGTCCCTTCTATATGCGCTGATTCATAACTCGAAAAGATCTACTAATCAAATATTCTAAATATGATCTCACCCAATAAAAGAGATGAGTCAATGGTCACTTTTGTTTCTAGCAATGCTTGCCGCTCTTTGCCCTTTTTTCTTTTCAATGAGGCCTTTCTGTGCAACCCGTCGATTTCACAACTTTGGCAGCCGTCAGCAGCGATCTTCAAACGCACTGGTTGCCAGCTCGTTGTGAGCAGTTTTATCAACGCGATCGCTTCACCCTCTTCATCGCCCTTAGAACCTTAGATAGTCGAGGCTGGCTCGCGGTTTCCTGGCATCCGCAGGCCGCCAGGATTCACATGGCTGCGCCCCCACCCAAGCAACCAGATACCTTCACCTTTTCGCAGCAGCTCAAGCATCAGCTCGCAGGCCTTGCCCTCACCAGCATTGACCTGTTAGCGCCTTGGGAGCGTGTCCTCGATTTGCAGTTTGCGCGGCGGCCGCAAGAACCCGCCCTGTGGCATCTGTATATCGAAATTATGGGGAAGTACAGCAATGTTATTTTGACCTCGGCAGACCAGCAAATTGTGACGGCTGCCCATCAGGTGAGCGAGCAGCAGTCTAGCGTTCGCCCCATCCAGACAGGGCAGCCCTACGTCCACCCGCCTGCTATCCGAGGGAAGCTGCCTGACTTGGCGGAATCATTTTCTGATTGGCGCGATCGCATTTCTCTCATCCCCGGCAAGCTCAAAAAAATGATGATTAAGGCATACAGCGGCTTAAGCTCTGCCGTGGCGGTGCAGCTGCTAACCTCTGCGGGCCTCACCGCCGACCACACCACAGAGATGCTCAAGCCGCAGGAGTGGGCAGCGCTTTTTCAGGTTTGGCAGGGCTGGTTGAAATGCTTAGACTCAGATGACTTTTCTCCGGCGTTTCTTCCCCATCAAAACGGATATACCGTGCTCAGTAGACTGATTTCGCAGCACGCGAGCGATCGCACCCAGCCAGCCGGCAGTATTCAAACGCTGCTAGATGACTACTATCGCTATCAGTTTAATCAGGAAGAATTTCGCCGCCTGCACCATCAGCTCAGCCAAACGCTCAAAAATCGGCTGGCCAAGCTAAGGCAGAAAGCCGCGACCTTTACCCAGCGCCTGCAGCAGTCTGACCGGGCAGAAGAGTATCGCCAGCGCGCAGATTTGCTCATGGCCCACCTGACACAGTGGAAACCAGGCATGACGCAAATAGATCTGACGGATTTTGAGACGGGGGAGCCGATTGCGATCGCGCTCAATCCTGAAAAAACGGCAGTCCAAAATGCTCAAATGCTCTACAAGCAACATCAAAAGCTCAAGCGGGCTCGGGGCGCTGTGCTTCCACTCCTGGAGGAAGTCAATACCGAAATTCGCTACTTGGAGCAGGTCGAAGATAGCCTGCTCCAGGTGCCCAGTTACCAAGTAGAGGCTGATTTGCAGTCTTTAGAAGATATTCGCGTGGAGCTGATTGCACAGGGCTACCTGCGAGATCTCAGTGGGCGCTCGGCGGCCGCTCAGAAGTCACTGGCCCGCCGCAATGCTGGTAACCGTAAAGACAAAACGCCGGTCAATTTTCACCGGCATCAGCTACCCCAGAACACAGAGCTATTGGTGGGCCGCAATAACGGTCAAAACGAACTGCTTACCTTCAAGCAAGCCAGTGATTACGACCTGTGGCTGCATGCCCAAGAGATTCCAGGTAGCCACGTGCTGTTGCGTTTGGATGCGGGGGATGTTCCCAGTGATGAAACGCTGCAGCTAGCGGCTAGCTTTGCAGCCTACTACAGCCGTGCCCGACAGTCTGACCAGGTGCCAGTGGTGATTACAGCGCCAAAGCATGTGTACAAACCCAAGGGCGCACTGCCCGGCATGGTGGTGTATACCCACGAACAAATTCTCTGGGGAAAGCCCCAGCAGGCCAAAGACTATATGGTATCCACCGACATAGAGTCCACCAATACTTAATATCCGAAATCGTCAACAGCTAGACAGCGGATGCAAACAATTCGCTAGGAGATGCCGACCATCGCTGGTAAATACAGCAGCGTGGCTAAGGCTTTGCCCTGCACGATGCCGTCTTCAGGCAGCCCAAAGTAACGCTGAAAGGCCACCACTGCTTGCCATGTTCGCAAGTTGAAAATGCCATTGATATCCACCGCGTAGCCAATACGGCTCAGCAAAGACTGAACTTCTCGAACATCTGAGCCCATCATGTATGGATCGGTGAGGTACAGCGCCCTAGCGTAAATGATTCGCTGCGTCTGTATATCCGCAATGCCATCTACAGACAAACCCACGGAGGCTTGATATTTTTCGACTGCCCACTGTGTGAGCGAGCCAAACCGCCCATCGATATCGATTTCGTAGCCACTCTTCACAAGTTCTTTCTGTAGCCGTTCCACATCTTGCCCTTCTTGAGCCGGATCTGTCAGTTCTAAGGCACGTGATCGATTTATCACCGTAAATCGATCTTTCCGTGTTTCTAGCAGGAAGAGGGTGGCTTCTTCTTGCCTTCTTTTTTCGATGTGGGCGGGTGGATTGGTGCCGTGATAGCCATTGATGATGGTTGGAATTTGGTACCAGCGGCGATCGCGCAGGGCTTTGCCAAGGAGCGATCGCGGCGAGAGTACAGAAAGGTCATTCCCTAGGCTGTGCGCAAAGCTGAGCAGCGCCCCTTTCTGATTTTCGTTGAGGTATTGCCATCCGGGTAAATCTCGTAGAATCGGTAGTGAATCACGCCTGAGCTGGTCGTGGAGTAGCTCATTAGCCCGGGTTTGTGTGAGCTTGTCACCAGCTGTAAATGGATGTCCGTCTTTGCGGTGAGTGCTACCCCATCCTGCAAGATATTCGTCCGACTCGCCATCGGAAGCAGGATTTTTGTAAGCCTGCAGTTGGCAGGCTGTGAACTGCTTTATCAGCTCAATACCGACCAGAGGGAGCTCTTCGGATGGAAAGCCAACTGCCGGTAATCGCTGCGGCCCGAAATCTGATGACATGTATTTTTTAATACTAAATTTTTCGAAAATACTGAGGCGCATTTTCAGTATAGAAAAACTTAGTCACATTCAGATCCCGATCATTACAGAACCTGATGGAGCAGGATCTTACTGAATAGAAATTTCGTTGGCTCGTCTATGGTTTCACTTCGTCAATCAGGTGGCAAGCGGTTCTGATATCAGCTGTTTCACGGTTCACTGTCCTACTATTGACAATAAATACGACAATGAAGGACCTGAACCTGAATGAGGTGTGTTCGCATGCTGCCCCTTAGCATTGCGCCGATGATGGACCGCACGGATCGTCACTACCGCTACTTTATGCGGCAGATTACTCGGCGGACCCTTCTGTATACCGAAATGGTGACAAGCCAGGCGATTCACTACGGCGACCCTGAGAGATTATTGGACTTTACGCCAGATGAGAGCCCGGTTGTGCTGCAGGTGGGTGGTGACGATCCTCAGCGTCTGGCTACCTGTGCCCAGCTGGCTGAGCAATTTGGTTACTGTGAGATTAATTTGAATGTGGGCTGTCCGAGCGATCGCGTTCAGAGCGGAAATTTTGGTGCTTGCCTCATGGCTCAGCCAGAAAAAGTTGCCGACTGCGTTGCCGCGATGATGGCAGCCTCATCGTTACCAGTGAGTGTCAAGCACAGAATCGGCATCGACCACCTAGACCGCTACGAAGACATGGCAAACTTTGTCAGGGTCGTCTCGGCGACCGGCTGCAAGCGATTTAGCGTGCATGCCCGCAAGGCTTGGTTGCAGGGACTCAGCCCCAAAGACAATCGCAATATTCCACCGCTGCGCTATCGCGATGTCCATCGGTTGAAGCAAGATTTTCCCCATCTTCAGATAGAAATCAACGGGGGACTGCAGACGCTGGCGGCTGTTAAAACGCAGCTAGCGTTCGTCGATGGGGTAATGATTGGCCGAGCTGCCTACGACACGCCCTATCTGTTTGCCACTGCCGACCAAGAAATATTTGGTGAGACCTATCAGCCACAGACGCGAGAGCAGGTGGTGCGTGCGATGCTGCCTTACATAGAGTGCTGGGTTGCCAAAGGCCTCAAGCTCAACAGTATTACTCGGCATATGATGCACCTGTTTCATGGGCAGCCTGGGAGTCGCATTTGGAAGCGCTACATTACTGAGCGTGCCTGCCAGCCTGGCGCAGATGCGCAAGTAGTAGCCGATGCCCTAGATCGGGTCCTGGCGGCCAAAACTGCAGCTCAGGCCTATCAGCAGTCTTTTGAAACGCAGCGGGCAAGCGCTCAATCTAGTGTGGCGAGTGCTTCTCTGCCGAACGCGAGCCAGGGATAGGCCTTGTGCGCAAACTGGGCGACGGTTTCAACGACTGCAGGCGATCGCCATAGTTCCGGCGTGAGGTCTTGCTTGATGATGTAGCCTTTCATTTTTAGAAGATCGGCGACTTCAGAGTCTGCGAAGTCTTCAAACCCTCTTGGCATCCGTTTGAGTGTGTCGGTGGCCCGGAGCGGGATATTTTGTTCTGAGAGCGTTTGGATGATATCGAGCGCGGCTTCGGGCGACTCGGCTATGCCAGTGCGAATGGCCCCTAGCTGCTGACTTCCCGGCTGGTAAAATCCTGCCGCCACAAACCCTCCATCAACGCCGAATTGAATATAGACAACGCCTCTGCTGTCTTTCTTTGTGCCACTGTAGCTCAGCACGCCTCCGAGGTGAGTTTTGTAAGGCGTTTTATCTTTTGAAAAGCGAATGTCTCTGTGGATGCGAAAAACAGACTGCTTCCCGCCCCTTAAGTTCAAACCAGATCCGTCCAAGCGATAGCTGGCAGCTTCTACAAACGCAATAAACGGATCGCGAACGTCGCGGTGATAGGTTTGCTTTTGGGTCTGGAACCACTCGCGGTCGTTGTTGTCTGCAAGGTCCCGCAGAAATTCAAACGCAGCTGGTTTGAACCCCGAGAAGACAGGGTAAGCCAACGGAGAATTTAAATTCGGGGGTGCATTTGCCATTTCACCTGAAGCTTTCTTCTCTATTGGGTCTGATTATTGGGCCTGATCTTGATGGGTTTGGTTTTAACCAGATGACTGACGGCGGAAGAGTTGCCAGCCCAAGCTAGAGACAAAGTTAGTCACGACATGGGCCACAATTGGGACCAGCAAGTTCCCTGTTAGGAGCGCGCTGCTGCCCAGCACGAAGCCAATAGCAGTGGCCCATATTGCGTAGGGCCATTGCCTAGGCCCTGACATGTGCAAGATGCCGAAGCACAGGCTGGAGATGACTAGCCCCGTTAGGTTTAGCCCAATTGCTGGCAGCATGGTGCCTCGAAATAAAAGCTCTTCACTCATGCCAGGCAGCAGCCCTATCCAAACCGAGTCAGATAAGAGCAAAGGGGCGAGGACAAAAGACAGGTAGAAATCAGCGCTTTTCCGGTAGGCTGGCCAGAGCCTGTATACCAATGCGCTGACTGCCGAGATGCCAAGACCGCACAGCACTCCAATTCCAGTATCTTGCCAGCTGAGCACAGAAGGAAACCTAAAAGGCTCAAAATACAGCCATATACGCGCAATCAGCAGCAAAATAATCGCGGTTGCGGCCATGGCTATGAGTAGCTCGCTGCGACCTAAAGGTTCTATCTCAGGCTGTTCTGGAGAATACTTTGCCACAACTGAGGTCCGCTTGATGGTGTTTATTCTACGCGAAGTTGTGAAGTTGCGACGTTGCAGGGAGGGATGAAATGCTCTGAGCAGAAGCTACTTACCAGGGGCTGCTACCAAGGGCTACTTCCCAGCCCCATTTACTTGTCATACAAAGGTAGGTTGGGAGCCAAAGTTAAGAGTAATATATGGATGTCAGTGATAAGGCTCAAGACTGGGGGCAATTTTACAATATATTTACATTATGGATAATTGAAGTGTTCGTATCTTTTAACGGTTATTCATAATGCCATTTTCTTAAGATGAGGGTGCTATCCCCTCTGTGCTGCAGGATACCGGCATCTGTGAAGCCTTGACGATAAAGTCTGCATTTTTTGTTGAAAATGTCTAGCTATTTTTGGTTCGCATAATGCGCTTAATAAACCAGAATTTATCTGTATAATTGTTGGCTTAAACATCTGTTGTCTTTGTTTCTGCGTCTTGATATCGGCAGCTGTCTTAATCCTTTTGAGCTGTTTCTATCTCCGATTGAGGGTAGCAAGATAGCGTTCAAAAGCTTTCCGTAGTTAATTTAGGAGAGCCAGTATAAAAAGTGAATTTGGCTTTTCTGTTGAGGCGTTTGTTGCGTCTCTTACTAGCCAAAATTGATTTTGAAAAAGTAGGAGGAAGCCTCTCATATCAACTTCTTAAGGTGTTATCTCAAATGAGATTGGGGGAATTCAATAGTTACTCAGGTGATCTGTTCTTGAAGGGTGATAAGCGCCTATCTATCCCACAGAGCATCCGGGTGTAAGGGCCTGACGAATTCTTTAGATTTATATAGCCTGCGGAACAAAATTTTAAGATATGGACAGTTCGACGAATCGATCCTTGCCTGATAGCGATGTTGGTATCTATGAGTGCGAAGTGCGTCTCAAATTTCGCATCATTGAAGAACAGTTGACGATGACGAATCGAGAGCAGTTGGTAGAGACGCTAGTGGATGCTTTTGCCTATGGCAGCGATGAATATTTGGAAGCCCTTGACAGCCAGGTAGATATTGAGCAACTGCAGGATGTGGCCCAAGCTTCGCCCGAGATGCGCAGGCAGCTCATCCGCTTGCGCAATTCCAGTCGGTTGAGCTAGCTGTTGCTAGCTCTGTGTGGCCAGCGACCGTAATGACTTACCACAGCGGATAGAGGTTCTCCAACAACGCTTGAGGGCTTTTCAGTCCGCACTGTGCCAAATTTTTTACCGTTGAAGGCAGATTCAATTGTTTGACACTTAGGGCAAAATGCAGGTACTCTTGTAAGGGTCAAAAACACAAGCCCCCATCGTCTAGAGGCCTAGGACACCTCCCTTTCACGGAGGCGACGGGGATTCGAATTCCCCTGGGGGTATGCTTTTGAACAAAGTGCCGCCATTGCATTGCAATGGCGGCACTTTTAGTTTGAGCTTGCTGGTAAGCATATGGCTTATGGGTTTGTTCCATGGCTTTTTGCGCGTTGTTTATGATACTTGCGATACAGCGCAGGTATCGTCACTCTCGTCGTCGCAGGCTGCCACAAAGACATATCGCCCTGCAAGCCATAGCGAGCGGTCTTGCAGGGCGATATGTCTTTGTGAATGAAGGCACAAACGTGCCGAACTTTGAGTTTGCTACTGCGCTGCGAGCTCTAGTGAGCGCTGACGAATGGCGAGCATGTTCACAATCAGGTTGTGGCGGATGTGGTGCTCGATGAGCGCTGTGGGCATCGCTAGGGGCGCCTTTACGAAGAGATCATAAGAAAGACGGGTGGCCTGCGTGTTGTCGGTGGGCTCTAGCTGCCAAGCGCCTTCAAATTGCTTGAAGTCACCCTCTTGCATTGAAAAGCTGACCTTGTGCGGGAAGTGTTCCGTCATATCTAGGACGACGCGGGCACAAAACTTGACTCTTAAAAAGCACTGAGCACCGATTTGCTCTAGGCGAATACGTCCTTCGCTATTGGGTAAGAGCTTGCTGGAGGTGAGGCTGGGGACAAAGTCGGCTAGGCGCTCGTAGTCGGTGACGACTTGCCAGACCTGCTCGACAGGCTGAGGAATCAGAATGGACGCTAAGATTCGACGTTCTCTGCCCGGTCTTTTCTCGGTTGAGATTTCTACATGACTCGCGATCGCAGCTGTATCTGGCTGCGTATTCGTAACAAGCGCATTCATCACAGAGCTACCATTGGCTTGCTGTATGGCCGATGGCGATTGCGGTTGTTGGGGTAGTGCGTTTTGCGTCACGGCTTGTCAGGAATCTTTTATCAAATATCGAACGAGTATCGAAAAGTTGTGTTGGGGCTAATGGGGGTGGAGTTGGCCTGTCAGCTCTTCTAGTTTATCGGGAGCACTGTAAAAAGTTCTGCTCAGATAGATATGAATGGCTCATCTTTTGTGCCCAACATATCAGCAGATATTAGGTCTTATCTTCCGGAAGGAAGAAGCTTCTAGAACTGGCTTTTGGTGCTCATCAGCAAGGCTAGCTTTGAGCATTTGCTGTTGGGATGAGCTAGCAGTCTGGTGGCTGCCCTCACCTAATCGCTATGCCGATTGGCATTTGCTAACCAACGAACATGAGAGTTAAGCATATTTGCTTACTAGCATTGTACCGGCTATCGGGGGGGCTGTGCCCTCCGCAATCACACCGCTTTCTCTGAAAGCCTTTGTTTGAAAGGGTTTCAGTGATTTTTGTTGATGCGTTTTCACCTCTAGAATGCCGCTGTTTTGTCGTCAGTTATTTTGGGTACTGGTTTGCTGTTTTGTCGATGGCTAGTTGATATTAGCAAGACGTTAGTAAATTTGTATTTGTAGGACGTGCGAACCGTTGGTGAACCTGGTATAACCTTCAGTGAAACGTCTTAATGCAATGGCTGTTATGGAGAAAGCTTCGGCGAGTGCTGAGCCTGTGGTGATTGGAACGGTGAAGGGGCCAGGCGAGGACGGTAACCAATACATTTTCATTACGTCGGATAGCCGTCAGGTCAAGATTGGTGAGTTTGTGTACTACCAGGTGACGGCACCTGATGGCGCGGATGAACTGCAAATTTTGGGCAAGATTTCTGACCGTCGCTTGAGCGATCACTTGCCGGATCGGATGTTTGCGGATGCAGAAATTAGTCCTGAGGCGATCGCAGCCCTAATCGGTTTTTCTCACCCAAATCCAGAACTCTACGAAGTCACGGTCGATGTCATTGGCTATTTTCATTCGGCGCTAGGCTTTATCAACCCAAGACTGACGCCAACGCCGGGCACGAAAGTGTGCATGACAGATGACCAAACGCTGCGGCAGGTAGTGAACAAAAAGCAGCCGGGTGAGGTGGGCTCTGCCCAGGTGGGCTCTCTATTGCTGCGGCCCGCCGGAGGGGTGCCTGTCGCGCTAGACGTGAAGGAGCTGGTGAGTACTCACATGGCGATTTTGGCGGGGACGGGGTCTGGTAAGAGCTATACGGCTGGAGTACTGATCGAAGAATTTTTGCAGCCTTATAACCGGGCGGCGGTGCTGATTTTTGACCCGCATGGTGAGTATGGCACGCTGACGGAGATGCGCGGACATCCGGCTTTTCAGGCGGCAGATGGCTATGCGCCGGACGTCCGGGTGCTGACGCCCGATGACATTACGATTCGGATCTCGTCGCTGGATTATCACGATGTGCTGACGCTACTGCCGGAGATGAGCGATCGCCAGCAGGCGATTCTCAATAAGGCATTTTTGATTTTGAAGCGTCACAAGCGGGGAGACTACCGCTGGAATGTGGATGATTTGATCGCGGCGGTGAATGAGGCCGATACGGCAGAAGACGACGAAGGCAATTTGAAGATTGGCTCATCGGCTCCGGCCATTGAGTGGAAGCTGGCGCGGTTTGCCAATTCTCGCTATTTTCACCAGACCGATCACCTGGCACCGAGCGACCTATTTGAACCGGGGCGTGTGACCGTGCTGCAGATGAATGAAATCAGTCAGGAAGAGCAGCAGGTGATTTGCGCGGCGGTGCTGCGGCAGAGCTATCTGGCGCGGATGAATACGGTGAAGGAAAAGAACACGGCAGGCGATGAGAACTATCTCCCCTACCCTGTGTTTACCCTGATTGAGGAGGCGCATCGGTTTGCTCCTGCCAAGGAGCCTGCGCGGTGCAAGGCGATTTTGCGCACGATTCTCAGTGAAGGGCGTAAGTTTGGCCTAGGGGTAGGGCTGATTACCCAGCGGCCCGGCAAGCTCGATTCGGATGTGCTTTCTCAGTGCATGAGTCAGTTTTTGATGCGCATTGTAAATCCGGTAGATCAGGAAAGTCTGAAGTATGGCGTGGAGGCGGCGGGACGTGACCTGCTCAAGGAGCTACCGGCGCTTACGAAGGGTCAGGTGATTATTTCTGGGGCCTGCGTGAATACGCCTGTGCTGTGCCAGGTGCGCAAGCGATTGACTAAGCATGGCGGTGAAACGCTGAATGCGCCGACAGAATGGCAAAAGCATTTTCAGGGTAGCCGGGTGCGATCGCAAACCATAGAACGTGCTCCAGTATCCTCCAAGCCTACTGCCAAAACCCTAGGTGGTATCAGTTTGGAGTAGTCGGAGTAGGTGTATTCTACGAGCTGCCGTTACTGCATGGCGGCAGCTTTTTGAATGGCGGTTTGGCTGTTGGTCGCGTAGCTGGCAACGCGGTCTTGAGCGATCGCAAACTGTTCGTTGCCTTCTGGAACCTGACTCATGAGGTCTGAGGCTCGTTGCCAGCGAGTTGCCAAATCAAGCCACTCAGCAGCGCTGCCAGCAGTTTGACCATCGGCAACGGCTTGATTTGCGATGCGAACGGCTTCTGCAAAGGCATCGGCAGCTTGCCCGGCGTTGGCTTGCCCAGGATTGGGTGCCGGATTAGGTGCCTGTTCGGTTGTTTCTGTCGCCGCTGTATTGTCTGGAGAGTTGTCCGGTGCTGCTGCCGATGCTGCGTTTGTCGGGGCTTGAGTCGTGAGGGCGTCTGCGGCAGACGCGTTTGCGGGCGGCGTCGTGTCGGCGGTGCGCTCTCCTGGGTTCTCGGCAGGGCCTTCGCTAATGCCTTCGGGCAGCGGAGGGAGGTCTGTAGGTGGCTGAGCGGTCAGATTTTGAGGCTCGACGTCGGGAAGTGTCCCGGTCGTTTGGCGAATTTGGCTGAGGTCTTCTCGAAAGAGCCAGGCGGTGCCCAAGATGAGAACTCCGAGGCCAGCTGCGCCAATCAGCTTGCTAGAAAGGCTGCTCTGCTGAGGTTCGGGTTCGCTGATGTCTCTGAGGATAGGGCCTGCCGGTTTGAGGTTGCGATCGCGTATCCATCTTTTGACAAAAAACGGACGCTTGAGGGTGATGACTTCAGACCACAGCAAGGCGTTTTCAGGGTCGCGGTTGATTTCTTCGAGCCACAGCAGCTGTTCTTCTTTGACAATGCGGCTGTTGATGTTGACTTTTCGAATTCGCTGGGGACTGATGTTTTCTAAAATTTGCCGCACCCGATCTACGACGGCTGTCTTCTCTAGTTGGTCAGTAGAGGGGGCTTCGCACAGTACCTGTAGCATGCCTTCTGCCACGACCGCTCGGGTGCGGATACCGTAGTCAGCTAAGCGCTCGTTCAAAATTTGGATGATGGCGGCAACGCTTCCCTGGCGGGCCTGACCGAAGGTCTCACTGGCTGGGTTGCTCATGGCGGGCTAAGCAGAAGTCGTGCTTTGGCGGTGGGTGCTCTATGAGAATACCTGAATTTGGGGAACATGCCTGAAACTGGTGGCTGAAACGGGATAGCTCGTCTAAAAAGATACTTGGCAAGCGCTCTGACTGGGGGGATGAGCAAGGCGGTGTTAGCAGTCTATGTTGACCTCAATCGCCAACAGAATGGTCCACCAGCTCATCTAGATGTGCGTAGTCGTTGAAGCGCTGGAGCTTCCAGTATTCCGGGTTGTAGCGGTCTTCTGAGAGGGTTTGCCACTGGGTGCTAGCTAGGTGAAATTCGAATATGGCGGTGTGGTGAATGGGAATTTTCCAGGTGCGATCGCAGCCTAATATCGCAGAGACCATTTGCTGAATCAGCCCTGCGTGGGAGATGAGCCAGACCGTGTGGCCGGGCTGATGGGTGTGCAGTAGGTGAGTCAGCCACGCGTCGGCTCTGCGCCGGGCGACCGTGGGCGATTCTGCTTGGGGAATCGGATACCAGCTCAATGAGCTCAACAGGTGATCGCAGAGTTCTGAATATTGCGAAGTCGCTTCTGCCCATGTGAGCCCTTGAAAGATGCCTGGGTGTATTTCTTTTAGCTCGTCTGCAAGCTGCCACTGAACCGGGCAATCTGCTGCGCGCAGCGCTTGCAAAAGTACCTGGGCCGTCTGAACAGCTCGCTGTAGCGGACTGCTGTATATAAATAGAGGCGGCGGAGACGACCCAGAAGCGGAGGGGGCCGTCGGCTTTGGTAGGGTCGTTAGCAGTGTTTTGCCAAGACGATGGGCCTGCTGGCGCCCAAGGGCAGACAGCGCCGTTGAGGTTTGGCCTTCCATTTTGCCGTGCAGATTGCCCTCGGACTGGGCGTGGCGAATGAGGAGAAGCTTGAGGTAGGTCACGCGTTGGCTGACGGTAGCATCACAGTAGACAGCCGACCGTCTACAATCGAATAAACTTAATCAATTCAATTTATTTGGGAATCTTGGGCTGAGCGCTTGAATTTCTTTTGGAACTGCTCCGCGCTCGTTTTTCTGACTTTTCTTTCTTGGGTTAGTGAGTCAGTCAATGAGTCCCTTTCCTCGCCCCGAACGGTTTTGTTCTGATTGAGTGATTGCCTGCCATCGGCTAAGTAGTAATCTAGCTTATGACTTGCCCCCTTGAAGCGTTTGTATGTGAGCCCTCCTCCTATGTTGCTTAAGTCCACCACCCGTCACATTTTGATCTATGCGGCCACTATCGAAGCAGACGAGATTGTGCCGAGCGACCAAAAATTGACAATAGATGTCGATCCAGAAAACGAGTTTAACTGGAGCGAAGAGGCGCTGACCAAGGTCTACCGTGAGTTTGACCGTTTGGTAGATGAGTATGCGGGAGAAGCGCTAACTGACTACACGCTGCGCCGAATCGGGTCTGACTTGGAGCACTTCGTGCGGGCGCTCTTGCAGTCTGGTGAGATTAGCTACAACCTGCAGAGTCGCGTTTTGAACTACAGCATGGGCCTGCCTCGGGTGGTCGAAGCGGAGAAGGAAAAGACCTCGGAGGCGGCAGGGAAGTCTCCTGCATCCTCGTGAGCGTTTGATTGTGTCGTGCTTAGGCCTTTCGTTTAGTGATTAATTGCCCAAATCCCAACTGCAAGACTGCCAATCCTGAAGGGGTGACCGCCTGTCAGGTTTGTCGGTCAGCGTTGCCGCACTACTATTTGTGGGGGGTGGGCGATATGGTGAGCTCGCTAAAACCAGGTTCGCTGGTTGCGCAGCGATATTTGCTTAAGCGCGATCGCATTTTTTTGGATACTAAGCCTGGTCTGCTGCCCGAATCGCTGGCGGAGCTGCCGGGCTTTTTGCAGCCCTACCTGCATTTATCGACCTATCCGCTGCATGTGCCTCGGCCCTACAGCGTGCTGAGGACTCCTGACAAAGACCACGTCCTGATGCTGGAATCTGCTGCGCTTTCGATGGCAGCTTATCCTGAGGTACCTGGTCTTTTGCCTTTGCTCTCGAAGCGCTGGGCTGATACGCCGCCGCTCAGACAGCTGAGCTGGCTATGGCAAATTGCCCAGCTGTGGGATGCCTTTCAGGCTGAGCAAGTGGCGGCCACGTTGATAGATGATGACCTGCTGAGAGTGGATGGATCGATAGTGCGGCTGCTAGAGCTGAAGGCGCGATCGCAGACCTCGCAGGCAAATACTAGTCAGCCAACGCTGGTGGAGCTATCTCGCAGCTGGCAGCCATTAGCGCAGGCGGCCCATTCTTCTGTGCGCTCTTTTTTGCAGCGGCTGTGCGAAAGGCTAGAGCGGCAGCAGCTGAACGCCGAGCAGCTATGCGAACAGCTCACCCAGGCGATGTCTGTGTGCGAGCAGGGACAGGCGGTGTCTTTTGACCTGGCGGTGTATACCGATCAAGGGCCTACCCGTAAGCGCAATGAGGACGCCTGCTTTCCCGCCAGCGGAACAGCCCAAGTGCTGACTAGCGATGAGACTCGAAAGACCCCTCAGCTGCTGATAGTGTGTGATGGCATTGGCGGGCACCAGGGCGGGGATGTGGCTTCGAAACTGGCCATTTCTACAATTCAGGCACAGTTGGAGCCTTTGCTCTCTGCCGATGCGCCTGCGCTGAACACAACAGAAATGGCCTTGGCAATTGAGCGGGCTATTTGTGCGGCGAATGATGAGATTTCTAGCCGGAACGATCAGGCGCAGCGTCAGGCCCGCGATCGCATGGGCACAACCCTAGTCCTAGCGCTGATTATTGGTGCTGACGTGTACATTGCCCACTTGGGCGATAGCCGGGCCTATCGGGTGAGCAGCCGGAACTGTCAGCAGGTGACGCTAGACGATGATGTGGCCTCGCGGCAGGTGCGCCTAGGCGGCAGCCTGTACCGAGAAATGCTGGTTCAGCCGGGGGCGGGGTCGCTGATTCAGGCGTTGGGTATGGGGCCTTCTGAGACCCTGAAGCCAACGGTTCAGCGCTTTGTAATCGATGAGAACTGTGTGTTTTTGCTCTGTTCGGACGGGCTGAGTGACAGCGATCGCGTCGAGCAGTTTTGGCGTCAGGTGCTGCAGCCCATGCTCACAAGCGAGGCAGATGAGCAGCGCTCGTCTGCCGCTGTGGGTCAGCGCCTCGTCGACTTGGCTAACAAGTTTAACGGTCACGACAATGTCACGGTCGGTTTGCTCAATGCTCAGGTGCTGAGGGTGTCTGACCGGATGGTACCCCGAGAGTTGGCCGCCCATGGAAATGCTGAAAAGCCTGGGAAAAAGACCGATTCAGCCAAGGCTGCTACCGCTGGATGTCGGCGTGCCGGTCAGACTCGCCTTTTCTCATCACCTGCTGACGCACCCGCCTCAACTGCGCTGATTTCTTCGCCTCGCACCGATGAGGCTAAAGCGGATGAAGCGGTTCCTATGTCAGGACAGCGCGATGCTAAAGGTGGCGTCAAAAAGCTGGGGGCTTTGCTGGTGCTGCTAGCGATCGCAAGTGGTTTGGTCTACCTTTTGGTGCCAGGGTTTAGACCGCAGCGGCTGGCCAGCGATCGAACGGCTTCTCCGGAGGCAAGCGTTGGCATTGCCGACGATGAGCCACTACCCACAGCGCCGGGCGCGGTGGACCCTACCCGTCCGCTGGTGCTAGAGGTAGGAGACTATGCCCGCATTCGCCCAGTCGGTGCGGCTGAGGCGGATGGCGCGGCCTCTGGCGGAGGCGCGGCAGATAGCTTCCCGCAAATCAGGCTGTACCCCAGTCCCGATGCGGGTAGCCGCAACGACCCCAATACGATTACGGGCACGGTGCCCACCGGTGGCATCGTACAGGTGATGAGCAAGCAAACGGCGGAAGACCAGTCGAACTGGCTGCAGCTGAAGCTGTGTTCTATTCCCTCTGGAGAAACGCTGGCAGATGTGCCCGCTGAGACCGATACGCCTACTGGGGTGAGTCCTCCACTCAATACGCCGGAGTCGGTACAGTCCGATCAGCCGCTGATGCTGTCTCCAGGGCGCGAAGGATGGATTGTGGAATCGAAGCTAGCAGCGCTTTCTGAAGCAATTCAAGATTTGCAGCCTAGCCAGAAGGGAACCTGTGGAAGCTAATGTCTGATCGGGAGTCTCTGTCGCTGTGGGTGGCCGTAGATAGTTTGCAGGCGCAGCGCGATCGCTTTGCCATTTGGGTATTGCGATCGCCTCATCCTAGCGGTCATACCCACCACGATTGTCTCTGGAGCCCGGAGCTGGCGCAGGCCTGGCAGAGCTGGCAGTCGATGTTTTCGCTGCGCGGATTGCCTCAGGTGCCGCACATTCCCTCTGCCTATGTGCCCCAGTTTGTATTTCAAAGCTTACCTGAGAGTGAAGCGCCAGAGACCGGTCAGCCCGCTAGCTACAGCAGCCGCTACATGCAGCATTTGGGGGTCAGCCTCTGGCAGTGGCTGTTTGATGGACCCATCAAAAGCAGCTTTGATCGCTCCCAGGGCATTGCCATCGGCCAAGAGATTCCCCTGCGATTGCGGTTAGAAATTCGCGATCCGGAGCTGATCGCACTGCCGTGGGAAATCATGCAGCCACAACCCGGTAGCCGGGCGCTGTCGCTCAACCGCAAAATTTTGTTTAGCCGCACCAGCAGCGATGTGGATTCTCTGGAAGCGGTCACGCTGGATAGAACGCTGAAGATATTGCTGGTGCTGGGAAAAGACAGCCCGGGCCGAGACCGACCGAGTGAGGATGGGCCGGTAGAGTACGGGCCGGGCGCCAGCCAAACGCCGGAGATTGCGGCTGAGTCGGCCTTGCTCCAGCTCGAGCAGGAGGCGGCACTCCTCAAGAAAATTTTGGAGCAGAGCAGTGACTTGAGCATGCGGCCGACGGCTAAGCGGCGGGTAGATATGCTGCTGCAGCCGAGTGCTGCCGAGCTGACCCGAGCCTTGGAAACGGGCGGATACAATGTCTTCTTTTATTCGGGGCATGGGGTGCCTGGGCCAGACGGCGGGCTGCTGTTTTTATCAGAGGCGACGCTGAGCGGGACGGAGCTGGCCCAGGTGCTGACTCGCTCTAGGGTAAAGCTGGCGGTGTTTAATACCTGCTGGGGGGCGCAGCCGGAGGAAAGTCAGCAGCGCGCTTTGCCCCGCAGTAGCCTGGCGGAGGTGCTGCTGCACCACGGGTTGCCAGCTGTGGTGGCTATGCGAGATTCGATTGCCGATGAAGAGGCAATTAGCTTTATTCAGGTGTTTGCCCAGACGCTGGCGGAGCGTAAGCCGGTGGATGAATCGGTGGTGATCGCACGTCAACACCTGCTTACGCTCTACCACTTCAACCAGCCTGCCTGGACCTTGCCAGTGCTGTACATGCATCCAGATTTCGACGGGGCGCTGCTGATGTCTGAAGAGACTACACAGATCAATGCGCACACCTCATTTCGCCCCAACCGTCAGCAGGCCCTGCTCAAAAATGTGGATAATCCAGCGCAAACCTGGCCAATTTACAGCGATGTGATGCGAATTGGCCGGAAGCCGGAAATTAACGACTTGGTGATTGCTGACCCTTGGGTGTCGAGCAGCCACGCCGAAATTTTTAACCGGCGGGTGACCTCGCAGCGAGCCGGGGACGGTCTTAAGATGGTGTATTTTCTGCGGGACAATTCTCGCTATGGTACGTTCTATTTACAGGACGGAACCTGGAGAGAGGTACACCGGCAGGAGATTGTACTGACCTCGGGGGTGCAAATCCGCTTTGGCAGCAAGTCTGACGGACAGCTGCTGGAGTTTGTTTTGGAAGAATGAGCCCATGAAAATAGCGCACGAAAATGAGCCCATAAAAAATTGACCTGTGACGCTTGAGCGAGCGGCTACAGGTCATTGACAATCTTTGGCCAATGTTGGGGCCAATTTTGGAAAATTTGCCCACCTTACGGAATGGTAAAGCGGGCGTTTGTATTTCTTGGGGTCACATTATTTCACCGTCTGCTGATACAGGTAAACGCACAACTATGGCTAACTCTTCACCTTTGAATGGCGATATGGACACTTCTGACGAGTTGTCTGCAACCCAAGCGGCGTTGCTACAAGCTGTTTTGGATACTGAGCAAAGTGCGCCTTGGCTGGCAGAAGGGGCGGCGGCTGAGTATGAGAGCCGCCTGGAGAGCGCTGGCGCTGCTCTAGAAATTTCTGAGGAAGAGGCAGCGGCGGGTTGGCAGGGACTGTCGGCGCAGCTCAGTCAAATTTGGACGGATGCGACCAATGGCGTCGTGGCAGAAAATGCGGGGGTGTTGGCGCAGCTTCAGCAGCGATTTGGTGAGCGCCTACCAGGCCACTTACTCACGGTGATTGCGGATAAGGCGCAGCAGGCGGCGCGGGGCGCTGAGCCCATGGTGGCGCAAATGATCAGCTGTGTGCAGGATGAGTTTGCGCAGCTGGCGGTGGCTGATTTGCAGGTGATGGCTCGGCCCATGGCGTTTGCCATGCGCGGCAATAGCGCAGATGAGCTGGTTGAGGCGACTATTCAGTCGATTCGTGTGGGTGATTGGGAGACGCTTTCGCCTATTGAGCAAGCGAGGCTGAGCTTGGCGGCGGCGAGATATGCGATCGCGCAGACCGAAAGCGCTTAGCAAGCTAAATTTTGGCAGAATCCAATATTGGTTGCGGTCAACCCACTGGTAGGTTGGATTTTCGACGCAGGGCTTGGGTGGATTCCAAATGTCTGTTGGGGGCGGACCGAAGTAGCGATGGTAGAGTGTGATCGCGCGTTCGCAGGCTTGATAGTACTGCTGGGACTCTGCCTCGCCGCCAAGCCCAGGCCGGTGGTGAATCGGTCGCTGTAGCAGCTGGTCGCAAAACTCGACCCAGTAAGAACGGGTATAGAGGATGTGCTGGTGCCAGACTCGGTCTACGACGGTAGGGGGCGACAGCTTGTTAGGCGAGACTAGGGCAAGGAATATAAATTTTTTGTACTCGTTGATGGCGCGGTGAGTGAATATGCCAGACCAGCGATACTGCCATGCTAGCTTACGTGAAAATGGAAAAATGGTGTCGGGTTCATCCAGCTGGAACTGCACAATTTTTTGATAGAGCGTCTGCTCTTCTAATGTCATAGTCTGTTGCTTCATGCTGTGACTCTGCTTTGCTATCTGGGGCTTGGACTTAACGTTTGGATAGAAGCGAGGACGCAGGACTAACAGCCGCAGGTGTGCTCGGGCTGAGGCACAACGACTGGAGTGGGATAAATAGTTCGAACCTCGAGTCCCGTAAACTGGCTGAGTGCTTCACCTATCTGCCAAAAATCTGCTGCGGAAAGTTGGTCGTGTCCGATGTTGTACGTGACGATTCCTGCATGAATAGAAAAGCTTGGTGACACGTCTTTCCCTCTAGCTTTCTCTTGTTTGCCATCTTTGTAGTAGTAGAGATATTGGCCCTTCTGGAAGCTGTACCCAGGGCTGTACGCCAAGAGGTCAATCGTATGGAAAGGAGAGGTTGGTTTTTCCCAGCGCACTGATTTCTTGCCTTTTGCTCCGGTACCTACGCGAATACCAGTTTGCCGATCAATGGAGATAACTTGGTAGTACCTTGCTTGAAAAGCTCGCCAGCCTTGATTACAAGCAGTGAAAACTGTTGCTGGGAGTGTAAGGAATAGGGTACACAATCCACTGATGAATACTAGTGGAAGAAAGAAGTGCATTACAAATGTGACGTCTGAAAAACAAAAGGCAACAACTAAGGCAATCACTACAGTCGAAAGCCCTGTTATCAAAAACCGCAGTAGCCATTTAAGATATCTACTGTGAACAAATGGCCTGTAAATTTCAATTTCTAAGCGATCGCGCTGTTGCCGTATCTGAATCAAACTATCCGCAGATTGTGAGTGGTCGTAGCCAGCAGTACCATCTTTTGCTTGGAACGCGCTCAACGCGGTTTCTGCTGACTCAAAACGACAGTCTAGATAGGGATGGGTCATCCGCTCTAGCCATCTAACTAGCCAAGGGCTGATGTTGCTGGCAACGGATTCGTTTAGCTGAATTTTGCCATCTACCTGAGGAATGTCTGCAGGGTGGATCCCGGTCACCAAATGCACCAGCGTCATGCCCAGGTTGTACAGATCTGAGGCAGGCGTGGACCGGGCCATGAACACTTCAAGCGGTATGTAGCCATAGCTGCCGACAATCGTGATAGTGCCGTTGTCTTTTTCAAGATTTGAGCTTCTCTCCGAAAAAGCTTGATATCTGCCCACTGCACGCCTTGGTTAAGCTGAACGAGCTTAACTACAACTGCAGATGACGTCTGCATATCTGTCGCCAGAAAAGTTTGCCTACCAGCTTTGTTGCTCAGCGACTTGGTGAGTTTGTACCGGTTGAGAAGGGGTGCCGTAAGTTGTTCCATACGAGTTGTTTTTTGTTGAGAGAAGGGCGGAACTAGCAGCCGCAGGTAGCTTCAAGCTGAGGAACTACGACGGGCGTGGGGTAGATAGTTTGCACCTCTAACCCAGTGAACTGACTGATGACCTCGCCTATTTGCCAGAATTCTGCGGTAGAGAGATGGCCATGCCCAATCTCGTACTTGGTAGAACCTGCGTGGATAGAAAAAGTGGGGAGAACCGTTTTATGGCGCGCGCGTTCACGTTGCCCACAATGGACGTAGCTATTGAAGCTGTAGCCAGGGTTGTATGCCAAAAGGTCGATTGCATGAAAGGCAGAGGTTTTTCTCTTCCATCGCACTGCTTTTTTGCCTTTTCTGGCTGTCCCTGTGCGAATACCGGTTTGCCGGTCTATTGAAATGACCTGGCGATATCTTGCCTGAAACCTTTGTAAGATTTGGTTCCAGGTCCCAGAAAATATTATCCGAGGGATATCGAACATAATGGATATTCCTATGCCTGCAAGCGGTAAAAGTGGAAAAAAAAGAACTGAGAAGGTATTTGGGAAAGAAACACCGAATGCTATGGCAAGACTCGCAACGCAAAGCCCTATAATCACAAAATTCAGTGATTTATAGAGTACAGGGTCGGAGACAGGGCGCTGGTAGATTTCAATCTCTAGGCGATCGCGCTGCTGAGAGATCCGAACCAAGCTATCCGCAGACTGGGTGTATTGAGCATAGCTACCAGCGCTGTCTTCATCGACAAGGGCACGCAGTGCGGCCTCTGCCGACTCAAATCGCTTGTCCAGGTAGGGATGAGTCATACGCCCTAGCCATCTAATTAGCCGGGGGCTAATATCACTGATGACAGGGTCATGGAGCTGAATTTTGCCATCTACCTGAAGAATGTCGGCTGGGTGGATGCCGGTTATTAAATGTATCAGCGTCATGCCGAGACTGTACAAGTCTGAAGCGGGGATGGCACGGCCCATAAACACTTCGAGCGGGATGTAGCCATAGCTGCCAACAATGGTGATGGTGCCTTGCTCTTTTGTCAGGGGCGTGTGCACCGCGCCAAAATCTACCAGATACACAGAGTTGTCTGGACCATCTGATTGTTCACTTGTTTGCGAGCTGACAGAGTCGGCCAGAAGAATGTTGCCAGGTTTGATATCTCTGTGGGTGACGGGCGGTGTCTGCTGGTGTAGATAGCTCAAGATGGCCAACAGCTGCTGTGCGATAGACATCACCTCTTTCTCAGAGAATCTTCTCCCCGATTTGATCAATGCTTCTAATGAGTCGGCTTCTAGATAGCTCTGGACTAAAACAAAGCTGTGAATGCCGTCAATTTCTGTCTCAAAATAGTCTTTGTGCTTAGGAATTGCCGGGTGGTTCAAGGTCATTAAGACCTGCGCTTCTCTTTCAAAGAGCTTCAAGTCGCTCCAGTGAAAGTTGGGGTTGAACTGAACTAATTTGAGGATGACTAAGGTTTGCGTTTTGTTGTCTCTAGCTAAGACTGTTTTTTTGCATTCTTGATGGCTGAGTTCCCGTATGATGTCGTAGTTTTGTATGCTTGATGTGGCTAGTTTCATTGCTGTTACCTTTGGATGTTATGGCTTGGGAGGCTGGTGGTATGCTTGCTTTGTTAGCCCTCTCTGCATTGAATCTTTGAGGTTGTTTTTAGTCGATGTGATAGTGCGCAGGGGTAACCCAAGAAAGTCGCTGACCTCTTTTTCTATCCAGTTCACTTCTGCTGGAGAAGGCGATTTTTCCCCAATGACATATTCTTCGTTGTTTGCGTAGATAGAAAGCTTAACTGGAATAGTTACCGAGCCACTCTGTCTGTTTTTCTTTCTATTAACAGAGATTTGATTGAACCTATGCCCGGTGTTGTAGCTAAAGAGGTTGATATCCTGAAAGGGCGATGCCTGTTGCCATTTCACTGATGTAGCATCTGTCTTAAGGTCTCGAGTGTGAACCCCTTTGCAGATGCCATGCTCGCGGTCGATGGCAATGATGTCATGAAAGAGTTTACGCAGTTTTGGCGGTTGTATTAGGGTTCTAACCATGATTATCCCAATGCCTAACCCTATCCACGCGAATAGGCCAAGAACAGCGCCAAGAAAAATTTGTAGGCTAACGGCAGAGAAAAACCAGGCAAAAAGTACGAAACTGCACAGAGGACTAAACTTGTCAGTTTCCGAGCCGCTTGGTGTGAGAATTTTTAGTCTGTGGCGATCGCGGTAAATCTCAATTGTGCTTTCTGGCGGCTTGAGATGGTGGTAGTAGCCATAGCCATCTCCTTTGCTGTTGAGTGCAGTCAGCGCGATTTGGGCACTGTCAAACCGCCTGTTTAGATAGGGGTGGGTCATGCGCTCTAGCCAGATGGCTAGCTTGGGACTGGTGACGGACTTAATTTCTGGACTATCGAAGGCTATTTGTCCATCAGTTTGTTGAAGGTCGGCGGGGTGACTGCTGGTAAGCAAGTAAAGTAAGGTCATGCCTAGGCTATAGAGATCTGAGGCGGGAACGGCCCGACCAGAGAACTGCTCTAGCGGCACATAGCCATAGCTACCGACGATGGTAATCGTACCGCTGTTGTGGCTCACAACAGTTTGAACAGCACCAAAATCGACCAGATAGACTCTGCTAGTCCACTTTTCACAAGCTTGGTTAGCGGCTTGTTCTGACGTTTGATAAGTATCGCTTTCGATGAGGATGTTACTGGGTTTGATGTCTCGGTGGATTACAGGGGGTAGCTGCTGGTGGGGATAGCATAAAGTCTCTAATAGTTGATTGGCGATGTCGATAACTGCCTGTTCAGAAAAGAGTTGTCCTGACTCAACAGCGGCTTCCAAAGAGATTGCGTCAATGTGGGTTTGCACCAGAACAAAGCTGGGAATGCCGTCTATTTCTACTTCGAAGTAGTCCTGGTATTTTGGAATAGCGGGATGGTCAAGCGCTCGAAGAATGCTAGCCTCTCGCTGAAAAAGCTTGATGTCGGTCCACTGGACGCCCTGGGTGAGCTGGACGAGCTTAACGACAACCGCAGATGACGTTTGTAGATCTGTTGCCAGAAACGTCTGCCTACCAGCTTTGTTGCTTAGTGACTTGGTGAGTTTATATCGGTTGAGAAGGGGGGCTGTGAGTTGCTTCATACGAAGTGGCCTCTGTCAGAAGGCAAGCGTGGCTATTGCAGCGGAATCGGTTCTGGTTGTTTGTCCTCATTAGTAGATGAGGGTGGGTTGCGTACGATATGGAAGCATTCGGCGTAGCCAACTCCCGAGGCAAGCGTCCATTCTCCAGTGAAGGGGGTGACTTTGCGATCGCTCACAGAGCGAACCAGCACTTGGTAGTCCCCAGGAAGCAGTTGATAGACGCCTGCGGGAGAGCTTTCAGAACAACTGCTTTCCACCGGGGGAGCGCTGTGTACTTTACAGGTTTCGCAAGGGGGCAATTCTTCAAAGCGAGGCTCAGGCCCACTGAAAATGATGCGCATGCTCTCAGGAGAACCGTTAGCGATCGCGACGACCGTATTTTCGCCGTAGGTGTAGCCAGTGGGATTGGGTGGTGGCAGCACGCCTGCGCCTGACGCTTTTGCCTCACCGATAGCGGCCTGAGCATAGCTAGCTTCTACTAAAGCAGTGAGCACGTGATCTGGGTAGTTTTCTAAAAAGAGTTGGTAAGGCAAGATAGCGGCTGCAAAGTTACCCGCTGTCAAGAACGTATTGCCACAGGCGTAGGCCATCTGCGGGGCGGTGGTTTCGGCGTCTAGCAGCCAGTCTTGAGAGAGGATAGTGGGTAGGCGATCGCACAGAGGCTCAGTGGCTAGCTGTGCAACATCTGATTTATAGAAGGCTTTTAGCGCATTCTCTTTGAGTCTTTTTCCCAACGTGCTACCGGGAAATCGATCTGTAAAATCATGGGCATTTGCGATTTCAATTGAGCTGTCTCTGTTAGAAGGAAGAGTCAGATAGTACTTACACTCTGAATTGTGGGCAGCGGCCCTAGCACCCGAGTCGTCATAGCTGGCGAATCGTTGCTTTTTGAGTGCAACGGAAAATAAATCAACCGCTTGCTGACAGTCCGCTCTTCTGTAGGCCCACTCAGCTCTGTAGAGCTGCATTGTGTAGAAGATGTATTGAACTGCGTGAGCCAGTAGGAGCAAAGCAATCAGCCCAAGGAGAAGTTTGCTGGCTAATGGTAGCGAGGTGATGTAATCTACGGATTTTTGTTGTATCTTACTCTGCCGAATGTTGCGGAACTTTGTTTTTTTCATCTTTGGCGCTTGGGGTATGTTGCTCAGGTCAGCTTTGAAACGGATACGCTGTCGCTTCTGCGAGACTGGATGAACGCAGCGACTCAGCGTTTTGTTGTTGATGAAAGATGACGCAAAAAATGAATTTAGTGAAATATGAAGTCGCTGCGAGATAGCTCGGCTCCGGTATCTTCAACGACCGCGATCAGGTTACCGTTGTGCAACACAGCAACGTCCACGCTGTTATCACCTATCAGGTTTTTCGTTAGCAAAGTGTATTTGCCGCTGCTGCGTCCAAGCTGTATTTTGTCGCTTCCAAATTCCCAATCTTTGATAATTGCGAATCCACTACCCCGATAGAACACGTGTTCGATATTGTTCTCGGTATAGCCAAGTGCAAACAAATCTGCGCCTGTGCCACCGTAGAGGAGATCGACTTCGCTGTTATCGGATTGCCTGTTGGCAGATCCAAAGAGCTTGTCGTCGCCTGCACCGCCAAGCAGAATATCGTTATGAGCTTCGCCATTGAGTTCATCGGCTCCGTCTTCTCCCCAGAGCCGGTCGTCGCCATCTCCACCTAAGAGAAAATCAATGCTAGGTTCACCGGTTGAGTCCGTATCTCCGTTGCCCCCATAGAGGGTATCGTCACCGCCGCCGCCAGAAATTGTATCTACGCCAGAGCCACCAAAAATGACGTTGTCTTCATCATTGCCGAAAAGTCTATCAGAGCCTTTCTCTCCAAGGAGGAGCCAAGTGCTGTCTCCAGCAGTGATGATGTCACTGCTCGAACTACCAATGATCCTTTCAACTTTTGTAGTCAAGCTTAGCCGAGTGCCGAAGCGGCTAGTGCTGCGAGCTGTTGTGAGGCTTTGACTCACGTCTACAGGCCTAAAAGCAGATCCTCTGACCCCGCCTCCTGTTGTAAAAATCCCATCAGTACTGGCATCTAAGTGGTAGCCTAAACCGCTGAAAGGAAGTTGTGAAAAATCTAGGGTGTCATTGCCACCAGTGTCTGACAGCGTCAGCTTGCTGGGGTGTTCAGCGCTTCCCCAGGTCCGCGTGCCATCACTGAAGCTATGCGTGGAGGTAAAGACGTATGTGGTGTCGCCGGTATTGAGCGATCGCTCACCATACAAAGACTGTAAGGCCGCAATATCGAACGGCATAGGCGTGATTGCTCCCTTGCCAGAAATCGTGTCCAAGTTGAAGGACATGACGGTGTTGTCTGTGTTGTCGAACTTGTATTGGAGGAAGGGCGCTGTGTCTTCAGCAGTCCCATAGTTGCCAGCATGCTTTAGGCCGAGTGCGTGGAGTATGTTGTGAATCAGCGTTTCAAACTCGAAGCTACCGAAATTGCTCTGAGGACTGTTGGTGGTGGCGTTGTTGCCTTGGCTACGAGATTGCTCGTTCCGGGTTAGATAAATAGTTTGGTTGCGCTCGAAGCTGTCTTGACCGACTTTGTCAGTGAGCCGAAATTTAATGTTTCCCTCACCTACGGTTTCTTCGAATCGAACGTCTATGAATGGCTCGATGAGATGTTTGAACACATAGCGAATGCTCTGTTGGGTGGCTGCGCTGACTTGGTGAGTGCCCTGAGTGAAGCTAAAGGTGATAACACCGTCGCGGGGGGCGATACCACCCTCACCTTTTAACAAGGCGCTGTAGTTGCTTACGTACATAAGTAATTTTCCTACTGAGAAATACGTTCAGAGAGAGAAGACTTTCGAAACGAAACTAGTGACCAGGCTGTAACTGTTCGAATGGGGAGATGTCTGTCGCCTTGAGGATCTATCGTCTTGATGGTCTGTTGCTTTGAAGATGCTTTTCGCAATCTGTTCGGAACAGGACGCGGACAGAGGAGTGTTAAAAAGAATACGTAAATGATGAGTAAATCCTAGGATAATCCTATGTAATTGTCAAAGTAAGTGATGATTAAATCAATGTAAAAGCCTATGTAAAAGTGGCTGAAAGCGTTCGTAATAGGTTTGTTGGTGCCGTACTAACGCTGGGAGAGCTTGGCTAGTATGATCGATAAAATCGGTTTTACTGAGGCGGTAAACAGTCGACTATGGCGAAACCTTCCTTGCAAGCTTCACCCGAGGGACGGCAGCTAGCAGCGCAAACAATCAGGCTGTCTGGATTAACTAAAAAAGGTCTGAGCGAAGCGGTCGGCTGTAGCCGCCAGCCGGTGACCAATTTTTTCAAAGGGGTCGCGATTGAGCGGGGGCTGTTCGTGGAGTTGTGCGATCGCCTGAATTTGGATTGGCAGCAAGTTGCCGGACTGACCACACCCCTAGCAGCCCCTCAGAAAACAATCCGTCCATTTGCTCCCAATGCAGTTCAATCAGCGTTTGCCTCTTTGGAGACTCAGCCAGAAAGCGAGGTGACAAAACTGGTTCAGCAACTGCGCAGTGCGGCAAAACAATTTTTGTATGAGCGCTGCGGTACGATGCGGGTGCTCGATATGGCTCACCCGGTCGGGCTCAATGAGATATATACAGACGTCAATATCTTGGAGAAGGTCAGCAGCTATCAGCGCCGAACCTTAGATGATTTGATTGCGGATATGCAGGCCAGCCAGTTTGACCGTGTAGGGTTTGGGCAAATTGCCCAGCCCCGCGTACCGGTGATGGATGCCGTGGATCAGCACAAGAAGCTCATCGTGCTTGGTAAGCCCGGAGCTGGTAAGACCACTTTTCTCAAGCACCTAGCCATCCAGTGCATAGAAGGCCATTTCGAGACATCGCGCTTGCCCCTCTATGTCAACCTCAAGCAGTTTGCTGAACATCCCGATTGTCCAGGAATTTTGGCTTTTGTCAGTGAAAGTCACTTTACGCACCAGATTTCGGCGGTAAGCGGTGACCAGATTCAGGCACAGCTGCTGGCGCTCAAGCAGGTGTTAAATGCCGGTCGGGGACTGATCCTGCTCGATGGCTTAGACGAGGTCGGCCAAGACTTTCACGACCGAGTGCTGAGAGAGATTCAGCTGTTATTCGAAGCGTTTAATAGCAATCACTTTGTAATGACTTGCCGAGTTGCTTCTTGGGAATATACCTTCGACCAGTTCACTGAGGTTGAGATTGCAGATTTCAACCCGGCGCAAATGAAAACGTTTGCATGGCAGTGGTTTCAACATAAGGCTGTGAATGCCTCTACCTTTTTGCGAAAGCTTTCGCAGCGGCCTGACCTCGCGGAGCTGGCCGTCACTCCCCTGTTGCTAACGCTGCTGTGTTTGGCATTTGAGTCTTCTGGGTGGCTACCGAGCAGTCGCTCGGAGCTATATCAAGAAGGGATCACCACTCTGCTCAAAAAGTGGGATGCCTCCCGGGGTATTCACCGCGATCAGGTCTACAAAAGACTGTCGACTAAGCGCAAGGAAGATTTGCTCGGTAAGATTGCGCTGAAGACTTTTAAACAGGGCCAATACTTTTTTCAGCAGCGTCGTCTTGAGGCAGAGATTAGCGACTATATTTGTCACTTGCCGGAGGCTAGCGAAGATTCCGAAGTGCTGATGCTCGATAGCAGTACAATATTGCGCTCTATTGAGGCGCAACATGGGCTGCTCGTAGAGCGCGCTAAGCACATGTACTCTTTTTCTCACCTGACGTTTCATGAGTATTTTGTGGCCCGTGAACTGGTGTACAACAGCGGCAACTCTGAGGCGCTGATGCCAAAATTAGTCGACAGCTATGCCCTAAATCCACAGTGGCGTGAGGTCTTTTTGCTAATCAGTGAGCTGCTGCCGAACGCTGATTGGTTGCTCGAACCCCTAGCGGCGCGATCGCACGCTTTACTCGCTAGCTCTCCTAAGCTGCAAGATTTTCTGGCTGACATTACCCAACAGGCAACGCTCAGCTGCTTTGAAGGGTTTAAACCAGCAGCAGTGAGAGCATTTTTATTCGATATCGATTTTGATATTGATCAGCGGCGAGCTGTAGCTGTCCGCCTAGACCGCTCAATCAATCGGTTGGTGGGAGCAAGCTTTTTACGGCGGGTGCTAGAGGGCGTTTCGCTGGAGCAGGCGATCGCTATGTTGCAGCGGCGAGACCAGCAGGTGAATGAGCCGCAGCAGCAAATTGCCAGGGCTGACTCTGCCGACGATGCGATGATTATTGCCGTAGATGCTGCGCTGGCTTCCCAGCAGCTGAATCCAAAAGAGGGGCGGGTGCTAGAAGATCTGGCAGAGCGATCTCATCACTCTTCACCTGAAGATGAGGATTACATTCAAGAAGTCGCCGATGCTGCGCGTAAGTTGGCCAAAGATCGCTATCGTATAGGTCAGCGCTGGCAGTTCGACGAAGCTGAGAAGCAACTGCTTGAGCAGTATTACCGCGCCACTCGGCTTTTGGTGGACTGTTTATACAGTGATGG
Organism: Cyanobacteria bacterium J06623_4; assembly: GCA_038524545.1. GTDB lineage: Bacteria > Cyanobacteriota > Cyanobacteriia > Phormidesmidales > Phormidesmidaceae > Phormidesmis. Next base: position 10,723 of record JBCBIK010000008.1, on the reverse strand, counting down.
GAGCATGCTAAGTCAAGTGCGCCGACGCGCCATAGAAAGTACGTTGTTTTCTCCGCTTCGCTGGCACAACCATGCCGATCAGCCTCTATCCGCTTAAATCTCAATGCGTTCAGTCTGTAAGTGGCGACCACCCTGCTGTGCGGGTTCGCACGTGGCAAGGTGAGAAGGTTTTGCTGTCAGATTGTGGCACACACTATGGCTTTGTGTGGCAGGGCACTGCATCCCTTCGGCGCAAGTTGTCGTTGGCGCCCTTCCCACTGACGGCAGGAATGTACTTTTCAGTGGCCGAAGCTTCTACCCTTGATGGCAGTCTCTCTTCGGGGATGGTGGTCACTTACGAAAACTTTTCGCAGGGGCACTTTTTGGTCGGTGGCCCCATGGCAACCCAGGGCCAGTTTGCCTATATCGACGGGGGAACCACTAGCCTGCTGATTGCACCGATGACGGTCGGTGACCCTTGCCTCAACGCGCTATACATGCCACCCAATGTCGATCAGACGGTGCATCATCATCCGAGCGATCGCATTGGGATCGTGGTCCAGGGTATTGGAGACTGCTTTGCTGACGGTGAGGGCTATGCGCTGACGCCAGGGACCGTTTTTCATATTCCGGCGCATCAAAAGCACCGCTTCTGTACCTACGACCAAGCGCTACATCTGGTGGTTTTTCATCCGGATAGCGATATGGGATTTAGCGATCGCAACCATCCGATGCTGAGACGCACACTTGTGAACAACGTCAGCGCAGCAAACTTGCCTGATATTCAGACAACGGTCTAAAGTGACCGCTGTCAGGCCCTAGAGCGCAGCGCATTTTGTGGTCAATACGTTTTTAGCTGGTTTCCTGGGACTCTTCCGACGAAAGCGCTATCCTAATCTGGCCGCTGATGGGCGTGAGGATGCTGATGAGGACGCCAATTTTGAAGCAGGCGGGCACTAGCGCTGCAGGGTCGATACCCAGCGCTTGGGCGGGCTGCCAGTGAAGTAGCAAGAAGGCACCTAGGCCAAAGAGAAAGCTCAGGCTAGAGATGCTAAAGGCAAATTTATTGAGGGTGATGCGCCATCCCATCCATGTTTTATTGACCAGATAGTCCAGCCCGACGGCTTGCAGACTGATGAGGAATCCGCTCACGAAGCCGATGCCCGTTGCCACAACAACAGTCGGTTCGATAGGGCTAGGTGCAATAGGCATTGGAAATATGCTCACTAAGGGCCGGTAAGCGAAGTTTACAGCGAAGGCACATCGGCTGCGGCTAAAGCTTCTATTTGCTCAATAAAATATGCCTCGCGCAGGTTTAGCCGATTGGCGATCACCAGACCTCTTTCGAAAGCTTTGAGCGCCTCGAAGTCGTTGCCCTGACGGCGCTGGAGCTGGCCGATTTTGTCGTGGGCGTTCATGGTGCCGTAGTCGTTGTAGGCCTGCTGCTCGACCGGGACGAGTAGGCTATAGGCGCCGAGGGCTTCTGCCGTCATGGCGAGGGCTTCGTAGAGCGCGCCGAGGTCTCGGAGTACCTGGGCTGAAAAGCTGAACTGGTCGAAACGTTGGGCGGCGCTGTAGGCGGCTCGGTAGTAGTCGATGGCGCTAGTGGGTAGGTTTAGCGCGCGGTAGTTTTGAGCGATCGCAACCAGCAACCCGGGCAGCTCTTCACTGTTATCCTGCCGTTGATATAGCTCGACGAGGTCAGTTTGCGCGCGCACCGCATTGGTCAAAGACTCTGCCTGCTGGTAGCTGTACGCCAGCTGCTCTAGGTAGTCGATTTCTTGTTCGATATCGCCTGCTTCCCTCGCTGCGGCTAGCAGGGTGAGATAGATATCGGCGGCTTCTGAAAACTGAAACCAAGAGAGATGCAGCTCAGCGAGGGCCTTTTGCTGGGTGGTGAGCATTTCGTCCCGCGTGCTGCTGAGTGCGATCAGCTGCTGGTAAACGGTGACAGCAGAGTCAATGTCTCTGAGCGTGGTGAAGGTTTGGGCAATTTCGGTGAGGACGCCAATATCGATAGTAGTCGCACCGCTGATTAGGGAGTCACCAGGATCTATTTCTGTCTGCCGCTCAAAAGGTTCTTCGGAGACGCTGCCTAGTGACTGCTGCATCGCATCCCAGATTTCTCGGGTGCGCAGCGTCAGCAGCTGAACTTCCACAGGTCGCTGCTGCGCCCAGGCCAAACCGGCTACCCGCTGAATGGCTTCAAACTCCGCCTGCGTGCCCAGCACTCGCCGTAGCTTCAGCTCTCTTAGCCACAGATCAAACGCCATGTCGGCATCGCCAGCTGTCAACTGCAGTAGCGCAGTGTTGTTTAGCTGGTCTAGGGCATTGTCGATCATCTGCAGCTCCAGCGGACTGTAAGGTCGGTCAACGCTGAGTGTCGGGAGTAGTGGGTCTCTCTGCTCCGCAGCCAGTGGGTCCGCTAAAAATTGTTGCCTGAGTTCAGGGTTGAGCTGTTGTGCGTGGGCCACGCCGCTGGCCAAGGTCATACTGGCTGCCAAGCCAGAGAGAACCACGCCCGCGAGCGCCTTTTGTAAACGATGGTACACAGTTATTTGCAGAACTTTATGTTTGGCTGAGGGAACGGGTTTGGCAGCTTCATTGCGGGCTCTTATTGCGGTAGTCTGATGATCTTGCGCTGAAAAATGACCCGGATCACATCAGCGAAATCACCATAGCAAATGCCTGCTTTAGTATGTCTTCTAACGTTGCCACTCGTACCATTCGGATCGGTTCTCGCAAAAGTCAGCTTGCGCTCGTACAAACTCACTGGGTGCAGGGCGAGCTGAGTCAGGCGTTTCCAGATATCACGTTTGAAGTGCGGACGATGGAGACCCAGGGCGACAAAATCCTCAATGTGGCGCTCTCTAAGATTGGCGACAAAGGGCTTTTTACCCAGGAGCTAGAAGACGACATGCTCAATGGGGATATCGACTTTGCGGTGCATTCGCTGAAGGACTTGCCTACCTGCCTGCCCGAAGGGTTGATGCTGGGCTGCGTCACCGAGCGAGAAGACCCTGCCGATGCGCTGGTGGTCCATGCCAAGCATGCTGACAAACAGCTTAATACGCTGCCGCATGGTGCGGTGATTGGCACGTCGTCGCTGCGCCGATTGGCTCAGCTCAGGCATCATTTTCCGCATTTTGAATTCAAAGATATTCGCGGCAATGTGAATACGCGGCTGCGCAAGCTCGATGAGGGTGAATACGATGCCATTGTGCTGGCGGCTGCGGGGCTCAATCGGCTGGAGATGAGCGATCGCATTCATCAGCTCTTGCCGCCTGAAATCTCTCTCCATGCCGTAGGCCAAGGCGCACTGGGCATTGAGTGCCGTCAGGGCGATGACGACATTTTGAACATTCTAAAAGTGCTAGAGCACCGGCCAACGGCTCAGCGCTGCTACGCTGAGCGGGCCTTCTTGCGAGAGCTAGAAGGGGGCTGTCAGGTCCCCATCGGTGTGAATACCCAGATTGAAGGAGAAACCCTAACGCTGACCGGGATTGTTGCGAGTTTGGACGGTCAGCAATTGATCAAAGATCGGGTTACCGGCTCGCCGTTAGATGCAGAAGACATGGGAACTGAGCTGGCAAAGCGTCTGCGTGCGCAGGGCGCCCAGGAAATTTTGGATGTGATTAATGCGGCCAATCGGTCGTAGCCTGATTTATCGTCTGTCTGATATAGACCTGCGTTCATTCCGTGCTACCCGACCTACGGTGGATGTTTCTGACCGCTGCACTTGGTAGAGATGAAGGGTGATCAAATATCAGAACCCTTTACATATGAAAGTTGCGCCAGAAATTTCCTACAGAGGTGTCGACAAAACCGACGCCTTGGAGGCTCTCATCGCCGAAAAAATAGATAAATTGGAGCAGGTATACGACCGGCTCAATAGCTGCCGCGTGGCGATTGAAAGAGTCCATGACCATCCGGATAGCGGTTCGCCCTATCGCGTGCGGCTGGATATTACTGCGCCTGAAAGCCGGGAAGTCGCTGTTGACATCAGTCCAGATAAGGGTGTGCAGTACCCTCCGCTAGAAGCTGTGATTCGCGAAGCCTTCGACGCGGCCAGACGCCAGCTCAAATCGCTGAATGAGCAGCAAAAAAGGCATGTTGAGCGCCACGAGACAGGCTTGCGTGAAGTGGTGATTCCGACCGACCCGCTAGAAACGGTAGAGGTCCCGTCTGCCGATGTCGCCGCCGAGTAGTCGCCGCCGAATAGATATCCGCGGTCCATATCGCTATAAACTTGGGTCAGAGACGAAAAAAGTTTACACAGCGGGCAATACAACATGCGGATTTTATTTGTGGCCGCCGAGGCCGCACCGTTGGCGAAAGTTGGCGGTATGGGCGATGTCGTCGGCACATTGCCCAAGGTGCTAAGGGCGATGGGTCACGATGTGCGCGTGTTTATGCCCTACTACGGTTCGCTGGCCGGCAAGCTGGAGATTCCGAGCGAGCCGCTGTGGTGGGGCTACGCCATGTTCAATTCTTTTGCTATATACGAGACCAAGCTACCCGATAGCGAGGTCCCGCTGTATTTGTTTGGTCATCCTTGCTTTGATCCTGAGCATGTGTACGGCGGTGACGACGAAGAGTGGCGCTTTACCTTTTTTGCCAATGGCGCTGCTGAATTTGCCTGGAATCACTGGAAGCCGAACATCATTCACTGCCATGACTGGCACACAGGCATGCTGCCTGTGTGGATGCACGATACTTCTGATATTGGCACTGTTTTTACCATTCACAACTTGGCCTACCAGGGCCCCTGGCGTTGGAAGTTAGAGAAATTTGCCTGGTGCCCTTGGTACATGCAGGGGCACAACACCATGGCCGCTGCCGTACAGTTCGCCGACCGGGTAAACACTGTCTCGCCAACCTATGCGCAGCAAATCCAAACGGCAGAGTACGGCGAGCAGCTAGAAGGGCTGCTGTCTTTTATTAGCGGCAAGCTCAGCGGCATTGTCAACGGCATCGATCTAGACTCTTTTGACCCGGCGACCGATCCAAAAATTGAGCACAACTACACGGCGACTTCGCTGGATAAGCGCGACAAAAATAAGTCGGTCATCCAGAAGGAGATGGGCCTAGAGGTGGAGTCTGGACGGTTTTTGATTGGCATTGTGAGCCGCTTGGTTGAGCAGAAGGGCATCGATCTAATTTTGCAGACAATGGACCGGTTTTTGGCGTATTCCGATGCGCAGTTTGTGGTGCTGGGAACGGGCGATCGCTACTACGAAAATCAGCTGTGGGAGCTAGCAGCCCGCTACCCTGGCAGGGCCTCTACCTACATCATGTACAGCGATGCTCTAGCCCGCAAAATCTATGCGGGCTGCGATGCGTTTTTGATGCCTTCTCGCTTCGAACCCTGCGGTATTAGTCAAATGATTGCGATGCGCTACGGCTGCGTGCCTATCGTGCGCCGCACTGGCGGCCTGGTCGATACGGTAAGCCACAATGACCCAGGAAACGAGGCGGGGACAGGCTACTGTTTTGACCGGTACGAGGCGCTGGATCTATTTACAGGCATGGTGCGAGCCTCTGAGGCCTATCGCTTTAAGCCGCAGTGGCAGGCGCTGCAGAAGCGCGCAATGGGCAAAAGCTTTAGCTGGGAGCAGTCGGCAGTGGAGTACATCAAGCTCTACAGCGACGTGATGCAGCTAACACCAGAGGACCAGCTACCAGTCAAGTATGGCGGCAACATAGAGATTGCGTAATAAAAACGGGCCTGACGGGATTCGAACCCGCAACTTCCGCCGTGACAGGGCGGTGCTCTAACCAATTGAACTACAGGCCCATTGCTGGGGCTTGAAGAGACTTGCAAACAGAGCTTTCACAAGCTTTGCCAAGCTGTATTCTAGATGACAATCTAGCCCCCTCTTCAAGGCGATCTCTATTGTGCTTAGTTGAGGTCGCTTTGTCAACGAATTTATTCGATGCTTTTGGAGGAATCTTGGATGCGCTGCGGCTGGTAGGGTCGCCGTGGGATAGACGGTGAGAATCGGCCTATTGCCAGAAGGGTTCGGCAAACTTGACCAGCCAGTCTTTGACGCGGTAGGTGGCTAGGCAGTCGTCTTCGTTGTAGCGAAGAATGGTCTCTAGATGGGTGCGATCGCCCGTTGTTAGCCAGTCGTCGTACCAGCAGATAGACTGGGCGCCGTTGGCATCTTCGTCGCGCCATTCGAATCCCATCCAGCGGGCCAAATGTTTGAGGGCGTAGCTTTCGACGGGCAGTGCCACAGCATCTACGACTCGCTTGTGAATATCGACAAATCGGTTGAGTAGAAGATTGATGTCTTGGCCGTGGGTGCCGTATTGCCGACCTAGACGAGCAACCGTTTGCGCCTCGTACGGGCAGAAGTGATAGATCGGCGCCTGCGGATACCGCATTACCAGGTTCAAAAAGTCAAACCAAGCGGTTTGCTCGTCTGCGGGGGTCTCTGCGAGTAGCGCGTGAAAGGTCTGTTCGTTGGCAACGTTATCTACGACTAAAACGCCGTGGAGATAGATCAAATCCTTATCGGGGACGGCTTCGATGTCGAAGTAAAGCTCAATCTCTTGGGTAGGCACATCGAGCGGGGATAGTGGGAAGCTGCCCGTGTGGAGACGGGCGATCGCAACATTATTCGCCGTTGCCTGCGCTTGATATATCAGCTTCTGAGAAATGTGCTGCTCAATGCCGAGTGCGTCGGTCAGAGCGTGGGGTTGCACCTGCGCCAGCGCTTCTACCGTGGTGAGGCCTAGGTCTACCAGGGTCGGATAGCGTGTGGTCGTCACGCCAGGTAGCAGCGATAGGTGGGAGCTATCCTTTGCCTCCTGGTAGCAATGGCTCAGCCAAGGACACAAGCTACAGCGGCTGCGAGAGATAAACACCTCTGGCGGCATGGCCGCATTCATCATGTCATAGCAGTCATCTAGCGCGTCCTGCAGCTTCGGCACATAGCGCTCTAGATTCACGGCATACTGCTTTTCTTTGAGAAAGAGCCAAGCTGTCTCTGGCCATACGCCCTGCAGCTCTGCCAGCAGATAGGCGCTAAAAGCCGCCGTCAGCTGATACTCCGGCTTGGGTTTTTTGCCGAGCTTAACGTTGTAGGGCACGTAGTACCAGTCACCTAGCCAAGACTCGCCTGGCTGTCTTACTAATAGATCTGGTTCAGTTCGGTAGCGGGTTTCCGCCGGACCCTGAGCAATGAGCACGCCGCGATAAATCGCCTCTGCGCCCTTTGCCATGAGCTGATAGGTGGCCTGTGCGCCAGCTTCCCACTGCCCCCGTTCGTAGGCAGGGCGGCTGAGCGGCCCAAACTGCGAGAGTACTGTCTGCCGATGTTCTGCGCTGTCTTGTCGAAGCTTGACGAAATAGTCGCTAGGAATGTCTTTCAGCGTTTGGTCGCCATAGCTGTCGAGATAGGTGCGGCGCCGACAGCGGCGGTAGTGAAACAGCATGTGGTCTGTAACCCACAAGTGGCTGGGCGCGGCGGGCTGTGCCTGGATAGAGTTAGAAGCGTCGCACCGCACAGTTGACAAAACTGCCACAACTGGTAACTACGTTGCTAGCGTAGCGTATTTGGGTGCGGTTTCAGCGGATGGTTTAAGCGGGTGGTTTAGCTGTCTGAGGTGCTACCGAGCTAGCAGCCCGCCGCTCAGGCGTCGCAGTGCCTTTTGCACCATGTCGGCATACTTCAGCTCTCCTGTGAAAATCTTTGCCATTGCCCTAGTTGCTGAAGGCTGCTTGATAATGGTGCGGTAGCCTAATTTGGGCGCTATGTAGAAGGCTTTTGCCAGGCGGGAAGCCAAGCGCATTTCGCTGCCTAGCTCGGTGGCGATGGTCTGGGAGTAATCTGCTAACGCCCCCTTTTCTCCACTCAGGGCGCGGTCAATGGCTTCGGCGGCTTTGATGCCAGTGAAGATGGAAGGGCGAATGCCTTCTGCTGTAAAAGGATCGACAACGCAGGCGGCTTCTCCAGCGAGGAGCGCGCGCTGGGTATGCAGAATTTGGTCGCCATCCCATAGGCATACTGGGTGGCCATGTTTTTGTACTTGCTCGCTTTTTATACCGAAGGAAGCCGCAAACTTGGCCATCGGCTCCACTAAGTCCCTGCCTTTGCGCTTACTGGTACAGAAGGCACCGCTGCCGATAGAGTAGCCGTCAGCTTTGGGAAAGTTCCAGACGTAGCCATTTTGCAATAGGCCAAATTCAAAGTGAACAATGTGACTATTGTCGACGGTCACTTTCGGTTCGATTTCGATGGCGCCTGCAATGCTAGTTTTGCGTTCTGTGAAGCCGAGCCACTTAGCCATGGGGCCTCTCGCGCCGTCCGCTGCAATCAGGTACTTGCCTAAAAAGGTGTCGTGGTGATTTGTGGTGACTTGCCAGCGATCGCCCTCAAAAGAAATCCCCGTCGCCTTGGTCTCATCTTTTAGCACCGCGCCTTTCGCCTGCGCCTGCTTAACGATGTAGTGATCAAATTCATTGCGTCGCACCATCCAAATAGGCAGACTCAGCTCCGTTTCGACCGGGTCACCCACGTTCCAGGTGTAGCGTGCGTGGGTCACCTTTTGAGAGATCACCGGCTCAAAGTCAAAATCAAACCAGTCAGCAATCTGCGGAGAAACGCCGCCGCCGCAAGGCTTGTATCGCGGTAGAGAGGCTTTCTCAAGCAGCAGCACACTGTGGCCCTTCTTGCTCAAGTGGTAGGCAGCACTCGCGCCCGCAGGCCCAGCGCCCACAACAATACAGTCGAATAGTGACATAGTTGGTTTTCGTAGATGAGACCGTCTTTAGTTTGCTCCTTAGTCTATATCGCCAGAGAAATCCCATCGTCAGAGAATTTGCGATTCAGGCATTAAAAAAGCCACCGCCGACAAGGTAGGTCCGCGATGGCTTTTTCAGTTGTTACCTTCTCTGCAGGTCAGCACTTTCGAGCTGAGGTCTTTACGCTGAATTGCTGCCGTTAGCTCAGCAGTGCATTCGCTCTAGAGACAACGTTATCGACGGTGTAGCCGAACTTCTCCATTACAATGCCGCCGGGTGCAGAGGCACCGAAGGTATCGACGGAGAGCATATCGCCTTCGTCACCGTAGTACTTAGCCCAGCCAAAGCTCGTCATCGCTTCCACGACAAGGCGCTTCTTCACGGCCTTGGGCAGTACAGACTCTTTGTACTCATCGCTTTGCTCTTCATAGAGCTTCCAGCAGGGCATGGAAACAACGCGAACTTTTTTGCCTTCGCTGCGTAGCTTGGCAGCAGCCTCTTCACAGAGAGAAACCTCACTACCCGTGCCAATCATAATCAGGTCGGGTGTACCTTCTGAGTCGGACATGATGTAGGCGCCTTTGGCTACAGCGTCGATGGAAGAACCGGCTAGGTTTGGTAGGTTCTGACGGGAGAAGCACAGGAGCGTGGGGGCGTTGCGCTTGGCAATGGCAATTTTGTAAGCGCCGGAAGTCTCGTTGCCATCGGCGGGGCGAATGACGTAGAGATTAGGGATGGCGCGCAGGGAGGCGACGGTCTCTACGGGCTGGTGGGTGGGGCCATCTTCGCCAAGGCCGATGGAGTCGTGGGTCATCACGTAGATGACGCCTGCTTCAGACAGAGCCGAAATGCGGATGGCACCGCGCATGTAGTCGGTGAAAACCAAGAAAGTAGCGCAGTAAGGAATCAGACCGCTGTTGTGCAGGGCGATGCCGTTACAAATGGCACCCATGCCGTGCTCTCGCACGCCAAAGTGGATGTTGCGATTTTCGTAAGCGCCTTTTTGGTAGTCGCCAGAAATATCTAGGTCGGTGAGGTTGGAGTGGGTGAGGTCGGCAGAACCGCCAATCAGCTCAGGCAGGACAGGTGCTAATGCGTTGAGCGTGGCGCGGGAGTTTTTGCGCGTTGCGATCGCTTTATCTTCGGGCGTATAGGTCGGCAGCGCATCGGCCCAGCCTTCGGGCAGTTCACCTGAGAGCATCCGCTCAAACACAGCGGCATCTTCGGCGTACTTGGTGCGGTAGGTTGCTAGAGTTTCCTGCCACTCTGCTTCAGCACTGGCGCCATTGTCGATGGCCTTACGGTAGCGAGCGAGGGCGTCCTCAGGAATTTCGAACGGCTCGTACTTCCAGTCGAGGTTTTCGCGGGTTGCTTTGGTTTCTTCGTCACCTAGCATGGCGCCGTGAATGCCACCGGTTCCCTGGCGGTTGGGTGAACCGTAGCCGATAGTTGTCGTGATTTTGATCATAGACGGTTTGTCGGTGACCTTCTTGGCTTCTGCGATCGCCTTTTCAATCGCGTCTAGGTCAGCGTTGCCATCTTCTACGTGCAGCACGTGCCAGCCATAGGCCTCAAACCGCTTGCTCACATCTTCTGTAAAGGCAATGTCGGTGGAACCGTCAATAGAAATGTGGTTATCGTCATACAAAGCAATCAGCTTGCCTAGACCTAGGTGACCTGCCAGGGAGCAAGCCTCACCAGACATACCCTCCATATTGCAGCCATCGCCCATGATGGTGTAGGTGTAGTGGTCGACTACGGTGCAGTCAGGTTTGTTGAACTTGGCTGCAAGGTGCGCTTCGGCCATCGCCAGGCCCACAGCGTTGCAAATGCCCTGACCCAGGGGACCCGTTGTTACCTCAATGCCTGCTGTCTCAAAGTTTTCGGGGTGGCCGGGGGTGGTAGAGCCCCACTGCCGAAACTGCTTGATGTCGTCCATGGTGACGCTGTCGTAGCCAGTCAGGTAGAGCATGGCGTACTGCAGCATGCAGC
>JBCBIK010000007.1:0-58427 GCA_038524545.1 Cyanobacteria bacterium J06623_4 | reverse complement strand
AGCTATCCTCTGAATGAGGGTGTCTCCTCTCTGATCACAAATGCATCCGCGCATTGCTATAGAATGCCAAGATTGCATTTCGGTCACTGCTATGCGAACCGCGCTAAAAGTTTTCACAGGTGCTTTCACGCTTTCAGCCAGCCTTATCCTTACCCCTGGCGTTAGCTTTGCAGAAGAGACTTCTGCAGAGACATCTTCTGTGCCTCCCCTGGTAGAACTTGAAACATCCGCCGCCCGGGCAGCCGCGACCGAAAGCATCGGGCAAGATACCCCACTATTCGAGGCAGGCAGTATTGAGGCAGACAATGCCTTTTCAGAGAAACAGGCCCTGCTAGAAGCCATCGGCCATAGCCTCAGATACTTCCGCAGCCTACGCTCTCTAGCCGCCTATCGCGACTACCCCATCGAAGGGATTACCCACAGCCGAGTGCGCGACAGCCTCCTGAAATTCCGCACCCTGCTCATCCAGAGCCAATCGGCAGCAGAGCTGCAACAAGCCGTCGCTGCCGAATTTGATCTCCATCAGGCCATCGGCCAAGACGAAGCAGGCACCGTCGCCTTTACTGGCTACTTCGAACCTACCTACGCCGCGAGCCTAGCGCCTAGCGCCGACTACCGCTATCCCATATATCAGCAGCCACCCGATTTAGATCAGTGGCCCGAGCCTCACCCCACCCGGGCAGCCCTTGAAGGCACCGACGGACTACAGGCAGACCAAGGTCCCCTCAAAGGGCTCGAACTGGCCTGGCTGCCCAGCCGAATAGAAGCATTTTTAATTCAGGTACAGGGTTCAGCCCGACTAGAGCTGGCTGACGGCAGTACGTTCTCGGTTGGCTACGATGGCCGTACCAACTATCCCTACAGCAGCATTGGCCGCGCCCTCATAGATGATGGCATCATCCCCGAAGACGAACTCTCTCTACCCATCTTATTAGACTACTTCGACCAAAATCCCGAAGCGCTCGACAGCTACCTTCCGCGGAATGACCGCTTTGTATTTTTCAGGGCGACCGATGGCGCACCAGCCACCGGTAGTCTTGGCTATCCAGTAACTGCTGGCCGGTCTATCGCTACCGACAAATCCATCATGCCGCCAGGCGCGCTAGCGCTGATCACCCTTCCGCTTCCCCAGCGATCGCCAGACGGAACGCTAGAAAGTTCCACCACCGCCCGCTTCGTGCTAGACCAAGACACCGGCGGCGCGATTAAAGGCCCTGGCCGAGTTGATTTGTTTGTTGGTACAGGGGCCGAAGCGGGGGAAGTGGCCGGAGTCATCAACAATACGGGTGCGCTTTATTACCTGTTACTGAAAGAATGATTCCGTTTGGCCCGTATTAACCCACGCCAACAGCTATTTTGAGCGGGAGTTTGCGTGTCACGGAGAGCGCAAATGTGCTCAATTTTCTGCGTGAGAATTGTGAGCAATTTACGGCTGGGGCAAATGCTTTCGAGCATTGTGAACCGCTATAAGAAAGCACAGACTGGCGCGTAAAAGCTTTGGCACGGCGGCCATAGACGCCGCTAGGGCCAGTAGTGTACGGAGAATACAGCGATGTCTTGTTTTACGTATTTCTTATGAGGTGGCAACAAATAGCGGCTAACTTTATACAAACAACGGATGAACTTCATGTATTATTTATCTCAATTCGAGTGTGAGGTTCCGTTCAAGTTCACTTTTAGTTCCCCCCTGATCAAACTCAGAGGATAAAAATCGTCGTGCCACAGCCTTGTCGCCAGCCGCTTACGCCTAATCCGTTCGAGTCGTATCGAGATCCGGTTACCGGAGAATGGAAAGTAAAGTACCCGGCTAGTAATTTACCGCTCGTTCCCCAGTCGCCTTCGCTGACCCAAGCTCTCAATCCACCCCTAGAGCAGCTAGAGGAAGACAGCATTCGGCTAGCCTCTCGCCGTCGCTGGAAGCAGCCCACTCAAAAACCCTCTCAGACCAGAGTGGCCTAGCGGTTCGTCTATATCTACTTGCCCAACAACAGCAACCATACCCCCGACAGCGCAACAGCAACGCCAAAAATGGCTCGCCGACTGATCCGATCACCCAGCAGCGCGGCCATCGGCAGTATGAACAGCGGACTTGTCGCGAGCAGCGCTTGTGCGATACCTGCTGCCGTATATTTCAGCGAAATTTGCTGTAGCCAAATGCCAAGATAGGTTGCAAAGAAAGACGCGATCACAACCACAATTAACAGACGGGGCGATTTCAGCGTCTCCCACACGAGACCCATGCTCTCTCGCCAGTCTTTGCCATGGTTATCTACGCTCATTGGCGTTAAGTACTGCGATCGCACACAGACCAAACCCGTCATCAACACCAGCCCTGCAAAGAGCCGAATCAAAGAGCTCCACAGCGGCGATACGGCAGTCTCGGCAAGCGCGGCCCGGGAGAGCACCGCCCCCGCAGCCTGACAAAACGTGGCCAGCAGAGAAACCGCAAGCCCCAGCCCCATCCTGCGCGGTTCACTGCCGGGCACCCGTTCACTGGTCACCCAGGCAATGCCACCCAACGTCAAAAAGATGCCGAGCATTGCCACAGGTGAGAGCTGCTCCCTCAAAAAAATCCAGGCGATGACAGCCGTCATGGGGGGCGCTAAGGTCTCTAGCAGCAGCGCCCGCCGCGCCCCCAAGAGATTGATTGCTGAAAAGTAAGCAGTATCCCCCAGCCCAATCCCTAAGCCACCGCTAATAAATAGATAAACCACTGACAGGGCGGGCAAAGTAGGCTGAGAGACGTCTGCCTGCATCAAACGAGTTTGGAGCAGCAGCGTTAGCGAAATGAGCGCGATCGCAATCATTCCTTTGACCCAGTTCAGCACCAGCGGCGACAGCCGTCGGCCCAGCCTGCCAAACATCAACGTCGCCGCCGCCCACAAAAACGCCGCCAGCAGCGCCGCCCCCTCACCAATAAAAGGCGTCCCCCACCCGCTCACATCACCCATATCGGCCCCTTTCCCAAACAACACCCTGGCCGAATGCGACCCTAGGCCACTCGACGAAAGCTATAGAACTCTAGCCAGATAGGCCTCTACAATACAAGGGGCATCAAGCACCCCGCCCGCTGTATAAACGCCCATGAACACCGTCCTAACCAATTCCTCACAGACTGATTTAGGTCGCGTTCCCTGCCTATCTATATTGTCTGAAGCGCAGCGACATCAGCTGCGATTGCCCTTGCAAATAGGCCGAGTAGTGGTAGCCAGCCGCGTGTTTCAATCGCCGCTCTCTGGAGTCACAGACAAAGTCTTCCGTCGGTTGGTTCGTCGCCACGCGCCCCATTCAATGATGTACACCGAAATGGTCAGCGCCGCTGAACTACACCACCTGCGTCAGCTGCCCCAGGTGATGGACATCGATCCCGACGAGCGCCCCATCAGCATTCAGCTCTTTGACCGTCGTCCCGAATTTCTGGCAGAAGCTGCCCGCAAAGCCGTCGATCAGGGCGCGGACACCATCGACATCAACATGGGCTGCCCGGTAAACAAAATCACCAAAAATGGTGGCGGCTCTTCTCTACTGCGCGACCCAGAGACAGCCGTTCGCATTGTTGAGGCCGTTTGCGCAGCGGTCGATGTTCCTGTCACGGTCAAAACGCGTATTGGCTGGTCCGACGAAGATATCAATGCCGTTGAATTTGCCCGTCAGATGGCGTCTGCAGGCGCACAGATGCTCACCCTCCACGGACGCACGCGCGCTCAAGGCTACAACGGCATCGCTCGCTGGGATTGGATTGCCAAGGTCAAAGCCGCCCTGACGATTCCAGTCATCGCCAATGGAGACATTTTCTCCGTAGAGTCTGCCCTGCGCTGTTTGGCACAAACCCAGGCAGACGGCATTATGTGCTCCAGGGGAACGCTGGGCTATCCCTATCTAGTTGGAGAAATCGATCACTTTCTCAAAACAGGAAAGCTAAAACCACCTCCCAGCGTGACCGAAAAGCTTCAATGTGCTCAAGAACACCTTCAGATGCTTTGGGAATACAAAGGACTACGTGGCATTCGGCAGGCACGTAAGCACATGGCCTGGTACGCCAAAGATTTTCCCGGCGCAGCAGAACTTAGAGACCAGCTCTGTCGGATTGATTCAGTCGAGATAGGGTGTGAGCTGATTGAAAATAAAATTATTAGCTTGCAAGACTTGGGTGTTGCCTAGTGCTTTGGCAAAGCTAGACATGGGCAAAGCTAGACATAAGAAAAGTGCAGATACCTCGTCAGTCCGTAGAGTCATTAAAGTTAAGCTCAGATTAAACCCAATCTGAGTAATATATAGAAGGACGGTTTTACCCAAAGGTTGCGCGTTCTGCATGCGTGCTATAACCAATACCTAAGTAATCCATTTCTGAAATCATTTCTGAAAAACCTATGACCTCCTACGCCAGCTACAGTTCGCCCAGAGCAGATATTGGTGAATTGCGTCGTTTGAGGAGTCTGCTGCCCCCCGAACTGCAAAGCTGGGTCACAGTAGAGCCTGCTACTGACGTCGCCCCTCCGCTCATTACCTGCGAGGAGCTTGGCCGCGACCAAGTAGAAGTGCAAATCGATTTGGCCAAGTGGGAACAGCTCGCCATCGACCAGCGCAACCTACTGTTTTGGCACGAAGTGGCTCGCGTTCAGAGCGACACTATTCCCCGCGATGGTTGGGAGATGGCAGCACTGGCCATTGGTCTCGGTGGCGCAGTCGGTGAGCTATGGGTTCAAGATGGCCTACTGCTGCTCCTGGCCCTAGGGCTATGTGGCGTCTCTGGCTGGCGGCTCTACAAGCGCAACAACGGTCAAAAGACTCTACAAGAAGCGATTAATGCCGACGAAAAAGCAATTTCTATCGCCACTCGCTTTGGCTACACTTTGCCCAATGCCTACAAAAGTCTAGGCAGCGCGCTCAAGACACTCATTGAACAGACGCCGAAGAAAAAACAGCGCGATCGCTACATTCGCAGACTAGAAGCCCTGAAAAAAAGCGCCAATCGAGCTAGACAGCAGGTGCGTAGCGAACGAGATCCTCGGCCTTCATACTAATTTTTCTAATTTTTTAGGTCTAATTTTTTAGGTGAGTGCTTGGGCGATCGCCTCGATCAAATCCATATCCTCTCTTTCAACCCACCGGTAGCGCAGCGTAGCTGATTGCAGCGCTGCCTGTTGCTGTGCCCCAGCAGACTCATCTGGGTCTGCAATCACAATCAATGGCTCCCCGCGACGAGGGCGGTAGGCACTGATGTGCTCAATAGCCAGCGAAAAGGCACCCGGTGAAAACCGAGGATTGAGCCGCCGGTCGTATTCAAACTTACTCAACATCAGCTGCAGAGAAACCGTTTTCGCCGGGTCGAATGGGTCAGCATTGGGCACAGACTTTGCGCGAAACGTCGGCACCAGCTCAGCAAAGGGAACGTTCACCCATATCCAGCTATCGGCTACCGTATCGAAGCCGTAGATATAGGCAGGGCTATCCCAACCGGCACTGTTGCGCAAAATAAACTTGTAACGCTGCCCATCGCCTTTCACACGCAGGCGCAGCCCCGACCAGCCTGATAGGTCAAACGGTGGCTCGAAGTTCTGGGTTCTCACCGAAGAAAAGCCGCCCGAATTGTCGGTAGAAACGTTCCCTGCGAATACAGCATGCCGCGGCTCAGCTGCCGTAAAAATACGGCCCTGGCTGACCCCACCCATCACCACATCATCCAGCGCCCCCCACACTGACAAGTCACACTCAGTACTCGTAAAGTCGAATAGTTGGCGACGGATAAATTCAGATGCCTCGTCATCTAATTTGCCACCAAGTGCCTCAGCAATATCACTGAGCGCTTCAGAAACATCAGCTGCCCCCGCAATCACAACCGAATCCGTTGAGATCAGCTGTTGCGCATCCTTTAGAGCACTCACCTCAGTTTGAGACAAGCGCTGCTGTAGGTCAGCAAGCAGAGAAGACACCTCAGGCACGGGCAGGCTAGTGACCAAAACAACTTTTCTTTTCATATTCGCCAAATCCATTCCTGCATAGGTTGGGCTTTGGCCCAGCCACTGTTGCAACCAGCGAAAGCTCCCCACAAAGGGAATTTCGCCAAAATAAGCCAGCGTCGAAAAAAACCGACCCGCATCCCACTGAGTCTTTTCTTGAACGGACATTGTTCGCACCTAAGAGCTACAAGATTTAACGGAGAAGGCCACTCATATTATTAAGAACTTATGATATCGCTGCATTTTTTTGGGGCGTATTGGGAATAAGTAAATCAAGCTTGAAGTAAAGATTGTCACCCGTACACAACAACCGGGTAAAACAGCATCTCACCAAAACATCAACCGGGCTGCAATCCCATCGCACAAAGGATTCTTGATTAATCGCATCCCATCATACGGCGCTTCCGTGCAGTGCGTAATGACCGCAGGAAACAAATGTTTTACGTCACGTTGTTGAGCATGTAATTTTCAAGAAGCTTTATAAAAATTAGGTCTGATCTCTAAAGATTGGCTGAAGTCATGAAGATATCAGCGGGCCGTTCTGCTTTCCGAGGCTAATGTTGATATGACAGTAACGTCTAGGTTCAGTGATTCCCGCATTTGTCTGTATTCCTGCGTATTTACGCCCTCGCAGTGTGACGAGCTTTTGCACCGTGTTTCTACCTCTACTTTTGTGCTTTCAGAGCGTATCCACCACTACAAACGATTAGTTTAAAGAGCCACAACCATGCGCGTCCTTCTCTACTCTTACAACTACTACCCTGAACCTATCGGTATTGCACCTCTGATGACAGAGCTTGCAGAGGGTTTGGTAAGTAGGGGACATAAAGTGCGGGTCGTGACGGCCATGCCCAACTACCCAGAGCGGAAAATTTATCCTGGCTACCGAGGCCAGCTTTACAAAAGCGAAGTTCGCAATGGCGTAGAAATTGAACGCTGCTTCGTTGCCATTCGGCCTAAGCCTGGCCTAGTGGGCAGAGCCTTACTAGAAGGCAGCTTTGCCACGCTAAGTTTCTTAAAAGCGATTGGCGGCTGGCGCCCGGACGTTATCTTGTCGACCAGCCCTTCCTTGCCGGCGTGCTTGCCTGTCGCCGCCACCAAGTTCTTCTTCCGCTGTCCTACGGTCCTCAGCCTGCAAGACATTTTGCCAGAAGCCGCCGTTCGAACTGGGCTACTGACGAATCCGGTAGCGATCAAAGTCTTTGAAAAGCTAGAAAAATTTGCCTACGCTAACGCGACAAAAGTAAGCGTCATCACGCCTTCTTTTGCTAAGAACTTAGTCGGAAAGGGTGTTCCCAAACACAAAATGGAATGCATTTCGAACTGGGTAGATGTCAGCTTCATCAAACCCCTACCCAAAAAAGATAATGCCTTCCGCCGTGCCCACGGGCTAGAAGATAAGTTTGTCGTCCTCTACTCTGGCAATATTGCTCGTACCCAGGGCGTACGCACCATCATCCGGTCAGCTGCGCAAATGCAGGACAATCCCGATATTCGCTTTGTGATTGTCGGCGAGAAGAGTCAGCTCTCAGAACTCAACGACCTACGCCTAGAGCTGAACGTGCACAACCTGCTGCTGTTGCCCTTTGTACCCAGAGCAGAACTACCAGAGCTACTCGCCGCAGCGGATGTATCGCTGATTATGCAAAAGCGCAATGTCGTCGGGTTCAACATGCCCTCCAAGACGCAGGTCATTATGGCCAGTGGCAGACCGATTGTAGCCTCTGTGCCGCTGACTGGCGCAGCCGCTCAAGCAGTTCAGCAAAGCAACAGCGGACTCGTCGTCGAGCCAGAGATACCCACAGAGCTTACCAAGGGCATTCAGGCCCTCTACGAAGACCCTGAGAAGGCCGAAGCGCTAGGAAAGAATGGCCGACAGTTTGCCACTAACAACTACTCCTTTAACCAAGCGCTGAACGCCTACGAGTCGCTCTTACGCAGCGTGCGCAAGCAGCCAACCTTTGAAAGTATGGTCAAGCAGCCTGTGCCTTTGAAGCTAGCAAAAGACCTTTCCGTCTCCACTTCAGATCTCGAGAAGATCAGCCACTAGAGAACGAAAAAGACTTTCGGACAACAAGATTTCAGCCTCGAAAGACTTTTTCCTCCAGTTCTCTTCAAGAATTGTCGGATGGGTCTTCGGTTGGGCTCTCGGGCGAAGCTGCAGGTGATGTGGTGTCGGCTCCATTGTTGAGCTGTTGGAGCGCACTACCCAAGCGCTCTTGTGCCCGGCCATAGGCGGCCCAATCGCCATCCTGCAAGGCTCGCTCACCGGCTTCGTAGGCTTCGATAGCGGCTTGAACGAGGTTGCCGGAGGAAGCCGTAGATTGTGTGGTTGTTAATACATTCGCAGGTGACGACGTAGAAGCGGCATCCGCAGTGGTCGTATCAGCGGCCGGGGCGACTGTGGTACCAAACACGGCCGCGATCGCTTCTGGCAATGTTTGACGCATCACAATCGTGTTCCTAAAAGCCACAATGACTCGCTTCAGCTCGGGCAGCGCCCCCGTATCGGCCTGAAGATAGACAGGCTCAAAATACAACAGGGACTGGTCGATAGGAATCACCAGCAGGTTGCCTCGAATAACGCTTGATCCCTGTTGGTTCCAGAGGGTTAGCTGCTCTGAGATGTCTGGATTTTGATCAATTCGAGCTTCGATTTGTTGAGGGCCGTAGACGAGGACCTGCTTGGGAAATTCGTAGAGCACGAGCTGCCCGTAGCGATCGCTATCGCATCGAGCGGCCATCCAGGCAACCATGTTGTCTTTTCGGGAAGGGGTGAAAGGCAAAATTTGCAAAAATTCTTCACCCGTTGCATCCGGTAGCCGCATGATGACGTAGTAGGGCTGCATCTGCTCAGACTGGTCATTGCGCCCGAGCTGCTGGGGCAGCTGCCAGAGGTCTTCCTGGTTATAAAAGACCTCTACATCTTCCATGTGGTAGGCGCGGTACATCTGAGACTGCACTTGGAAGAGGTTGAGCGGATAGCGAAAGTGCTCACGCAGGGTCTCGGGTGCCTGGGCCAAGGGCGTAAATAGCTGAGGAAATATCTTTTGATAGGTTGCCAAAACCGGATCGCTATCATCTAGGGCATAGACCGTCACGGTGCCGTCGTAGGCGTCGATTACTACTTTGGCGGCATCGCGCATGTAGTTCATTCCCTGCTGCGCGATGGTCACAAGCGAGGGCTGATTTTCGAGGAACGTATCAACATTTTGAGAGAGGGCAAGCGGCTCAGAGTAGGGATAGCGATCGCTCGTCGTATAGCCATCGATAATCCACTTGAACCGACCATCAATTAACGACAAATAGGGATCGCTATCTAACTGTAAGAAAGGGACGATCTGCCGCGCCCTATCGACAATATTGCGATGGTAGTGAACCTTAGAATTACTGGTGAAATAGCCGGAAATAAGGGGCTTTAGCGTACCAAAATCAAACGCATAGGCCAGCTTGCGCCCAGCAGACCCCATGTTTACCCCGCCGGTACCGTCGTAGGTGTTGTTGGCATTGCCATTGCCGAGCGGATAGTCGAATTCGTCTGTGCTTGTGCCGGTGTAGATGTGGTGATTGGTCTCTTCGCCGTAGTAAATGCGAGGCTGGGTAATGTCAACATCGACTGTGGCTTCAGGCGGAATATTTTTGACGAAGAAATCGGGCAGGCCTTCAACTGTGACCTGATTGACGGGGCTCATGGCCAAGCCGTAGCCGTGGGTGTATTTGAGACGCTGGTTGACCCAGTTTCTGCCCTTTTCGGGGAAGGCGTCGTAGTCTAGCTCGCGGGCGGCTAGCATGACCTGACGGTAGTCGCCATCTAGGGTGTAGCGGTCAATATCGACATCGTGAAATCGGTAGTATAGGCGCAGGCTCTGTAGCTCCTGATAGGTGCTCAGCAGAGTCTGATAGTCCCAGAGGCGGATGTTGTCGAGGGTGGCGGTATTTTGGTCTAGGCGGGAGGTGTCGAGGCTATCTTCGACGACAAATTCTTCGCGGACCACATCGGTGAGGCCGTAGGCCTGCCGGGTGAAGTTCAAGTTGTGCTCGATGAAGGGGGCTTCTTTGTCCAGTTCGTTGGGTTCTACGGTGATGCTCTGCTGCAGCCATGGGTAGACCCCGCCAATCACCAAAAGCACCGCCAAATACATGACAAAGCTGGTCAGCGGCAGCGAAAACCCGGGTCGCCACAGCGAAACCAAAAACAGGCCCGCCATCACAATCGTGACGAATCCCATCACGCCACAGGCCGCTAAGCGAGCGTTGACATCGGTGTAACCCGCCCCAAAGACAACGCCGGTAGCCGAATACAGCAGACCGTAGCGGGCTAGCCAGTACCAGAGAGCACTCACCAGCGCGATCGCACTAAACAGTAGACACAGGTGCGCTTTCACAGGCCCAGTCAGCAAATACTTCCAACCCCGAGCCAGGCGAATTTCTCCGCGCAGCGCGTAGATCGCCAGCGTCAGCAAGAGGGCCCAGACCAACAGCTCTAACCCCTGCCGCTGCAAGCCCTGATAAACCGGCAACCTAAAGACGTAGAAGCCAATATCTCGCTGAAAAATAGGGTCAACAATGCCAAAATCAGTCGGATTCAAAAACTTCAACACCGTCTCCCAGGCTTGAGCGCCTCGCTGTGCTGCCCCTAGCGCCAGCAAGCCGATCAGCACTATGCCACCGTAGATAGCCAAGCCCGGAATCACCGGCGTCCATTCACTATTTTTGGGAGAGTAGAAGGGGCGATCGCGCGTTAGCCAGAGCGCCAGCCAATAGTTTGCGGCGAGCACCACCACATAGGTCACAAAGGCCAGTACCGCGCACAAAATTTGCCAGCGCAACCGCAGCTGAAACACCCCAGCAAATCCCACCGCGTCGAACCACCAATATTCGGTCAACCAGTGCACCAGCGTGCTAACACTGGTGAGGAGTAATAGCCCCAAGGCCAGCAGCCACCACAGCCACCGGGGTACGCCAGAAGAGGCACCAGCGCCAGGCGCAGCAGACGAACGGTTGGGTTGAGATGAGGTCACGGGAAATATTCAGAAGGGTGCTGTAGGAAGATCATGAAGCGTCAGCCCGGCAAAAAGCTAAAATCGCCTCAAATGTTCATCTAGTCTAGTGCCTTTAACTGGTGCCTTTAACCTAGCGCCTTCCCACTCAAGGCAACAGTTCAAACATTATCAATTGACCTCATTTTGAATACTCTCGCCACCCAGCCTAGCCAAATACAGCGAATAGACGCCCTGACGCTGCAGATTTATCCAACGGCTGCAGATGTGGCGTGGGCGGCTAACAACGAGGCCCGAAAGATACTGAGCCAGGCCGTTGACCGCCGGGGAGAGGCGACTGCGGTTTTTGCTACGGGGCGATCGCAAAAACAATGCCTCAGCTTCCTTACCCAACCCGGCAGACCAGCTCTCGATTGGGAGCAGATCACAGGCTTCCATCTCGATGAATACCTAGGCATTAGCGCAGATCATCCAGCCAGCTTTCGGCACTATCTTAAGACTCACCTCACCAGCCAAGTAGACCTCAGACACTTTTACAGCATTGCTGGAGACGGACTCCTACCTGTAGATGTTTGTCAGCAGTATGAGGCGCAGCTGCGCGATCGCACCCTAGATCTATGCTTCCTCGGCGTAGGCAACAATGGTCACCTCGCCTTCAACGATCCTGCCGTTGCCAACTTTGAAGATCCGCAGTGGGTCAAGCTCGTTCGGCTCGATGAACAAAATCGCCGTCAGCAGCTGAACTCCACAGCCTTCTCAACCATAGAGGCCGTCCCTCAATACGCCTTTACCCTCACCCTGAGCGCCATCCGCAGCATTCAGAAAAACCTATGCCTGGCCTTTGGAACCGGCAAAGCCCGCATTATTCATCAGCTATTGACCGGTCCGATATCACCGAGCTGTCCGGCCTCTATTTTGCGGCAAATTCCCAACGCGAAGCTGCTGGTAGATAGCGCGGCGGCTAGCCTTTTTCTGGGCGAATAATTTTCCACTGGGGGTGAGAAGGACCCTGGGCATGGATTTTTTGAAGGTTGCTCAGGAGCCGGGCATGCTCACCATCCGAAATGCCCCACAAAATTTGGCGGCTCTCACTTAGCAGCAGGGCCAGCGTCAGGCCAAAGCAAAGCCCAACCCCCATACCTGCCAAGCGCTCGTAGTAGAGCATGTAGCGAACGGCAGACCAGGTAAAATAGTCGAACAGCTCTTGAAGATCTGAGCGCAGCCACCAAAAACTCACCGAGCCAACCGTCAGCCACAACCCCAAACATAGCCACCACCAGCTACGCATCATGGCCTGTCGCAGGGCCTCTATTTCCCGAGCTTGCTCAACTGTAGTGGGCGCTTTGGTCAACAAGAAAAGCTTCCTTCGAACGCAACACCGGCTTCAGACGGTAATCATTTACTAGACACGCTTAATCTATCAGACGCGCTACCGTAAAGCCCACCGTAGACCGCCACACTGCTGAACGGTAGCCTACACGGGGTTAGGAGTAGAATCCATGGGCTCTTCCAAATCATCGCTGCTGTCTGGGTCGTCGCTTTCAGAGCGGCTTCGCCACCAGGCCAATAACGTACTGGCAATAAAGATACTGGAATAGGCACCGGCCAAAAATCCGGTGATCAGCGCCAGCGCAAAAAACTTTAACGTCCCCCCACCGAAGATAACGATACTTAGTAGCGTTAGCACGGTTGTCAGCGTGGTATTGATAGAGCGGCCCAGGGTGTCGTTTACAGATTCATCGACGACCGCATTAATTGAGCGGTTTGGCGTTCGCTGAAGCGTTTCACGAATGCGGTCGTAAATTACTACCGTGTCATTCACTGAGAAACCCACAATGGTCAATAGCGCCACGATAAAGAGACTGTCGGCTTCGTAACCCGTGACTAAGCTGAGTATCGAGAACAGCCCTAGGGTGACGAGCAAATCGTGCAGCAGCGCCACAATAGCCAGGATGGCATAGTCGAACTTGAAGCGCAGGCTCAGATATGCGGCAATCAGTGCGAAGGCGACCAAGAGCGACATCAGGCCAGACGCGAGCAGCTGCTTACCCAGCACCGGGCCAACCGTGTCATTTTTCGTAGCGGCGGGGTCAATGGTGCCAATCACCTCACCGAGGGCAGATTGCAGGTCGTCTCGCTGGTCGACGTCTAGGTTTCGGGTGCGCACAACGACGGACTGCCGATCTTCGCCGAGGAGCTGAATGCTGCTGCCGGGTAAATCTTGGGCATCGAGCACCTGCCGCACATCAGAAATGGCGATGGGCTCATCGCAGTTGGCCGCTACGCTGCAGTCTCTGGCAAGCTGCAGACGCGTGCCGCCAATAAAGTCGAGGCTAGGCTTAATCGGTGCGCCATACTGCTGCCAGGAAAACGCCATCGATGCAATGCCGACCAAAATAATCAGTAGAGAGACGGTCCACCACAGGGTTCTTTGCTTGATAACGTTGATTTTCATAGGTTTGCGGCAGATAAGGTCGGGTCAGCTGTAGGGTCAAAGCAGCGATCGCGTCGATGTAACTGTAGATGTAACTGTAGAGGAAGATAAATAACGACCTATTCGCAGGCCGTTTTCGGTCGCTTTTCGGTCGCTTACTGAGCAGTTGAGGCAACGTTGCGAGGCGCACTTTCAATCCCTGGACAAAACAGGTTTGGCTTACGAAACTGAGGAAAGCCAATCGCAAAAAATAGCAGCGTCCGGCTACAGCTCACTGCAGTAAACATGCTGACCAATACGCCGATGGCCAGGGTTAGCGCAAAGCCTCTAACCAGTCCAGTTCCCAAGAAGAAGAGCGCCCCACAGGCGATCAGCGTGGTGACGTTGCTATCTAGAATGCTTGAGAAGGCCCGGTAGAAGCCGGATTCTACGGAGCGGTAAAGCGTTTTGCCTGAGCGCAGTTCTTCCCGCGTACGCTCAAAGATGAGCACGTTGGCATCGACTGCCATGCCAATACTTAAAATGAAGCCAGCAATGCCTGGCAGCGTCAGGGTGACGCCCAGCAAATTGTAAGCAGCCCAGGTAAGGATGGCGTACACCACCAGCGCCACATCTGCGAGCACTCCCGGTAGCCGGTAGTACACCGCCATAAAGACCAGCACCAGCGCCAGACCCAGCAAGGCCGCGTAAAGACTGCGCTCTACGCTATCGCGACCGAGGGTGGCACCCACCGTTCGGTTTTCAACAATTTCGACAGGCAGAGGAAGAGAACCGCCCCGAAGCTGAATTTCTAGGTCGCGGGCAGATTCGGCGTCGAACCGGCCAGAGATGGTGGCATTACCGCCGACGATCCCGGTTTGGGCATATTGCACGTTGACGCTGGGCGCGCTAATCAGCTGATTGTCGAGGAAGATGCCGAGGCCACGGCCTGTGCCTGCGATATCGCGGGTGAGCTGGGCAAAGAGTTCGGCGCCTTCTTGATTAAAAGAGATGTCGACCTGCCAGGCGCCTGCACCGTTGGGGATGGGACCGGCGATCGCATCTCGCAATTTATCTCCCGTCAGGTCAGATTCTGCAAATAGCGCCAGAATGTCTTCCTGGGTTGCTTCGATGGCTGCTTGGTTGGCTGCGATCGCTTCAGCATCTTCACTGCCTGCTAGCGCCTGCCGTTCCAATAGCTGCTGCTGAGCAATGGTCTGCAACGCTCGCAGTTCACCCTCTGTGTTTATTTTCTGGCTGCGAAACTCCAGCTGAGCAGTACCGCCAAGCACCCGCTCCGCCTTTTCGGGGTCACTCACCCCCGGTAGCTGAATCGAGAGCTGGTCTTGCCCGACGCTCTGCACGACCGCCTCAGAAACCCCTAAGCCATTGACCCGATTTTCGATCACTCGCTGCACGGCGGCTAGCTCCAGCTCACCGATATCGGTGATTTCTTCAGTGGGGTTAACCTGCATCGTCAGCTGCGTGCCCCCGCGCAAATCTAACCCTAGCTGGGTCGGGATCTGAACGATGATCACAATCGCTGCAATCACCAGGGCCAGCAGAGAGGCCAGTATTAAGCGTTGCTTACCCATAGAATCCATTGATAAAAGTCGGTTGAGCTGAGCGGTCTACCTGCAGAGTTAGCCCATAGGTTAACCCACAGATCTAACCTGCGCAGTCAATCCGCGTAGTGCAGTTTAGTATCCTAATACCAAATTGCCTTAATCGTAGTGATTAAGGCAATTTGATTCAAAATATTATTAAGCAGCTTGTTCGATACACCTGTGCAGTGAGCGTGAGACCGATGACTCAGGTTACAACCGGCCCTGCATAATTTTTTCCACCGCTTCTTCAATCTGCGCAGGCTGCACAATCGTCAAGTCCTCTAGGCCCTTGTTGTAAGGCGTTGGAATATCTTGGGAAGACAGACGAATGACCGGGCCATCCAACTCATCGAAAAATCTGTCGTTGATAGACGCGATGATTTCTGCGCCGATGCCGCCAGTGCGCATGCACTCTTCGACAATCACCACCCGGTGAGTTTTGCGAATAGACTCACCGATAGTTTCATAGTCAATTGGCTTCAGCGAAATCAGGTCAATCACTTCCGGATCGTAGCCCTTTTGCGTGAGCGACTCTACGGCTTTCATCGCGTGGTAGCGCATACGCGAGTAGGTCAAGATGGTCACGTCTTTGCCGGTGCGCACCACCTCGGCCTTGTCTAGCGGCAGGATGTACTCGTCATCTGGCAGGTCTTCTTTGTTGAAGTAGAGCAGCACATGCTCGAAAAATAGCACCGGATTGTCATCGCGGATGGCGGCCTTGAGCAGACCCTTTGCATTGCGAGGAGTCGAGCAGGCGACAATCTTGAGGCCAGGCACTGCCTGAAAGTAGGCCTCGAGCCGCTGGGAATGCTCAGCGCCTAGCTGGGAGCCTACGCCACCCGGCCCACGAATAACGACGGGAATTTTGAAGTTGCCACCGGAGGTGTAGCGTAGCATACCCGCATTGTTTGAAATTTGGTTGAACGCTAGGAGCAAAAAGCCCATGTTCATCCCTTCGATGATGGGGCGTAGGCCGGTCATCGCGGCACCAATGCCCATGCCCGTAAAGCTATTTTCGGCAATGGGGGTGTCGAGCACGCGCAGCTCGCCGTACTTTTCGTAGAGGTCTTTGGTGACCTTGTAGGAGCCGCCGTACTGGCCGACGTCTTCGCCCATGACCATGACCGTTTGGTCGCGGGACATTTCTTCGTCGATAGCTTCGCGGAGGGCGTCGAATAGGAAGGTTTCTGCCATGTTGGAGAGTTGAGTTGGGAAGGAGTGGGGGTTTGGGAGTGTAGGGTTTTGGGGGGTTGCAGGGATTGGGTTAGTCTTCGGCGAAGATGTATTTGTAGAGGTCTGCGGGATTGGGCTCTGGGCTTTGCTCAGCGAAGGTGAGGCAGTCTTCGACGACGTCGGTAATTTTGGTGCGGATGGATTTGAGGTCGGCTTCGCTAGCTAGGTTTTGCTCTAGGAGATAGGCTTCGAAGCGCTTGATGGGGTCGCGATCGCGCCAAAACTTTTTCTCAGCGGGGTCTCTTAGCTCATCAGGGTCTGCGACCGAATGACCGCGATAGCGATAGGTAAGGCACTCCAGCAGAGTCGGCCCTTCACCGGCCCTAGCCCGCTCTACAGCCGTCTTCGTAGCGGCTCTGACCGCTAACACATCCATACCATCGACCTCATAACCTGGCATGCCAAATACGCTGGCCTTTTTGTAGATTTCTGTCTGCGATGCAGCTCTTTCGTGGGCCATGCCAATCGCCCACTTATTGTTCTCCACCACGAAGATAATCGGCAGCTTCCACAGCGCTGCCATGTTCAAGCACTCAAAGAACTGACCGTTGTTGGTGGTACCGTCTCCAAAGAATGCCGCCGTTACCTGGTCGGCGCTGGTATCACCCATAGCATCGCGCCGGTAGCGCGTCTGAAACGCTGCGCCAAGCGCCACCGGAATGCCCTCGCCAATGAAGGCAAAGCCACCCAGCATGTTGTGCTCCTTCGAGAACATGTGCATAGAGCCGCCGCGGCCCTTGCTGCAACCAGTCTCTTTACCAAAAAGCTCTGCCATGACCTCCCGAGCGGGGACACCAGCGCTCAGAGAGTGAACGTGGTCGCGATAGGTACTACACACGAAGTCGTCGGCTCGCATGGTTTTGATCACCCCTGAAGACACAGCCTCCTGACCGTTGTAAAGGTGAACAAAGCCTTTGACTTTTCCCCGTTGATACAGCTCAGCACACTTATCTTCAAAGTAACGCCCTAGCACCATGTCTTCGTATAGGGTGAGGCCTTCTGTCTTAGTCACCTGAGGCGAGGATGCCTGAAATGTGGGGAGTGGTCTTTCCTGAACCATAGGTTGCGTCCGTGTGCGTTCTTAGCGGTTTGTTCTTATTAGTTTTCGGCGGCTGTCTTTAAGGCTTGCAGTCCCAGATATCGATTATTCGCCCAAATTGCCAATCAGGCAAACGATACTATCAACCAAATTTATTGACTACGTTCATGACCGAACGATGCCCGATAGAAAGCTGCTGCTTTTCACCAGCAAAGACTAAAGGCAAAGGATCAGATGCATATTGAATCCGTAATAGCCGAATCAGCGCGCAGCGACTTGCAACATACCCAAGCATGCCTGATGGGACTTAAGGGTTTCTTAACAAGATTTGCTTTATCATACTTGCTTCCCACACAAAATACTGCACTGAATCTAGGGTGAAAATCGAAGGCTGGTGGAGAATACTGGCTCGCTGGCTGGAAGATTCTTGCCACAAGGTAACTTTTGGCACATCGGGAAACACGGGAAAACATAGGCCCTGTCAGGAATTCAAGCCTAAAAGCACTTGACAAATAAGCAGTTGCGCTTAACGCTATCCCCACGCCTATGTTCCATTATTTGTTGATTCGTTGTTTAATCAAGTGTCTGCCTATCGATTTGGCTTTGGTGGCCGATTTTTTGGTGGGAAGCCGCTGAAATGAATCGGTGGGGCAGTTGCTAAGTGAGCCGGGCGATCGCAAGTTAGCCTAGGCGCTATCATTAGGAATTAATTTTTCCTGGCGATTTTCTCGGGAAATGGTGGTAAGGTGACGCTCAAAATTGCAGGGTCGAGACAGGCAGTCGAGACGAGCGAGGCAGAGCTGCACACGATGAGTTCACGTAAAAGATTGACTTAATGGCTGGGGATACAACAGTGCGAATTCCGCTGGACTACTATCGAATTCTGGGACTGCCAATTCAGGCGACAGCCGAGCAGCTGAAGCAATCGCATCGCGATCGCACCCTTCAAGTTCCCCGGCGAGAATATTCAGAACTTGCCATCGACGCCCGCCGCCAGCTGCTCGACATGGCCTACGATGTCCTCGGCAACAGCGCCCGCCGAGCCGAATACGACCAAGAATTTTTAGCTAGCTCCAAAAGCGGCAGCAGCAGCGACGGCCCCGAGAACGTCCTCGACCCCGACGCCAACGTCCCCACTATAGACATTGACAACTCTCTACTCGTGGGAGCCTTGCTCATTTTATTAGAGCTGGGCGAATACGAGCTGGTGTTGAGACTGGGCAGACCTTACATTAAGCGAGATCCTCAAAGCGCGGAAGGGCAGCAGCTCAAAAATCAGCCCGCTCTGCCCGATATTATTTTGACTTTGGCGGTAGCCTGCCTAGAACTAGGCCGGGAAGAATGGCAGCAAAACCACTACGAGCACGCCGCCGAATCGCTAGAAACCGGGCGAGAGCTGCTGCTAAAAGAAGACCTGCTACCGGTACTGCGCGCTGAGATTCAGGCTGACCTGTACAAGCTAAGACCCTACCGCTGCCTAGAGCTGATTGCTCGCCCCCTCGACCAAAAGTCAGCCCGCCAAGAAGGCATCAACTTACTGAGAGGCATGCTGCAAGACCGGGGCGGCATTGATGGCGCAGACGACGATCTCTCAGGTCTTGGCGTCGATGACTTCCTAAGATTTGTGCAGCAGCTACGTGGCTACATGACTGCAGCCGAGCAGCAGGAAGTCTTTGAAGCAGAAGCGCAGCGGCCATCGGCTGTGGGCACTTACCTCGCTGTGTATGCCCTGCTAGCTAGAGGATTTGCCCAGCATCAGCCCGCCCTTATCCGCCGGGCCAAGCAAATGCTACTGCGCCTGAGCGGTCGTCAAGACGTGCACCTAGAGCAGGCCGTATGCGCCGTCTTGCTTGGCCAGACAGAAGAAGCCAGCCGCGCCCTAGAACTCTCCCAAGAACACGAACCCCTCGCCTTCATCCGAGAGCATTCCAAAGGATCGCCTGACCTGCTGCCAGGGCTCTGCCTCTACGCCGAAAATTGGCTACAGCAAGAGGTTTTTCCGTTCTTTCGAGATCTAGATCAAGAGCCAGCAACCCTGAAGGATTATTTCGCGGATAGTACGGTTCAAACTTATTTAGAAAACTTGCCCTTAGAAAACGAGCGCAGCCAACAGTCGGCGACGTGGGACAGCACATCGAACAGTAGAGTATCTGCAGGCTACAGCGACACATATCAGGGCACCACGCCTGCTATCGGGGCCGACACCGCTGCCGTGGGCAGCTCTTTTAGCAGCTCACCTGCGACGGCAACTTTAGGTCAGTCTGCGATTGGTGACGCTACGGTTGGCCAGTCCTCCATTGGCCAGAGTGGCACGGGTAATACTGTCGGCACTAGGAGACCAGGCAGGTTAGGGACGGCTGCGATCGCAGGTGCAGCAGGCGCCATCGGCGCAGCAGGGTTTGCAGGCGGGGCCAGCATCGTCGATAAAATTTCCCGGATGTCGCCAGCGGGTCAGCTAGGGGCTAGACCTGACGCAGATAGCTTGCCAGAACAGGGCGACGGCGGAGATAGAAGCGATCTAAATGCGCTCAGAGAACGTCGCAGCCGGCGCAGTTCACCCAAGTGGGACCGGGTTGCATTGGTCATCCTTGCAGGACTGCTTTGCTTTGGCATCGCGGCCTTCCTGGTACGCTCAATGTACAGCGCCATCAGAAGTGGCGGCTCGGGTGGCTCACCGGCCCTCGAAGGCGAGCCGCTGGATATTGGTATTAATGAGCCGCCCATTGAAATTGAAGCGCCCGAAACCGCTGCTACGGCAGATATCCCTACTGATGATGCAGCTGGCATCGCAGAAGCGACTATCAGCCGTTGGCTAGAGACGAAAAGAGCAGCCTATTCGAGCGAACATGACACTAGCAATTTAGAAAATGTCCTTACAGGTGGGGCACTTTCTGGCTCCCAAGCCGATTTGCAGTCTTCTGTCGAAGACGACTGGTACGTTGACTACACCCACGGAGATGTTCAGGTCGTGTCGGTGGAGCCAGAAGATGCCACAGAGGCTGACCGACTTACAGTAGAGGCAGAAATTACAGAATCAGCGATCGTATACGAGGGCGGGCAACGGAGTGACCGGTTCTCATATACGGATGATGTCAATACCTTTGTGTACGACCTCGTGCGAGAAGGAGACCAATGGTTAATCGAGCAAATTAGATAAAAATTTGAGAAAGTTGTCGAATAGCCGCCTATGCTATAGGTGGAGAAGTGTAGCGGAAGCGTAGAAAGGCTAAGTAGTATTACGGAATAAAAATCGTATTGAAATACACAAAAGCTTTGCAAAAACCTGAATCACCGATGCCTGAACAAGCTAACTTTCAAGACTTGGCACTTAAGACTGGTCACTTAAGACTAGCCCACTTGAGACTGGCATTTAGGCAATGGGTCTTCTCAGCGATTAGTCTTTTTCTTTAGGGTTGCATGCATTGAATCAGGTACTCGACCAAGTGCTGTGTCAAAAGTTAAATCAAGATAGGTTGTTACATCTGAAGTAACTTCGGGGAAACTTCTAATCAGAGGTTTTGACCGTCGTATCTGTAGGCGCTGTTCTTCGATGGTCTGATTGTGTGTGGTCTCCTTCACTACCTCCTACCGCCATCTGTGACAGCGATAAGGAGCCCGATGTGATTTCGGTCTTTTGACGCCTTGATCGTTCGTAAATGTGTTTTGATAAAACCTCTGAGTGAATAGTCGCCAACGTATGCAAGTAGAGAGTCCCCCCACAGCCCAGCAGCCAGAGCCAAAGCTGATCGACCAGCTGAGCGTACCCGACGGCATTCAGAGTGAGTGTTCGAGGCGAGCAAAGACTCAAATCGACCTGCTGCTGCTCACTATCGAAGCACTTGACCTAGGCGGCGCAGAAGCCATGCTAGCCTCTGCCAAAGAACTTGGCCTTGAGGATGTGATTCGAGGCCGGGTAAACCTTTGGCTGCTGCGCAGTAGTAATCCCCTACGGCGATTTAGCCAGCGACAGCCCATGTCGCTAGAGGAGGGCAAGGCACTGGTGCTCATCACCTGTTTTTTGGCCCGTCGACTGACCGTCTTGATTCGTCAGCTGCTGCTGGGTTATCAGCAACTCAACGATCAAGGGCTTTCCTACGATCATCATTTTCGCCTGTCTGACTTTTTGGCTCGCTTTCGGTCCCATTTTCGAGCCCGAATGAATGCTAAGCGCGCTGGCGTCATTGCCTACAACACAGACGAAAAGCTGAATGAGTTGGCCATTGAGCTGCTGACTAAGCTGCTGTTTTGCACCGGAACAGATGGCGCAAACCGTCTCTGGACAAGCCTTTTTGATGGAGAAGTGTCATGACCATTCGGCGTCAGTATCAGCTGCCGAACTGCAGCCTTATCTTAGATGGATTGAGCATTGATCCGGCGCCCGGCAATGAAGAGGTGATGTCTCTGCTGGTAAATGCAGAATGTCGCATTAGCGGCCTTGAGCGCTCTATCAATGGTGGATACAACTTTTTTGCGGCGCTGGTTCGGGCCGTTAGCCAGTATAGCCAAGAGGTGCTGAGTGGCTTTGCCCATCCTCAGGTAATTGAGGGCGAGCCGCTGCTAGTGCATATCAACCCCGGTGAGGGGCCTTATCACCACTTGGTGGTGCAGCCAGAAATTGCCGACTTGGGCGGCACTGGTGACGGCAGGGCGATTGATATTAAGCTCTCTGCGGTGCAGCTCTTTGATCTGACAGAGGCGGTTGACCAATTTTTTGGTGACCAGCAGACCCTGCCAGAGCTTGACCCGTCGCTTTCACCTTTGCCCCGTCGCTTTGTTCGCACAGATGAACCGTTGAGCGATCGCGCGATTCCTGCCGTTCTCGGTGTTGGTGGCCTAGTCGCAGCTACAATGGCCCTCAGCATGCTCCCCGTGCCCGAGCTACGCGACCCTGCCCTAGAGACAAGCCAGGACGGCGACACGGCAGCTGAAGTGAGCACGGTAGATACCGCTAGCGGTAGCGCCGAACCACCCACCGGAGAAACGACGCCACCCAACACTGAAATTGCCACTATTCCAGAAACGATAGACTCAGACACGGCAGATACAGATACGGCAGATACAGACACGGCAGATACAGACGCAGCCGATGCCGAAGAGGCTGATGGGGCTGATACTACTGAGGCTAGCGGTTCGGATGATGAAACTGAGGCAGCTGATGCTGAAGCAGCCGACTCTGAAGTAGCTGAATCTGAGGCGGATGATTCTGAAGTAGCCGAAGCAGGTACCGATACGGATACTGAAACAGCCATCGCGATATCGGACTTTGAAGCGGAGCCACCGGCTAACTCGCCTCGCCTAGCGACTGTGGAAGAACTCAATAGCCAGCTCAAGCAGACCATCGTAGAGAATCGAAGCAGGCCACGATTTGGTGATGCTCTTACCTTCAGAGTACGCGTGAACGAGGAAGGCACTATTACGGGACTAAGACCTGAAGACGGTGCCGCCAACAAGGCAATTTACGAGACGCCGCTGCCAGGATTGCTAGAAACCGAGGCTGAAAGTGACGATTCAGTAGACTACCGAGTGGTCTTTACCGAGCGCGGCGTTGTCGAAGTCAGTCCTTGGTGGGGCTGGAGCTACTACGAATAAGCCAGTCGAATAGATTAGAACCGTCAAGCAAGGCTGAGTCAGCGCGATTAAACCTCGGCTTAAATATCTATGTACTAGATTTGCACTAGAATGGAGTCCTAAATCGCTAAACCGATATGAGGAAACGCTTTGGTGGCAAACAAGCCGGACTTTGAGGACTCCAGCGCCGACAAGTCCGCTACAGACGGTTCTGACTTTTTTGCGCCCCGACGAGACACTAGCCGAGGCTTTGGTGCCTATGGGTCTAACCCTTACGAGTTTGACGCCGCCAGGCAGTATACTGCCGAGCACTACACTCACCGCAACAGCCGCACAAATCAACCGCCGCGCACTGAGGTAATCCCTGAGCTGCCTACAGAGACAGCAGCAAAACCCAAGCAAACCCGATGGTGGTGGCCGCCCTCTTGGAAAGCTGCCAGACCCGCCGCACCACCAACACCCCCGCCAGCCCCTCCGCCAGTAGCGCACCCTCAACTAACGCCGCCGTCCGTCACCAGAACGTTCTTCACACCCGGAACTCGTCCCAACTACCCCGGAGAAGACCATAGGGAAGCCGGAACCCATAACCGAGATAATCTGCCATCAGCCACACCACCCTGGCCACCCAGCAACCTCCAGGATGAAAACGGCGTTGTTTACAGCCCGGTTCCTGAAAAACCGAGCTTTTGGGAGAAGCAGCCTTATGCCGCGATCGCACACACGCTTGCACTCAGCGGCACCCTCACCTTCGCCTGGTTCTTCGGCATTCTAGCGGCCCAGATTTTGCCTGGCCAGTTTGAAAATCCCCCTCTGCAAGAAAGTACCCTGAGAAAAACCAGCCGCCTAGCTAGTCGTCTGTGGCATCTGCCCCAGCTGTGGCACAGCCCCATGGCTGAAACCCGCATCGAAGCGATTCCCATCCCAGAAACTGGGCCTGTGCTCACCACCATCGAACTGTCGCCCATTGAGCGACAGCCACTGATTGATGAGCTAAACGCCATCGAAACAGAGTTACTGACCCTCGATAGAAGGCTACAGGCGCTAGAAAAGCGGCTCGGGCGACCTCCATACAAAGGCGCCGACGTCGATCACCGTCTCAATGCGCTTCGCACGGCAATCGATCCGCCCGTGCGCGAAATCCTAGAGCCGCGCTATCAGCCCGTCGCCACTCATCCAGACGACAAGCTGCTGGAGGTGGCTAAGCTAAAGATTGTTTTACCGAGCGATGCGCTCTTTACGCCTGGGCAAAGCCAGCTGCGAGCCACAGAGCTGCTCCCTCGCGTGCTCGACCAGCTGGTCAACTATCCAGATTCGACCATTTTGGTGCGTAGCTACAGTGACGATCAGGCAAAGGCGATCGCTAGCCGACAGTACACTCTCGCGCAGGCCAATACCCTGGCCAGCTACCTACAGCGATCGCTACCAACCAACCATCGCTGGGTCACCCTAGGCGGCGGTCAGTCGCAGCCTGTCGCAGACAATACAAACGCGCTAAACCGACAGCAAAATCGTCGTATCGAGATCTTGGTAGACACAAGGAGATAGGCACTCAGTAAGGCATGAACATCGTCTTTTTCGGTACGCCCCAATTTGCGGTTCCTAGCCTTCAAAGGCTCCTGACCCACTCAGACTTTAGGGTGGTGGCCGTGGTCACCCAGCCAGACAAGCGCCGAGGACGCGGTGGTAAGGTCACGCCGTCACCGGTAAAGGTGATCGCCCAAGATATCGGCTGCCCGATCTGGCAGCCCGCCCGTATCAAAAAAGACCTTGACACCCTCGCCAAGCTTGCAGCACTCAGCGCAGACGCCTTTGTAGTAATTGCCTACGGGCAGATCCTCTCTCAAGAAATTTTGGACATGCCTCGGCTGGGCTGCGTCAATGCCCACGGCTCGATTTTGCCAGAATATCGCGGCGCGGCGCCTATTCAGTGGTGTCTGCACGATGGCGCACGCAAAACCGGCGTGACGACGATGCTCATGGATGCGGGTATGGATACAGGGCCCATGCTGATGAAAGAAACTCTCCCCATTGGCCTGATGGAGAATGCTTGGACGCTCGGCGAAAAGCTCGCCACCCTCAGCGCCGACCTCTTGCCAACCACCCTTCAAAAGCTGCAGCAGCAGATGATTCGCCCGGTACCTCAAGACGATGACCGGGCGACCTACGCCCCCCTCATCCAGAAGGCAGACTACCGGCTAAACTGGCACACCAGCGCCATCGCCCTTCACAACAAGGTGCGCGGCTTCTATCCAAACGGGGTGACTCAGTTTCGCAATAGCGACCTCAAAATTATCGAGAGCGTGCCGCTAGGAGAGACCTATTGGGACCAGCTGCCAGATGACTTGGGTGCGATCGCTCCCCTCTACAGCGCAGCTAGTCCTTCCCAGTCGGCAGCGCCCGGCACCCTCGTCGCCCTGCTCAAAGGCCACGGCCCCGTCATCCAAACCGGCGACGGCCATCTCCTGCTCAAAACAGTCAAACCCGCCGGGAAAAAAGCCCTCTCCGGCTGGGATTTTGTCAACGGCGGTCGGCTAGAAACCGGCGAGGTTTTTGGCGATGCTCCACCAGACGGAGTCGCCAATCTAGGCAGCTAAGCAGCCGAGCTGGGCAACCTACACCCAGAAGACGACTCTGCCAAAGCTACGCTCCGAGCCAGCCAGCACCGATGACAAGCAGCGCACAGATTCAACAACGGCAATGGCAACAGGAACGTCTCGCCTACGAAAAGCTGCTGGCTGATTGCTGCCACTACGATGGCATTCTCTCAGTGCTCAATCAGCACCGGCCCTATTTTGAGTCTTTGCCCAGCATTCGGCGACTGCAGGAGAGCATGGTGATCATCCCCCTGCCCAACGTTCGCAGCCGAGAAGTCTCAGAAGTGGGCGGACAGATAGACACGTCGTACCACATTCGCTCATTGCCCTGCGACCTAGCGCTCATGGTGTGCGACCCGGAGTGGAAAATCAAAACCGGGATTGAGATTGTGCTGTTTATTCAGCGGCCTGGAGAGGATCTCTCTGACTTGCTACAGCGGTGGCGGCAGACTCAGATCGAGCTGGGCCAAGGCGTCGAATGGCTAATGCCCCGCAAACACAGACATTTGCTCGCTGAGGGCACAGAAGAACCTCACCCGCTCTTTGTGGTGTTTACGGCGCACTCAGAAGATGAGCATGAGACCGAAGATTCTGCAGAGAGCGTTGAAAGCAGCACTCCAGAAAGCACCGCAGAAACCAGTATCTTTTTAGAGCAAAGCAACCGAGCAGAGCGAATTCTGCGCGGCCTCAAGGGTGCAAAGCTACCAACGGCCACCCAGTGCCTGTAGATCTAGATGCTGAGCTTTATATTGAATGGACGCAAAATACAGCAGAAAAAGTTGGTATTTGCTACTGTAGTGACGGCAAAAATAAACTTTAAGGGCCATGAGCGCTGAACCCAATCCTACCTGGCAGAGACTAGAAGCAGGCAGACGCGCAAAGGCTGCAAAAGGTGGCTATGCCGGATACGGGTCGCCTGCGTTTGGAGAGCGCACCGTCGATGGGCAGCTTGTGGAAGATGAACGCGAGCAGCAAATTATTCAGCTGATTCATGATCATCACCAGCACGGCGAATCTCTACAGCAAATCGCCAACTGGCTAAATAGCCATCACTACACCACAAAACGCGGTAGCCAGTGGAAGCGAATCTCCGTAAAGCGCGTGCTGGATCGGCTCTATGGGCAAAATCCAAAGCTGGCTGACATGGCACACCGCCCCGAATCGCCTGCTTCTGATGCAGAGACGCCCGAGTAGCCATTCTCCCTCCAGGAATAACGTTAGGATTCCTTTTCTCACCACACTTTATGACTTCTTCTTCCTCGCTGGAAGTGATGCCTTCGATCACCAGCGCAATTGACCGAAATGTACTCACGGTCTCTCCGGAGACATCAGTGGCCGCTGTTATCCAGCAGATGAGTGCAGCTGCAGGAGAGGGATGCAGCCTTGCAAAGCACGGAGCAGAGACCCGCAGGCGCGCTAGCTGCGCGGTCGTTGTAGACGGTGAAACCGTTGTAGGCATCTGCACAGAACGAGACATTGTCCGGCTGACGGCTACGAAGCTATCGGTATTGCGATCGCTCTCCGATATTCCCGTCAGCCGGATTATGACCTGCCCGGTCAAAACCTTTGAAGAAACCTCTTTTCAAGATATTTTTGCCGTCCTGTTTTTATTCCGGCGCTATCGCATTCGCCACCTACCCATCGTCAACGCTCAGCAGCAGCTCACGGGGCTGGTCACGCCTGCCAGCATTCGGGCAGTGCTGCGCCCTGCAAACCTGCTGAAAATGAGACGGGTGGCAGATGTGATGAGCGAAGGCGTCATCCAAGCGCCCACCACGGCCCGCATCATAGAGCTTGCCAAGAAAATGGCCGATCACCGCGTGAGCTGCGTGGTGATCGTAGCGCCCAAAGAATCGGACGATACCGACGAGCAAATCGACTACCCCGTCGGCATTGTGACTGAGCGCGACATCGTGCAGTTTCAGACCCTAGAGCTAAACTTGCAAAGCGTGACCGCCCAGGCAGTGATGAGCACGCCGCTATTTTTGCTCAGCCCTCAAGATTCTCTCTGGTCGGCTCACGAAGCGATGCAGACGAGGCGAGTACGTCGACTCGTGGTGTCTTGGAATTGGGGAAAAGGGCTGGGCATCGTCACCCAGACGAGCTTGCTGCGCGTGTTTGATCCGATTGAGATGTGCGGCATTATCGATAGCCTGCAGTCGACCGTTCAGCAGCTACAGACAGAAACGCAGTCGCCGGTCGTCGCTGAAGAATCTATTGAAGCGCTGCTGGGAGTCGCGATTGAAAAAATTGCGATCGCCCAACGCCAGCCTCAGCTCACCCCCAGACAAAAGCAGCAGCTACAGCAGGCTCAGCAGCTGATAGACCAGGTGACCAGTGCGTAATGGGTCTTCTATACCCTATGAGTGAACGCTCTTGACGATAAAGTAGCTGATCGAAAGGGCAAGAATTGC
This sequence comes from Cyanobacteria bacterium J06623_4, assembly GCA_038524545.1. Lineage (GTDB taxonomy): Bacteria > Cyanobacteriota > Cyanobacteriia > Phormidesmidales > Phormidesmidaceae > Phormidesmis. The sequence goes on along the minus strand of JBCBIK010000007.1, from coordinate 30,599 downwards.
GATCGCCAATCCAATCAAGCTCACGCCAGACACTTTTTCTAAGTCGAGAATAATGATTTTTCGGGCAACTGCCGTCAGCGATGTCACAATCACCAGCTCGACTTGCACCACGTGCTTCTTCAGGTAAGCGGTAATATTCTCCAAAATTTCTAGGGCAATCAGCACGCTTAGAAACAGCCCAAAGATATCCAGCAGCGTCTTACCCAAAAAATTGTAGGGATCTGGGTCGAGCAGCGCCTCGGTGAGATAAATGCCCAAATCGACAATCACCACCATGACGACCAGCACCATGGCGATCGACAACACCTTGGAAATGAAGCCTTCGAACCGTCCTAGATTGCGTAAAAAACCCTCATCACTGAAGTGATTGCGCATAAACTTTTTCACACCAAACCTGAGGCGACTGCGAGCATACCTGCTCATTTTACAGTGACGACTTACAGTGGCGACCTCCCGTTAACGAGACTGTCCAGCGCTGACGGTTTGTCTAGTAGGTCTTGGCTGCGGCTGAACCATAGCCATAATTTGCTTCGCGCTAGTGGGTTGGCCCGTGAGCATTGGCGTCGGGATAGGCACGAGCTGCACCGCACAGGCCTTTAGCTCCGGCTCTAAGGAAATCGGGCAGACTGCCGGATGGGTGAGCGCGTTGACTTCTGCGTTGTCGGCCCAGAGAAAGCCCCAGTGCATCGGCATGAACACGGTGCCCCGGCTGATGTTTTGTGTAACCAAAATCGGCAGCTGGGCAAAGCCTCGACGAGATCGCACCTCTACCCAATCTCCCGACTGCACCTCTAGCCGCTGAGCGTCCCTTGGGTTTATCTCCAGCAGCGGCTGAGGATACTTCTTCACGATTTTCTCAATCCGCCCTGTGCGGGTTTGCGTATGCCAGTGCCCCAGCAGTCGCCCTGTGGTGAGCACCATTGGAAACTGCGCGTCCGGCGGCTCTGCCAACCCCTTCAGATGAAATGCCGCAAACTGTGCCCGGCCATTGGGCGTTAGAAACTGATAGTCCGTATATAGGCGCTTATCAAACTTATTGGCTGCCGTTTCAGCCGTTTCGCGCACCGGCGCAGGCCACTGGATGGGGCCAGCTTTAGCCAGTCGCTCATGGCTCAGGCCACTCATATCGCACAGCCGCCCCGCCGTCAGCGTTACAAATTCATCGTAAACAGCCGCCGCATCGGCAAAATCAAACTGCTGTTCGAAGCCCAATCGGCGACCCACCGCCGCAAAAATCTCCCAATCCGCCTTTGCCTGACCCACCGGATCGCGAAAAGCCGGGCAAAAGGTCACCACCCGCTCAGAATTGGTCATCACCCCGGAAGCTTCTCCCCACTGGGCCGCAGGTAGCACCACGTGAGCATAGGCAGCTGTCTCCGTCGGGTAGTAGGCATCCTGGCAAATGGTGAAAGGAGACTTGAGCAGTGCGGCCTGGGTGCGCTTGATATCAGGCATGCTCACCGCCGGATTGGTCGCGGCAATCCACATCACGCCAACTTCATTGCGCTCTAGGGCCAGCATCATGTCCCAGGCGGCCAGCCCGGGCACCGGTGAAATGCTGCCCGCCGGTAGCTGCCAAATCTTCTCAACGACTCGGCGATGATCAGGATTTTTTACCAGACGGTAGCCCGGCAAAATATGGGCTAGCCCGCCCGCTTCTCGGCCCCCCATCGCATTCGGCTGACCCGTCAATGAAAAAGGCCCTGCCCCCGGACGGCCAATATTGCCCGTCATCAAATGCAGATTGATAATCGTGCGGCACTTAGCCGTTCCTTCGCTCGACTGGTTGATGCCCATCGACCAGAGCGACAGTACATTTTGAGACTCTCCCCACAACCTCGCAGCCTGCTCCACCTCTGCGACAGAGATACCGCAGATCTCGGCCACCCGATCTGGCGGATAGTGCTCTACCACCTGCGCATACTCTGCGAAGCCATCGGTGCAGTAATCAATAAACACCGGATCGTGCTTGCGCCAGCGAATGAGCAAGTAGGCAATGCCATTGAGCAGGGCAATATCGGTCCCCGGCTTGATCGCCAAATGCAGATCGGCCTCTTTGGCGGTCGCGGTGCGACGCGGATCCACCACAATCAGCTTGACGCTTTTGTTTTTTTTGTGGTGCTTTTTCAGCCGGTTGAACACAATCGGGTGACAGTCTGCCGTGTTCGTGCCGATCAAAAAGGCGCAGTCGGTGTTCTCTAGATCGTCGTAGCAGCAGGGCGGACCATCGGAGCCGAAGCTCTGGATGTAGCCAGCTACCGCAGAAGACATGCACAGGCGCGAATTGGCATCGAAGTTATTTGTCCCAATGCAGCCTTTGATTAGCTTTTGGGCCAGGTAGTAGTCTTCGGTCTGAAACTGGCCTGAGCCGTACATGCAGATCGAGTCAGGGCCTCGCTCATCGATAGAGCGCTGAATCTGGGCGGCAATCTTACTCAGTGCCTCCTCCCAGCTCACTTTGCGAAAGGGCTGATCTAGCGACTCGCGCATCATCGGCACCTTCAGCCGGTCTTTATTTAGCGACTCGCCGACGGAGGCGCCCTTGATACAGACCTGTCCTTTGCTGGAGGGATGCGCTTTGTCGCCGACCGCCTGCCAAACTGGCCGACCTTGGTCATCGCGGGTTATTCGTCGTCCGGGCCGGGCGGGTGGAAAAACCTCTAAACCACAGCCCACCCCGCAGTAAGGGCAGAGCGTTTTTGCCGAGTAGGGCTTACCTGGCGAAGGGCGCTTAAGACGGGACACCTCGAAACCTCCTTTTACAGGAATTGTCTAGCGTGACAGTGATCAAATACAGCATGTCGAACACAGCACGTAGACAAAATAGATACAGAGTTTGAAAAATCTACTTAAGAAATCTACTTGAGAAATCTATTCGGTAATTCTGACGTTTTATTCAGCAAAAAGGGATTCAGCAGAAAGGGGGAACAGCCTTTAGACGACGTTCCCCCTTTTCGCTATCTTTTTGCGGTGCGATCGCCGCTCTCAAGAGCAGCTCATCACCTCAGCTAGCTCATCATAGAGGGCGCAGAAGCGGCCATTGGCAGCTCCTCGCCTTCATGGGCATCGGCAAAGGAATCCTTAGGCTCTTCGAGGAAGAACGCGCAGAGGAAGGCCACAATCAAACCCGCAATGCCCAGCACCTGGAAGAAGGCAGCGTATGCAGCTGCATTCCCCGCCGCCACCAGTGCAGGATCGGCGCCCTCAGCCGCCGGGACAAGGGATTCTCTGAGCAGCAGCAGCGTCGTTAGATAGGCTACCGCGCCCACGTTACCGTAAGCACCGACGTTGCCTGCCACCTGACCAGTAATCCGACGCTTGACTAAGGGAACTAGAGCAAACGTCGCGCCCTCAGCAGCTTGCACAAAGAAGGAGCAAAGCATTACCAGGATGACCGCGCCAGCTAGTGGCCAGCCACTGCCGACCTGAGAGAAGATCAAGTAGCCTAAGCCCATGCCACCGAGCAGAACGGTCATTGTCCACTTGCGGCTACCCACAGAGTCAGAAATGATGCCGCCACCAGGACGAGAAACCAAGTTCATAAACGCATAGCTAGAGGCAATGATACCGGCAGTCGCTCTGTCGAGTGTAAATGTACCTTCAAAAAATGCAGGTAGCATGGTGACAACAGCTAGCTCAGAGCCAAAGTTAACAATATAAGTCAACTCCAGCAGTGCAACCTGCTTGAACCTGTAGCGGTCTTCAGCAGGGTACTGCTTGCGACCGGTCATGAGATCTCTGTTAACGGCGTAGCAGTTGAACGATTGGAAAGCATAGAGTGCAATCAGCCCGACCCACACGATGTACATCACAGATGGGCTGAGGAAGTTAACCTTCTGTAAGCGCCACGCCAGCACCATCATGATGATGGTTAGTGGTGCGTTCATCGCCAGCAAGAACCAGAAGTCTCTCTTGGTAGTCACTTCCATACCGCGAGTGCTCTGAGGACGCTGATAAACTTTGCCAGGTGGTGTATCCGTTACGTTGAAGTAGTAGAAGATACCGTAGAGGGCGGCCACAATGCCGCTACCAGCGATCGCAGCTCTCCAATTCAAAACCTCAGTGCTAAAGCTAATGCCTAAGACGACAAATGGCTTAGCCTCAGCAAATGAAAATGAGCCGGGCAAAAAGCTTAGCGCCATCGCAAACAGCACCATTGTGAAGGCAGAGAAGGCAGAGCCGAAGTTACCCCAGCCACCATAGATACCTTCTGCGGTGCCCACCTCTTTGGGAGGGAACCACTCAGCAGTCATCCGAATGCCAATCACAAAGCCCGCACCGACAATACCCATCAGCAAGCGACCAATCACCAACTGGTTGAAGCTGGTTGCCGTTGCAAAGATTAAGCAAGGAATTGCCGCGTATACCAGCAGGATGGAATACGTCAAGCGAGGACCATACTTGTCCAATAACATCCCGATGATAATTCGGGCGGGTACAGTCAAAGCGACGTTACAAAGCCCAATAGTGCCCGCCTGCGCAGGGGTTAGGCCAAATTCTTGAACGATAGTCGTTCTAAAGGGTGGGAAGTTAAACCACACCACGAACGACAGAAAGAAAGCAAACCAGGTGAGGTGAAGTATCCTATACCTACCCTGAGTTGCTTTCGTAAACAACTCTCCTATCATCTTGCGTTATGCTCCTAGTAATAGAGATGTATTGCCAAAAACTGATTGAATCAATCGAGGACTGGCAATACGGACAAATCGAAGCCTAGGGTTGCCGCCCGCAGGCTTCTTTTTTTGGGTGGCCCAACACGCTGATAACAGATGTCGGGCCAGGGAACTGCGCTGTTGGCTACACCTACGCGGTAAATCGCATGGGGATAATAAACTGGGCCAGCAGTCATAAAGCCACCTAGCAGCTACTCATAAATTGGTAGCTACTTGGCCACAGCGCCAAACTTTTCCTTCAGCAAATCAGTCACGACTGATTCCAGCTCATCGCACGGAACAGCCTTCATCACACGTTCGCCTAGCTGGGCATGCTTGCCCACCTTGCCGCCCATGTAGATATCCACAGCCTCCACCGTTTTGCCATCTTTGCGAGCCTTGGTACCCAGAAAGCCGATATCGGCTACCTGGGGCTGCCCGCAAGAGTTGGGGCAACCTGTCCAGTGCATACGCACGGGCTGCTCCAATGCCAGCGCAGAATCTAGCCTTTCGGCCATGGCGCTGGCCCGCTGCTTAGTTTCTACCAGCGCGAAGTTACAAAACCTCGACCCCGTGCAGGACACCAAAGCTCTGGAGAGCGGCGCTGGGTCAATCGAGAACTTCTGCACCGGCGCTTCCTGCAGGAAGGCATCCAGCCTAGAGTCAGGAATGTTCGGAATAATCACATTCTGCTCGACGGTCAGGCGGATTTCGCCATTGCCGTATACCTCTGCCAAGCGGGCGAATTCAAACATGTCGTCCGCGTAGAAGTGCCCGACAGGCACATGCAACCCGACATAGTTGAGACCCGGCTGCTTTTGGGAATGCACCCCTAGATGGTCGCTTTTGCCCTCTTCAGTGATGGCATCTTCTGGCGCGGCGGGCAGCAGCGACTGCCCCATCTGCGCTTCGACAGCCGAGCGAAAAGCCTCTAGGCCCATCGCCTCAATCAGCCACATTAGCCGGGTCTGCTGACGGTTACCCCGGGAACCCCTGTCACGGAAAACCGTGAGGATAGCGCGGCAGATTTCGACCACCGTATCGTCGGCGGGCACCCAAGCATTCAGTGGAATGGCCGCTTCGCAGCGCTTAGCCGAAAAGAAGCCACCCACCAAGACGTTAAATCCCAGCTCGCTCTCCTCTGTTCCATCTTTGAACGCGGGAATAAAAGCAATGTCGTTAATCTCAGAGTGAATAGAATCCTCTCGACTGCCTTCGATGGCGATATTGAACTTGCGGGGCAAGTTTGTGAAGTCGTAGTTGCCTTCACCGTTATTGGTGATCATGTCTTGCACTTTGACCACCAAGCCCTGGGTATCGATTAGCTCATTTGCCGCGATACCTGCCACAGGAGAGCCAGTGATGTTTCGGACATTGTCCATGCCAGACTGCATGGAGGTAATTCCAGCCTGCTCAAAGCGCTTAAAAATGTCTGGAATATCTTCTAGGCGAATGCCGCGCAGCTGTAAATTTTGGCGAGTTGTGATGTCAGCGCAGCCATCGTCACCGTAGCATTGGACAATCTCTGCGAGGACGCGCATCTTGTGGCTGGAGAGCACACCGTGAGGCATGCGTAACCGTAGCATAAATTTACCCGGCGTCACTTCACGGTAGAAGATGCCTAGCCACTTCAATCGGCCAGTGAGATCAGTTTTGTCCACTGCCTCCCAGCCCATCTCAGCAAACTTATCAAGCTCGTCTTTAACGGCTAGGCCATCTTTCTCAGCCTTATATTTCTCAAACTTATTCTTTTTTTCTTGTTTGACTACAACGCTTGGTGACGTAACCATGCCATATCTAAATTGTTAACGACTAGGCAGACAAGCAACAAAGGTTGCCATTAGCCATCCCCTAAAAGATGCCAGCAAAAACTAGCCTGTAAGCTTAGCCAGCACCTGTACCGACAAACCCTTATCTGCCCGCTTTGAAGCAAAAGGAACTCAGCGCTTAATGCTGACACCTAGCTAATATCTAAGCATCAATGATCGCTCAAAGAAAAGTGGTAGACACTCAAAACCAACAGTCTTGATTCAGTGAATGCCTACCCACCACGCTTATAAGGAACCGTTTTAGGGTTTTGTCTAACTCATTTGCTGTTGAGTTGAGACCAAGATATGGAAGTTCCCAGTTAAGTTTTGTATTATTCACTACGGTTTTTTACTTGAGCCCCTCTCATGTTGCAGTAAGCGCATGACAATAATGCGTTTTTATCATGCGTTGAAATTCGTTGCCAGCCCTACATCCTAGTATTGGTTTTAGAAAGATGCGCTGAGCTGCGTCATGCCTTCTTGCTGCCGAGGTAGCAAAGGGCTTTCAGAAATCAAGTATGACTGCGGAGCCTTGGTTGCGGACCCAACTCGACCTCTGCTGCACTCCGCCCCCCTCCAGAGGGGATTTAATCCCGTCAGGATGTTTGGGTGGCGAGTTCGGCATATACACGCTCGTGGCCAGCCCAGATTTACCTCATGTGTGCTCAGTATTTGAGACGGCGTTATTAATTGAGTAAGACTAAATTTAGAGTGTATATTCCTTGTAAGAAATAAAATGTTTGCCTTGAATGCATGAATCAACAAAAGATCCGATATTGCTTAACCCAAGGCTAAAAACCTTCTTAAAAAAATTTTGGATAGTATTTTGGATGCCATATCTTCTGAAAAGTTTTCTAAATAAAAAACCTCTAAATAAGATTTTCTAAAAGTTTATTTTCAAACGTTCCTAAGTCTTTCAAAAAGTGCTTTCCAAAAATCCTAAGTCTTCCGAAAAGTGCTTTCCAACGACTTTTTTAAAACCCTTCTTTAACAAAACATGTCTAAGGAGTTGCCAAAACGATGTCTGCAGAATCTACCGCCCTGTCGGAATCCGAATCTGAGGGAGCCCTAGTTGATCTCTGCGCGCCGATACCTAGCGATGACACAGCGAGTTTAATGTCTTCAGATCACTCTTACGCCGTAAGCGCAATACCTACGGGTGCAGCTCAACCGACCACTAGCCCCGCCGTGCAAAGACCTGCCGCTTCACCCCGAGCAGAGAGCAGAGAAGGCACCGCAGCGCCCCTCTCAGAACACCTGTTGAAAAAGGCAGTAGATCAAGCCCTAGAAACGCTCAAAGAGGGTGACTTTCACAGTCGATGGGACAGTGCTAAGCAGTTTTCTCGGCAGTTTGCGCACTTGGGTGATCGCACGGTCCCCCACCTCATTCGTCATCTGCGCAGCCAGAGCGATCCAGACATCCAGTGGTTTCTCATCCGCATTTTGAGTCAGGTTGGTCGCTCTGAGATGATTGATGCGGTAGTTGAAGCGATCGCACATAGCCTTCTCTCCTCTCCCAATGAAGACATTCAAATAGAAGCTGGCAAAGCTCTAACCAGCCTAGGCCCAGGTGCGATCACCACCCTCAGCCGACTACTGGCCACAGATATTCCTATCGAGCAGCGCCTGCTGGCCGCTCGCGCTCTGTCCCACATCCGCCGTAGCGCGACCATCGATCCATTGCTGAGCATTGCGACAGATCTAGACCCACAGCTGAGAGTGATCGCCACAGAAGCCTTGGGCAGCTTTCATTCACCCAAGGTCACGCCGATCTTACTAAACGCGCTGAAAGACGAACCAGCCATTTGCACAGAAGCCATCCGTGCCCTGGGACGGCGGCGCGATTTGCTTGGCAGCATCGACCTCGTCTCCCCACTCAAAAAGTGTCTGTTTGCCGCTGATGAAGCGATCGCCCGCGAAAGTGCGATCGCCCTAGGCAGACTGGGAGACGAATCAGCCGCCAATGCTCTCGGCTACATCCTCACCCAGCCCATTGCGGCATCGGTGAAGGTTGCCGCGGTCCGCGCCTTGGCCTGGCTGGGTACACCAGTCACCATTGCGTTGCTCACGGAGGCTTTTGAAAACGACGACAGCCTGCGCATTGTCCCCGCCGTAACACGAGAGATTGCCAAAGCCCTCGGCCAAACCCGCAGCCTATCACTGAAGCCGCAAGCCGCTCGGCCCCTCATCATATGGATGCAGGTCCAGCAGCCAACAGCGCCAAACAGTGCAATCGATAGGATGCCTGACGAAATGCCTGACACAGCAATGCTTAAGCAGGCCGTGGTGTCAGCGCTAGCGAGACTGGAGCAATTAGAAGCCATTGACTGCCTTATCCCAGCGCTAGCAGACCCTGACCCCCGGATTAAAATGCACGTGCTGAGCGCCCTGAATCAAATCGACCCTAGAGCCGCTCAAACCAAAATTCAGGCCTACCTCAACAATGAGCAGGTATCGCCAACGGTTAAACGCCAGGTAAAAGAAAGTCTAACGGCGCTGTAGTAAGCCGCCCTTTCTGAAAGAGACTCATCTCTTAACGGCACAGACTAGCTACCTAGCTAGAGGGAAATGTAGCAACTGCATACCACCTATCGAACTTTTGAATCAGCTTACACATTCCGTAGTGAAAGCTACGTTCTGCGGCTTGCCTCGGTCATTACCATGCCAAGACTGATAGAAATGATCTGGTATATTTGATGACCCTTGCAACACCAAGCGTGGGTAGCGCTTCCAAGATAAACGAGGCGGCTTCCGCGCCAAAAGAACTGACTTATTCTCGTACGCTTATTTATGCGGGTATCGTCGGCGCTGCTGGCGGTATCGTCGCGACTGTTTATTATTTTGTACTAGAAAACCTGCTTGAGCTGGTTTGGGAAACAGGCAGAGAATCCATTTTGCAGTGGTTTCCTGCTTGGCTGCCTCACTGGCACTATACCTGGATGGTTCCTACGATTGGGGGACTGGGCGTAGGGCTGTGTCTTTATTTCTTGGGTTTACCTGGAGAAATGGCGGTGGTCATTGATCGCGTTCACGACGCCGGACGGCTAGAACCTAGCCAAACGCCTGGCATGATAGCGACCTCGCTAGTCTCAATTACAGCTGGCGGTAGCTTGGGCCCTGAGGCACCGCTGGTACAAATCAACGGGAGTGTGGGCAGCTGGATATCTGAAAAACTGAAGCTGACGGTGGAAAGCACCCGCATCATGACCTTTTGCGGCATGGGCGCGGCGCTGGCAGCATTTTTTGGTGATCCGATTGGAGGTCCCTTGTTTGCCCTCGAAATTCCTCACCGGCGCGGCTTGGAGTACTACGAAGCCATTATCCCGGCCATGGTGGCTGGCATCTGTAGCTTTGCGGTCTTTCGGGCAGGCACCGGGCTAGAAATTGGCGGCATCTACAATTTTGGCCGGTTTGGCGACCTGCCCACGCTCACCTGGGTCAGCCTGCTAGAGGGCGTAGGCCTGGGCTTAGCTGGCGCGCTGGCGGGCATTTTGTTCATCGGCATCTTTCGCGCGCTTAATTGGATGATTCAAAAGATTGAACATCGGCATATTGTGCTGGCTGTGATGGGCGGACTGGGCATCGGTTGGATCGCGGTGCTGTACCCAGCGACGCTCTTTTTTAGTGAGCAGCAGATAGAAACTCAGCTACTGGCCAAGTCTGCGACCTTTGGCGTCATTACGCTGCTAGGCATTTGCCTAGCTAAAATGCTGGCTATTTGCTTTACGATTCACGGCGGATTTCGCGGTGGCTTTATCTTTCCGCTCTTTTTTACGGGGGCGAGCTTGGGTCTGGCCATTGCCTTTGGCATGCCGATGATTCATCCGACGATTGCCGTGCTCTGCTGCATGGCAGCTATTAACGTGGCTATCACCAAAACGCCTGTGAGCACCACCATTATTTTGACGGTGCTTTCAGACACGACGATTTTGCCAGTCATTGCGATCGCTAGCTTCACCAGCTTTTTGCTTACCAGCAACATCGGCCTACTCAAAACTCAAAGATCCCGCGCTACTGAAACTATTTCTGGTCTAACACCTGAAAATGGAATAGATGGCGAAACAGAGGTAGTACCCGTAGCAGCAGCTTAGACAGGTTTGGCCAGAGCACTCGTGAGAGTAGAGAAACAGTCTCATTCAGCAAAAACAGTCTGGCAAAAACAACAACATAATACTGATAGTCCCAAAGCAAGCGACCAGTCGTAGCAACTCGGAGAGATCTATAAAACAACAGACCAACAAAGCTCATTTGTATAACAGCACAATCTCATCAGTCGCTCAAACAGACTGATGAGATTTTTCATGCCCCTTGTTATTTCCTCCTGCTACAGAAACAGCCTTTCAAGCGTTCCAGATGGAACAGTCAGAAACGCGGTTTTTTCGGATCAAATTCTCGTGTCAAACTTACGCTAATAATCTTAAGAGTCTGTTACAGCGAAGGAAGCGGGCCAGTGCTGTCGCGGGCTGAAGGCTAGTGGACCGCAGCGGGTTTTCTCAACTCGTAACAACCCTTACAAAATCAAGGGACCGCCGCGTTTTAGAGTGGACTGTGCGCTGTAGGCTGCCCAGCGGTCGGATCTGCTTAAAAGCTACGCCGTCATATCCACCCATCTTTTAAGTACACCCCTTAAAGTAATCACATGCGCCTAGAGCAGTTACAGGCCTTTTTAGCAGTCGCTGAGACTGGCAGCTTTCAGGCTGCTGCCCGTCAATGTGGCGTAACCCAATCGACAGTGAGCCGTCAGGTTCGCGCGGTCGAAGAAGATCTGGGCGTGCCGCTTTTTCACCGGACGGGGCAGGCTAAGCTCACCCTGGCAGGCAACAGCCTAATGCCCAGAGCGACGCGCATCTGCAAAGAATGGACCCAGGCGCAGCAGGACATTACCGACTTGGTCAATGGTAAGCAAACCGAGCTGTGTGTGGCAGGCATTCATTCTGTCTGTGCCTATCTGCTGCCGCCCATTGTGACCCGGTTCTGCCGGTCTCACCCAGATGTGCAGCTACGGGTGACGGCGCTGGGGAGCGATCGCTCTCTCAAGGTGCTCCGCGATGGCCTCGTGGATGTCTCCATCGTCATGCACAATCCGCTGCTCACCAGCAATCAGGAAATGATTGTCACTCCGCTCTACGAAGAGCCTGTAGAAGTGCTCGTGGCTGCCGGTCATCCACTGGCTGAGCATGACGTCGTGCCCTGGTCAGAAATTGCCCGCTTCCCTCAAGTGGTCTTCAAAGATGGATATGGCATGCAGCGAATCGTCCAGAGCCAGTTTCGCGAGCACGGCAAAGAGCTAAAAGTCGCCCTCGAACTCAATACGCTAGATGCCTTTCGTGGCATAGTGCGTCAGGGTAACCTGGTGGCCCTGCTCCCAAGATCTGCCCTCACCGATAGCCGCCGCGACCCCGAGCTAGTGGTCCGGCCAACCAGCAAGCCAAACCTAATGCGCAAAGTCGTCATGGTGACCACCCACGACCGTCTGCTGGTTCCCCCCATTCAGCAGTTTTGTAATCTGGTGCGTCAGCAGGCAGGCGACACATTTGCCAAAATCGACAGCCAGATCGCCAGCCAGGCGATGAGTCCGATGAGCCAGCCTCAGAGTCCTGCAAGTACTGACCCCAAGATAAGCAAGGATGCGGACACAGGCATGAATATCGGCAGCGACATGATCATCCCTGAGTGCGATCAACTGCTTTCAGAAGTCACTTCCTATGGCGCTTCTTAAGCTTCTCGGTAGGTTTCCATGAGCACTTCCGCGACCCGTATACCCAATATTTCACCCGACGCTTCCGATGGACCCAGCAACAAGCGGCTCGTCAATCAGCAGCATATAAAATTTCGCGATTTGCTTAAAAAAGTTGGTAGCGGCACCCATACCTCTAAGTCACTCAGCCGCGAAGAATCTGCGATCGCAACTGAAATGATGCTCAAAGAAGCCGCCACCCCCGCCCAAATTGGCGCCTTCATGATCGCCCAGCGCATCAAGCGGCCCACGCCGACCGAACTGGCGGGCATGCTCGACACCTACGATGCCCTCGGTCCCCGCCTTTCTGAAATCGACAGCCAGTATCCGGTTACGGTATTTTCTAACCCCTACGACGGGCGATCGCGCACTGCGCCCATCAGTCCGCTCACCGCGCTAGTGATGGCCAGCGCCGATGCCCCCGTCGTGCTCCACGGCAGTGGCCGCATCCCCACCAAACACGGCCTGCCCACCATCGAAATTTTTGAAGCGTTGGGTTTGCCCTGGCGATCGCTTAAGACCCTTGGGCAGGTGCAAAATGTTTTCGCACAGACGGGACTGGGCTTTCTTTTTCAGCCGATTCAGTTCCCCCTGGCAGAAGCCATGGTCGACTACCGAGAACAGATTGGCAAACGTCCGACGTTGGCCACCGTAGAAATCATGTGGGCACCCTACACCGGCCTGAGCAACGTGGTCAGTGGCTATGTTCACCCGCCAACAGAGGTCAGAACGCAGACAGCGTTTACCGAACGCGGCACCGAATTTTTTACCACCGTCAAAGGCTTAGAAGGTAGCTGCGACATTGCCCGCGATCGCACTGCCATTATCAGTCTCAACCAAGTAAAGGCCGGCACTCTCACTACCGAGCGCTTGCTGCTCCACCCCCGCGACTACGGCTTCGATGGCCCCGACCCGAGCATCACCGCGCCAGAGGTGCTTCGCCAAGACTACCAAGCAGCCATCGCCGGAGAGACCAACGAAATCAGCCGGTCGGCGGTGTGGAATAGCGGCTTTTATCTGTGGCGTGTCGGGAGAGCAGAAAGCATAGAAGCTGGGTACGACATGGCGCGATCGCAGCTTGAGAGCGGCGCCGCTAAAGATAAACTTCACCAGATAAAACAGGCGATAAACGCTCAATTGTGACCTTCGTTGATTCAGCCAGTCAGCCACTAGGCCAATCAGTAATCGAGCAAAATAATGAACCGAACGGGAATGTTGCCATCGGAGAGAACTTCCGCCATTGCGATCGCGCCCTTCATCTCCGTTAGCACCTGCGCGCTGCGATCTTTGTAGGCCTTCTCTACATGCTTTACGCCTGCCTTGAAGCTAGGCAGATCTAGGCAGGTAGTGACATAGTAGGCGACGCCCTTCAGCCGAGACTGAACCCTGCCGCTGCAATCGTCCGGTAGGGGGGGAAAGCCCTCCGCGTTACGCGGCGGCGGGCTCAGGTGAGGATTTTCCCACAGCAAATATTGATTGAGTCGGGCATCATCGCAGGTTGGCAGCTGAGAGAGCGATCGCCACCGCGAGCCGTCATGCGCCTCCAAAATTACTGTCCGATAGGCCGACATCGCTACCCCCCGACGTTTGCTAATTCCTCCGTTAGCATCTCATCATAGATCTCAGGCAATAGCGCTGACATACTATTATCTTCAATGCCGTAGCCCAAACTGGTCCACGTCCCGGAAAGGGCCTCCAAAACCGTAGCAATCTCACCATCGCGCAGCCGCGTCGGAATATCTATGCCCCAGACGGCGCTATCGGCCAGCCAATCGTGCACAACCTGGTCTTGATACAGCGGCTCAAAGCTTAGCCGCTCCCACAGCTCATACCAAGCAGGCCGATTCGGGTGATAGTTTTGAGCCTGCTGCTGCCAAGTCGTCGTCAAAAATTGATACCGGCCCGCCGCCGTTGTGCAGTTACCCTTGTTTGGCCCAGCTACAATCGTCACGCACTCATCTGGGTGCATGGTCAAATCCTGAACCCGCTTGCCGCCATACAGCAGTCGGTAGGGGTCCGTCGTATTCGACTCCGCCGCCGAAATAGTCCGCATCAGCGCTCGCAAATAGGGGTCCCCTCCTTCCATGGCCAGCGGCAAGGGCGAAGCCACCCAGTCAGTCGGCTCCAGAAAAGACTGCGGCCTCGGCGACATCGACCACCAGTGCAGCGTCCCAGCTACCCCCAAAAACATCAGCGCCGTCAAAAAGATAGGCCCTATCTCATCGAAGCCCAATCCCTTTTTTGCCAGCCTCTGCTGGGAGGACGCTTGCCCACTGTCTGTCTCACGCGCTTGCCTAAATGCGGCACTAAACTGAAAAAAATTCAAAGCTAGATACTCAAACGAAACTTACAACAGCACTTCAAAGCACTTCAACAGCCACAGCAAAGCCACCCACCAAAAAGTACACCTCAGGCATTCGCTAACATGCATCTTATAGCAAACTTCCGAACCCAGAGTGTTGTTCTGTGTGACCGATGAAAACAACTGCACAACAAGAACTACAGATTTCAACTGTCGATTCCCCACAGGTTCACCCACAGGTTCACCTACTGAGCAAAGCTAACTGTCCCCTCATGCCGAATGCTTATGCCACCTATCGAGTCTAACGAACGCCTGATGATTATCCTCATTTGCGCGGTTCCCTTCGCGGCGCTGCTCTACTGCGCTTTCGTCGTTGGCACGATGCTATCGCTACCGGCGGCCAAAGCGCATCCACTAATTTCTGGCGGCATCTTCGCCCTCATTCCACTCGTCACCGGCGCCTCTATTTGGATCGGGCCCTTTCGCAAGTAGCATTTGCTCACCCCCCGTTTAAGCGCCCAATTCAGGGACGTATAGCAAAGCGCGGAAGGCTGTATGTTCGCGCTAAGTCAAGGGCGGTTGATAAACACAGTATCCATCGTGAGACCTATACCCATTGTTCAGTAGTAGACTTCAATAGTTTCCCTCATACTTGTGCAACAACAACCAACAAAAAGTGCCGTGTTTCCGCTTAGGAAAAACAGACCAAGCACAGTTGATTCTTTGCAAGGGGCGGGGCAATCTATATCAGAGTAAGACTTACCGCCACAGCAGGCTACCCCAAAGCGTTCTATCGCCTTCATTACAAGTGCCAGAACGACACTCTGGGGCACCGCTCATCATCGCCTGCAGCAATTTTTTTTTGCTTTCTTTTGGCCTCAATCAAAGGCTTCTCCAAGAGAGCTGTAAGGTTGCGCTGTCGATTTTTTCCAACCTGTCCACAAAATCATAAATCGTCTTGGGGTTACACCATCAATGTCCATCACAACACCCACTAAAACAAAGTTTTGGATCATCTGCCGCGAAGAGTCCAAACTGACCAAGCAGCTAGCCAAAACCATTGCCGACTGGAAGCTGCCCGGCGTTCGTGCCCGGGTTGGTCATCAGCTATCACTGTCGGTGGCCGATGCGATCGCTCAGGCAGACTATGCCATCTTCGTCACGCTGTGCGACTATCCCTGCGCTCAGCTACAGGTCACCCCTGTCAGCACCGTACAGACCAAGCCCATGCAGAGCCCGGTCAACCTACTCAATACGCTCCGTCGCCGCCATGGTCGCGCGCCCCAAGCCTGGTGGTTCCAGCTGCCCACGACGGAGATTCGCACTCAGGGCATCAAGCATGTCTCAGCCGAGCAAACACTCTCTCAAGCCGTGAAGCAAATCGAAGTCTTCGTCCGCAACTATCACCTCCAGCCCCTCGCTCTCCAGGCAGCCAGCACACAGAAACCTGTTGCCGAGCCTAAGCGCACAGCCCCAATTCACATCGCAGCCTAATACAAAAGGTAAAGGCCACCAAGCAGTAGCCTGCCAAGGTCGCGAGCATCCATTCGGCGAGCCATCCGGTATTCGCAGCCTTGGCAAACTACTGACTTTTGGCAGTAAGCCGGTAAAGAGAAACAGACTCTGGATAAATCCGATTCTGAAAAACCTCGAAAGTATCGACAAGCTCTAGCGTGAAGTAGTCAGGCAGCACGCGGGGCGCTTCATGGTCAAAATCTGCGATGTTGCCAGCTTCTTCAACAGGTCCAACAAAGAGATAGTATCCAGGATTCAACTCCGTAAAACGATACGATAGTGACCGAAATCCCATATCGTCGTTAATCGCTTCGATAGGCGCTGCTAGTGCCACCGTATCGGCAAACGGACCCATCACGACACGAGAAGCATTCGGAGAGGCGGCCACTTGAGCGCTTACCGCTTTAGCCATAGCGTTGAAGCTGAAGTCAGGTGCGCGTAAATACAGCCCAATCCGAGCCAGGCTCAGTGCGATCGCAACCGAAAAAACACCCCCGAGTAGCCAAGCTTGCCATCGCTTGTTGTGTAGGAAGCGATCGCGCGGTAGTCTCAGCTGCCGCCGAACAGGGTACAGGCCAGAGACCGCACCACCTGCAGCGCCCTCAGCCAATGCAGCACCTTCGAAAAGCGACTGCAGCGCCAGCGGAATCACTAGCGCTATCGGCACTATCAGCACCACAAAGTATCGGGGCGGCGCGTAGTTACTCACAGAAAATGCCGCCATCGACAGGCAACTCCAAAACAGAGAAATCCTAAAAAGAAAACTTTTTCGGTAGGCAGCCTGCTTGACCAGGAACACCATCGAAATGAGCAGACAGGGAAAGAGAACAGGAAACAGCTGAAGGCTCCGCCTTACAGCCCGCGCAGGTCCGTCGATATATGAGAGAAAGGTTCTGTGAATGAGCTTACCGCTGAGATTGTAGCTTGAAAAATATTCATAGCTTTCAGGCTTGACTCGCACAAAAAAGACATGGTAGGCGCAATACAACAAACCAAAGCAAAGCAGCCAGATTAAAACGTGACGAATGTTTGTCTGTCGTGATTTGTGCTGACAAAAAACAACAAACACCAGCAGCGGCAACGCAAAAAGCGCCGTTGTTTTTGTCAGGGCAGCCACCACTAGCACCGCAGCTGACCCAATCGTCGTAAGGGTGGATGACCGGCGGCCCAGGCTCGCCAACCACAGACTGAGCAGCATCAACAACAGCATCGGCATCTCCAGCAGCGCCAACCGGCTAAACGCAAAAATCGCGTAGTTGCTCACAACCAAAAAAGGAGCGAGCCAAGCCCATCTCGGAGAGATTTCACGACGTGCAAAGACATACACCAGAGCACTAACACCTAGCGTTGCCGTCGCCGTCAGGGCGCGAGCCGTCGTCAAACTGATGCCAAACACCTTGAACCATACCGCCTGCAGGAGTGGCAGCACTGGCAAATTTACAATCGGATTGTAGCCATCATCGATATACCAGCGCCCTTCCCTCACCCAGGCAACCGCGTTGCGAGACCACCAGCCCTCATCGGTGTAGAGCATTCCCTTCACCCCAAACCCCAGCGGAAACCCAGTCGGAAAATCCGCATTTAGGTAGGCAAAACGTAGCAGACCCAGCGCAACTAGCAGCAACACAACCAGCCCTGTGAGCACTCGACCCGGCGCCTTTGGCAACGTCCTCTGGTTGGCTGTATGTTGCATGATAATATCGCCTGTCAGCGCTAGGTTTTGGCAATCATGTCTTTGCAGTTATGTCTTAGCGACCTCGACTATGGCAATCATGTTTCTGTCTGAGTCTGTCGCTCCCAAAAGAAACCTGCTGTAGTAGCGACTTGAGAAAGTAGCAACAGCCACGACGTTTGCCAGGAGGCCATCACTGTGCGCTGTCGTAAAGGATAGGTCAGCAGGTCGGTATAGAATTTGAGCGGCTCAACGCGGATCTTTTCAGTTGTTCGCTGGGCGCGCACTTGGTGAAAGCAAAAGGCGCCGCGTCCATAGTTAAAGTGCTGTCGCCAAAACGATTTTAGCGATAGGCCGTGGGCATGCTGAATCGTGGCCGATGGAACGTATTTCATGGGGTAACCAGCCTGTTGCCAACAGTCGCACAGGTTGCGATCTTCTGCGGCAGCGAGTGGAAAAGACACATCAAATCCGCCGATTTCTAAAAACTGCGATCGCGCCATTGCAATATTATTAGACGCGAAGAAAATCCCCTGAGTTCCTGAGCTGTAGTAACTGTACAAATAATCAATCAGTGCCTGAGACGCCGAAGAATACAAATTGTTGGGCAGGGCATTGAGCGTGCGTCCGCCCAGCATGGCCTCTGGCTGTTCTTGAAAAGTCAGCGAAAACCGATTAAGCCAGTTAGCACTGGGCATACAGTCATCATCGGTAAAGGCGATATACGTGCCGCTCGCCGCCTGAGCCCCCGCATTACGAGCAGCCGCAGGACCGGCATTTTCCTGGCGTAGCAGCTGAATATTGACATACTGCTGAAAGGGCGCGACAACGCTATCGAGCGGCGTTTGGCTACCGTCATCAACGACGATAATTTCGCAGCGATCGCGCGGATACTTTAGCTGCACTAGGGCCATCAGGCATCTTTCTAGCTGCTTTGGTCGGTTGTAGGTCGGCACGACCACAGAAAACATTGGATAATCCATATCATCAAAAGCTCACTCATCAAAAGCTAAATCAGCAAAAACGAGATTATTTAAAACCAAGTCATCAACCACTAATACGCATCACTCATTTCAAACTGCATTTGGTGATACTTCCACAGCGCCCCTTTTCTCCTCAAAAGCGCCTGATAGTCACCTTGTTCAACAATTCTTCCTTTTTCTAAGACCACCACTTTGTTAGCCCCTGTGATGGTCGATAGTCGGTGGGCAATCACAATCACTGTGCGGCCTTCAGTGAGCAGCGCTAGCGACTCTTGAATCAGCCGCTCCGTGACAGAATCTAAGGCGCTAGTCGCCTCGTCCAAAATCAAAATCTCGGGATTGCGCAGCAGGGCGCGAGCGATCGCAATCCGCTGCCTTTGCCCCCCAGAAAGCCGAATACCTCGCTCGCCCAGCACCGTCTCAAACCCTTGGGGCAACTCCAAAATAAACTCTAGAGCATTAGCCATCTTCGCCGCTTCGTACACAGCCTTGTCGCTACAGGCCGGCCGGCTCCTGCCATCTCCCCTCTGGTCTCCCCGGTCGACGCCATAGCAAATGTTCTCTCTTACCGTCGCATCGAAGATAAAAGTATCTTGGCTAACAATTGCCATCCGCTGCCTGAACGAGTCGATGTTGAGCGATCGCACATCCTCCCCATCTACTAAAATTCGCCCCCCAGTCGGGTCATAAAATCGAGGAATCAGATCTGTCAGCGTCGTTTTTCCCGCCCCCGAAGCGCCCACCAGCGCCGTTGTTTCACCGCGCCGAATCGACAGCGTTATCTCGTGCAAAATCGGCTCACCCGCCCGATAGGCAAAATCCACCGACTCAAAATCAATAGACCGCCTCAACCCTGCAAACACCCGATGACCATCTTGGAGATAGGGCTTGTCATCTCGCCGCAGCAGTTCAGTCACGGCGCCCAGCGAGCCCTGAACCGCCACAAAACCCACAATTGTCGCATTCAGCTGTGAAAACAGTGGCGTCGCCCTCAGCAACACAAACAAAAACGTCAGCAGCTTTGCCGCCGTTAGCTGACCAGATGTAATCAACAACCCATAGGAAAACGCCACCATCCCGACTAGCAGAGTGGCACCCGCCCCCTCTACAATGGGCTGAATCAGCTCCGAGAGCTTAATGACATCTATTTGAGCGTTGTAAACTTCTCTCGTCGCTTTGGCGTATCGCTGCGTCTCCACGGCCTGCGTCCCCGAAGCGTGCACCGTCCGAATCCCACTCACAAAAGAGAGCGCCCTAGCGGTAAATAGCTTATTGGCCTTCGGCACTTCAAAGCTAGCCTGCCTCACCCGTGCCGTCAGCCACGTCAGCCCCACCGACAGCAGCCCAAACACCAACACCGAGGCCAGTAGCAGCTGCCAAGAGAGCAGCAGCATTGCCGCCATGTAGGCCAGCAGCTTAGAAGAAAACACAAAGAAATTAGCCAGCAAGTCGAACGCTCGCTGCACTTCTTTGACCTCTCCCCTCAAAGTGTTGATCAGTACCCCAGGCTTAGAGGTCGCATAAAAGCTCAGTCTAAAGCTAGCCAGCTGCCGAAAAATCTCTCGCCTCAGCCCATCTACCAAGTTTAGCGATGCCTTCTTAGAATAGACCCGGCCCAAATAATCGAAAACGGCCCTCACCCATACGCACAGCAATAGCAGCGCCGAGAGGCGATAAATCCTCTGTCCCGCCGGAGCGCTAGCCGCCAAAAAGAAATTATCAAACCCAACCCAACCGCTTTGAATAGGCGGCTCTGCCGGATTCGTTAACCCCTGCAAAAAAGCGGCAATAAAGCCCACCGTCGCCCCTTCAAAAAAAGCAGCCGCAAAGGCAAACGCCACTGCCAAAATCGCAACGCCCTGAAAGTGTTTGAATTCTCGCAGAATTAGCCGATGTTCTCGCCAGAAGCGAGTTGTCTTAATAACTTTCTTGACAAGTGTTTTGACGGCCATATTCAGAGAGAGCGGGCAGAGAGCATGGACAGGGAGAAAAAACGGCTTTTGACTTCGTAGGTGAGCAGCCGTAAACTGCGCAAGGGATGGATCTTAAGCGCCCACAGCAGCGCTTGAAACGCCGATCTTTTTTGGCCCATGCGCAGCAAAACCTGAGCATGGCGATAGACAAACTGAGCAAACTGCGGAGGATGTGCCTCAAAAATATCGCGGTGCTTGGCAATCAACTGCTCAAAGCTGAGCTGACGTAACGCCGGATTGCGTGAAACACGAGGCCCCCCATGAGCCGTAAGCTGATAGGTGACCGCTGGCAGCCCCAAGATAGAACAAACCTGATTGAGCCGCAGAAACAATTCTGTATGCACCCGCGACTGAAAAGACTCATCAAAACCGCCAATGCTCAACAGCACAGCGCGCTCTATCACCAGGGTCTGTTTGCACAAAAAAGACTTACCTGGCTGCGCCGCCTCCAGCGCAAAATGTGCGCCCCTCGGTAAGGTAGGCGGCAGCCGAGTACTGGTTACTCGCCCCTCTGCATTGACCACTTCTATCCCGCCCAACACCGCAACAGGCTGAGGTAAGTTCGCCTCCTGTGGGACAGCTTTCTCTAGTGCTGCGATCGCCATCTCAGCCATGCCAGGCAACAGCCGATCATCATCATCCAAATAGCTAATGTATTTTCCCCTTGCAAGCCGCGCGCCCTCATTGCGAGCCGCCGCGCCACCACAATTGACTGGCAACCTCACCAGCCGTAATCGAGGATGCGCATCCACCATCACCGGCTGAGGAGACCCATCGTCGACTACCAATACTTCTACAGCCGCTTCTGGCTCGCCCTCAACCTGTTGGGCTAGGGCGCTACACACAGCTCGCTTTAACAGCGCAGGCCGCTGGTAGGTGGGGATGATGATAGTGAGCAGGGGCGCAGCAGATTGTGTCATTAGGAGAGACCACCTGCGTAGCGCTTTTGTTGCCGACGGTGATACCAGGTCAGGCAGCGGTTGAATGTGTGGTCGACCTTGGCAAATGCCCGCAGCAGCAGGCGGCTCCCCCGGCCAAACGTCAGCACATTGACCACAGGCGTAAAGATAGTCATATGGCGCCGCCAGCCCAAATGCTTGTATTTGGTCGTAAAGTAGCCATCTTCTACCACATTCCATTTGTCTCGGAAGTGGTGCAGACTCTCGAGCGTCCAGTCGTCACTCCAGCGCAGCATATAAAAGGTGAGATCGCTACGCTCCAGAGGCGGCCCCGGCACGTAGGTCACCACAGAAGCGGGCTCGAAGTATACCTTCCCGCCTGCTTCAATCACGCTCATACAAAAGTCCATATGCTCTTTGGTGTTGCGCATTCCCTCATCCAGCGGACCGAGCTTGTCGACAATCGATTTGCGAACGAGGGTGCAGTGAAATTCTGCGAGTTCGGTCTGGGTACGAGACAGTTTTGGCATCAGCTCTTCGACGCGCTTGCCCTGAGCTATCATTTTCTCTCGTATGCGCCTGCGACCGAGCTTATCGACCCATATGTGAGACTCGCCGCCTGCAAAGTGAACTACTTCGTGCACCGGTTCGTCTTGGCACATCAGCGGGCCGACCACATCAGCCTGGGTCTCTTCTGCGCAGGTCAGCAAGGCCTGGAGCCACCCCGGCGACACCACAACGTCATTGTCCACAAAGACAAAATAAGGCGTCTTAACGTGGGCCATGCCGATATTTCTGGCTTTGTTGGGAAATAGATAGTACTCGGTTCGAATGAGCTTAAACCCACGGGCTTTCGAGTTTTCTTCTAAATACTTTTGGATATGCGGCGGCGAATTCCCATCGACATAAACCAGATCAAAGGAGACTTGCGTATGCTCGTAGAGACTTTCTAACGACTCGGCGGTACAGCTAAACCGCTCGCGAGGCACAACAACCAGCGTGACGTCGGGCGCGTCTGTCGACGCAGGTGACTCAATCTGTTTGGCAAGGGGTTGCGTTGTATTCATGAGTGTCATCCTAGAAAAACAACTGTTGTAAGCAGTCAAAAAGGTAGTGTGAAAATGCGCATTATCAAAAAGGCTGATTAAAAGGTTATCGATGACTGTGGCTACGGGCTCACGGCCTGTGCCAGCGGTATCTTATCGGCGGCTTTCCCATCATTTAAAGTCCTATCTTCAGAAAGCAATTCTCTATAGAGGAGAGCGAGCTGGTCGTTCAGCTTATGGAGATCGTAGTGCGCCTTCACGTAGTCGCGCCCAGCCTGTCCCATCTGCGGCCAGCGGTTGGGCTGTGCGATTAGCTCCAGTAGCGCCTGGGCGATCGCATCGGCATCTCGCTCTGGCACCAGTCGCCCTGAGACCCCATCTTGCACCAGCTCTGGAATGCCACCGTGGTAAGTACTCACCACAGGGAGCCCCAGCGCCATCGCTTCTTTTAAGACGTTAATCGGTGCATCCTGGTTGCCACTGGCCGCAGTTACACTCGGTGCCACAAAGAGATGAGCGCGCTCAAGCACGCGAATAATCTCCGCTTCATCGCACCAGCCCAGCAAACGCACCTGGCCAGAGAGCCCCAAAAATTCGATCAGCGCCGATAGCTCGGGTCGTAGGGGACCATCGCCCATAATGTCGTAAATGACAGGCATTTGTTTGGCAACTTGTGCGATCGCTCGAATGCTATATTCAAACCCTTTTTTCTCAACCAGTCGTCCGGTGGCCGCAATTCGCACGGGTTCTCCCGGCTCGTAGGTCCTTAGCTTCAGCGCAAATTTCTCGCAGTCTAGCCCCGAGTAGTGCACCCGAACGCGGTCAGCCGGGCAGCCCAGCACCACCAGCCGCCGCCGAAAGAAATCACAGTTAGTCAAAAAGAAATCGGCCTTAGCAAAGATGGATGTATAGAGGCGATCGCCCTTGTCGCGAAGGTGTTGACTGATGTCAAATCCACGAAACATCATCACCAGCTTCGCAGCGGGGTTGAAGTCTTGAATGAGCAAACCGTGGAAGCCCAAATTGCCAAACTGACAGTGCACAATGTCGTAGCGGGGCCAGCTGAGCGCTGGGATAGCTGTAAACAGCGACCATAGCGACAGTGCGCGAATGCCTCGGGTGAATGGATTGAGCGATCGCAAAATAGGCCCAGGATAGCGGAAACCGTATTTCAAAATGAGTGCGATCGCCCTCACAGCCCGCCACCCATAGTTCTCCGGCACATCAGGAAACACATGGACGCGATCCAGCAACCCATAGCGACACACATCGGGATGCAGCTTATCCGTATCACCCAGCTGACGGGTGAAGATATCCACCTCATGCCCCCTATCCATTAGGCCTATCGCCTGATTGACAATAAACGTTTCCGACAGCACCGGAAACTCATGAACAACAAAAGCGACCCTCATTTTCTCAGCGGTCATATCAGCTGGCCTGTCCCCATTTTCAGTCTTACGCTTCGGCATACAGTCTTCGACATATTGGCGTTCTCCTAGCCCCGATGCGGCACGCCGCCAAGCCGCAATCTCACCATCTCAAAAGCACTCACATAGCGCACCCAGAGCAAAACCAATGAAACCGACAGCTTCTGCGTCACCCCCTGCAAACGAGAATCTCTCAGGTTGCTAATTGCAAAATTGACAGGAGGCGTCAGCTCTGCTAGCAACAGTTTGCCAAACAGCCAATTTCGCCGCCAAACAGACTGCTCTGGTCGCATACATCGACCGAACACCCCCCCAGCGAGCCGCACTGTTCTTTTGTATAGCTGTTTTAGCGTGTGCCTAGCGGGATGGGCCACACAGGCATCCTTGGCATACACCTGCTGATACCCCGCCAAAAATATCCGCTCCGACCACTCAAGGTCTCCATTCGAAAACAAAGCTTCATTGAACGGGCCAACCTTCTCCACAACCGACTTAAACGTAAACACATTAGCGGTCGCAGCCCCATGAGCTTCAGCTAACAATCGCTGCTGAGGAAACGCAGTCAAATTCTCATACAGCTCTATGGCATTACCCCTTTTTTGCTTAAAAAACAGCTCAATTCGACCTGCCACCAGTCCGCAGTTGGGCGTACGCTCAAGGGTCTGTGTGCCAGTCTCTATCCAGGTGGGCGAAGGAATACAGTCAGCATCGGTAAATGCCAGCACTGGACCTTTTGCTAACTCAAGCCCTTTGTTTCTGGCCGCGTAAGACCCTGGCCTGGGCTCGTAGGCATAAATGGCCATAGAAAAGTCGTCAACAACACCCGCAATGTTCTCACTTCCGTCTGAGCCATTGTCCACGACAATCACTTCGTAGGATGCAGCGTCATACGTCTGCCCAGCAAGCGCTTCCAGACAAATCCTCAATCGCTCAGCATCATTGAATACCGGCACAATCACAGAAACAAACAACATATCACCCTCACACTCCACTCGCCCTACCTCGCATAGGCTCTAACGGGTTCTTTGAGCTTCTTTTTCGCCTTGTCCCATTGATCCCGCGTAAATTCCTCGTGGTACGAGCGCTCCACATTCACATTCCAGAGATCGTGGCGCTCGCCCAAAATGTTCTTCGCTGCGAGCAATCCAGTTAGCATGGAGTGGTCTTGGTTGTTGTAACGGTGCATACCATTGCGGCCCACCGTCTGAAGATTTTCAAACTGTTGTACATAGTCTTGAATGACGGCTAGGTGCTGACGATACTCTCCGTCGTATACCGGGTAGGCCTTCTTCTGACGAATCACCGTGCCATCTTCAACAGATTTCAAATCTGCCACCAGACCCAAACCAACAATCTCTCGACTAGCCAGCGCAATCAAGTCCTCATCGGACATTTCCCAGAGCTGATCGCCCTCACTACAGAAATACTCCATCCCCACGCAGGTCTTACGCTGGTCGGGGACCATCGCCTTGCTCCAGTTCTTAAAGTTCTGAATGCGGCCAACTTTGAACTTGGGGCTGTGAATATAAATCCAATTATCAGGAAAAATGTCTTTGAGATCTATTACCAGTGGCACAATCAGAAAGTCACGATACTTTAGCGACTGGGCTGCCGCTAAAACAGGCTGAGGCGGCGCGGGGTCAAGGGCACGCATGAGCGCAGTCACCGGAATGCTCGAGACAAAACTATCGCCCGTCAGCTCTACTGACTGACCGTTTTGCTCAGCAATCACCCGCTGAACGCGCTTGCCATCGTGCTCGACTCGGGTTACCCGCGTCTCCATATGCACCAGCGATCCCTTATTATTCAAGATCTCTTGACAGCGCTCCCACATCATGCCAGGACCGTAAATGGGATAGTCAAACTTTTTAATCAAGGTTTTCGTGTCGTTGCTACCAAAGACGGCGTTGATGACCGCTTTCTTTAGAGAAAGGCCCTTGATGCGCTGGGCCGCCCACTCAGCCTGAATCTTGTTGCAGGGAATGCCCCAGACTTTCTCAGTGTAAGACTTGAAAAAAGTTCTATACAGGCGATTACCAAACCGTTCAATCACCCAGTCTTCTAAGTTTTCAGCTTCCGGACCAGGGTTGAGCGTAGTGTTAAGCTTTGACTTGAGATAGCTCAAGATAATTAGGCCACTATCGACAACGCCTAAGTTAGAGAGCGTACTGCTAATTGACAGGGGATAGTCAAAAAATTTGCCCCGATAGTAAATCCGAGAAAGCCGGGGAACCTGTATAAACTCGTCTCCCAGGATCTCTTTCCAGATCTGTTGGACTTCACCCACTTTTGTAAAAAAGCGATGCCCACCAATATCAAATCGGTAGCCTTTGTAAGTCTCGGTGCGAGAGATGCCGCCAACCTTATCAGCCTGCTCAAGCACGATAGCCGTTTTACCATTCTTTGCCAGTTCATAGGCAGCGGTAAGACCTGCCGGGCCAGCACCCATTACGACTGTACGATTCATAAAACTCTCTCCAAAGTTGTGTAGCTATTTATTCGAAGTATTTTTTTAGAAGTATCGGCATCACGAAGCCGACATCCTAAACACCGCCAATCGCTTGCCCGGCCCTTCTTGCCAGTGATGTCTTACCGAGCCAAGGGCAAAGGCCAAACCGCTGTAGAAAAAGTAGAGCCAGTGCCAAGGCAACACCCGCAGCGCGAACCACTTGCCTCGCTTTCTGTGGAAAAAGCTGTACACGGGCCAGTTAATCCATACCAGTCCGATTCCGCAGGCGATCGCAAGCCAAACTCCACCCGACCAATACACCGCCATCATCGCCAGCAAGCCCATGGCATAGACCAGCACAACACTCAAACGGCTCGACCACTTCAAATTCAAATCTCGAGAAAAAAGCCGGTACTGATCGGGATGAACTTTCTTAATCCGCAGCAGTAGCGCCGTCCAAGGTAGCGCCCGGTAAAACACCTCCGCCCTCAGCAAAGAAAACCACGTCCAGTGCTTTAAGTGCTTAACCTGGATGTGCTTGCACAGCCGAATACCATAGCCAGCCTGCCGTATACGGTAGCCCAGCTCAATATCCTCCACGCAGGGTCTACGATAGCTTTCGTCAAACCCACCTAGTTCAAAAAAGACATCTCTTCTGACGGCACCACAGGCCCCCCAAAAGGTAGAGGCTTCTTCCCGAGCGCCTTGATGAGTGTAATGGTGGAAAAGATTTTTGTATTGAGAGAGAAAGTTTTCTGCGCCTGGGGCATCATCATAGGACCCAATGAGCGCCGCAATTTCAGGATGCTGCTGAAAGGCGAAAATCGTCCGCAGCACAGTTGTGGGTTGCAGCTCTACATCGGCATCTATAAACAATAAAATGGAGCCCGAAGCCGCCTTAGCACCGATATTTCTCGCTCGGGCTGGCCCACCAGAAGCCGACAGCCGAATCACTCGGCAGCCGTAATCTTCAGCCAACTTCCAGCTACCGTCAGAGTCGCCATCAGAGACCACAATCACCTCCGACGAAGCCCCCCAGCGGCGAACGCTATCAAGGCATTTGCGAAAGCTCTCTCCCCCGTTGTAAACAGGGATCACGATAGAGAGTTGGGGCGCGTTCAGTCGCGAATCTGCCATTTTTGATCCTCTGTGAGAGACTAATTAGCTATACAGTCTGAGCGCCCTTCAGCAGAATAAATAAACACAGTCCGTCATCACTCAACCCAACGAATGATTGTTTCTATTCTTAGTCCTGATCGTTTGCGCACACTATCTGATCAAAGGCGCAGTCGCTCAGATCAGGCGATCTTGAAAAACGCTTTTATAAAAAGATCTCCGCTGCGCGAAAACAGCTTCATCAGTTCACAAGGGGAGGGGAACAGCCGCTCTACCACCCAGACAAAGTTGCACAGACTGAACGAACAGTCGTGAGAGGAATCAACGGAGATATATAACGTGTATCTAAGTTAGAATTCGGGGCGCCCACCAATATGCCAATGACAAATGTGGCACCCTAACGTGACAAGCTAGAAGAACGTATTAGAAAAGTGCAATCGAGAGTGACATACAGGAAAAGCTAATTCGGAACAGGGTAAACAAGCAAAGACAGCGAGCATGTCCAAATCAACTAGGACATCAGACACTGCCGTAGTAGATTGTCAAGCTATGAAATTGTGACATTCAAGGTGTCTGAATGCCTTGCCTTTACCGTGTTCTAACTGACTGATAATCTAAGAAACAGTCGATAAATACGCTGTCGCTAGTTGTTGTTTATGTCACTAATTACTTGACACTAGACGTGCGCTTCTTGCAGAGAAACACTTACAAATGACAACGTATGCCTACAGCTAAATATAACTCAACACATAGTTTTTTTTTAACAAATCGCTAGAAACAAGCAATCCTCACACAGGCTTTATGATCGTTCTGACAAAAAAGTATCTCATTCTACAAAGCATCCGTACTATGTCTTTGCATCGCTCACAGGCCCTACGAAGCCACCTCTAATGCCTACGCTAGGGCGGCGCAGCTTCACCTCAGAATGCAAGAGGCTGACACAGGGCAACGCCGCTGACCAGCACTGGGAGCGTTCATGTAGGGTAATGATATACGGAATGCCGTTTAGCGTATGAGTATAGGTATTTACAGCTGGCAGTGGAGACGCCACTAAAACACGACTGAATAGCCTAGAGGAAGCGGAACCCCTCAACGCTTCTTTCCTTAAAACATCTCCGGTCATTCCTATCGTTAGCGCAAGGCCCGCTGACAGCAATACCAATGTGAAAATAGTTGAGAACCTACGCCGCATAGAGTATCTCAGCTTGGCAACGGCTTTTTGAATTAGGGCATAGCTCATAGCGACCAGCACTAGCGTCGGCAACAATAAAAGGTATCCCATGCCAAATCGAAAAAGCGGTGCCTTGAGCATTACAAATGCTGTCCCAAGCCAAGAAAGGCCAATTAAGCCATAGAGACCGGACGCTGGCAGGCGGCCGACAGGAAATTTATCAGCCTTTACACGCATGAGGAAGTAAATGCCTGAAAGAACAGAAATAAGCAGTAAAACAACCATTAGCTTGCTAGACTGATTGCTCCCAATCCACTGCTGAATCAACCACAGCGTGCGGTTAGCTTCTGTTGGTGGCTCCCCAAACCACTTCCCCCATCCATGGGTGTTGCTAGCAAGGTCTTGAACCGTTTCTGGTGCGAGTGTCCAAGGCAGGTCAAAGCAAGCAAACGTCGAAGGATAGAGCGGGCAACCCGATATCAGAGTTTGAGTCCATAAGAAGGGAAGCAGTAGTATAAACAAGAAAACCCCGCTTGCTATCACCCGCAGTACTGTCAACTGCCTAAAGGCATAAAACCCGACGACAACAACCAATAGCGGCAAAGCTGTGAGCTTTATAGAAACAGTAGCGGCAGCAAGCGCCATAGGAATAAGGTCAGCATTGACCAGCGATCGCACCCGACCAGATGGCATCGAAAAGTTACCGGTGCGACCAGATTCACTAACCACCAGTATCGACCAACCTGTGATAATCGTGAGGAGAACAACCGCAATATCAGGGGATGCAGACACCACAATGGCGGACAAAAAAGAAGTCTGCGTTACCAAAACAAAAGACAAACAAGAAGAAATAAGCAAAAAGAGAGCGCTCGCCTGCGGCAGCTTTAAAGGCGACCAGTCATCTGAATTTAAAGTTGTAAGTTGTTCTTTAATTAGTACAGCAGAAAGAACAATTTGTAGTGTTAGTAACAGCAGAATAAAGCCATTGAGCACTGCGCTTGCTCGGCCTAGCATCTGAGGCGGATTGAACGGCGCTGAAAGTGCAAACCAAGCAGACACAAATCCAAACAACCGATTGATCAGCGCCAACCCTGGCGTTGCCCCGTGGGTTGCAAACCATTGAATAGCCCCGTAGTGATAAAGCCCTGTATCAAGCCAGGTAACCCGCTGTGTCGTAAAAATAGCGATCGCAACACTACTAACCGCAAACACCAACACCGCGCGTCCAGATGTTTGCATTGCTAGGTAAAACATCTCTGCTCGCACAGCGCGAATACTCAGGCACAGCAATACGGCAGCTGCGATCGCCCCAACGCCTACCCCCGGTGTGAGCGGACTTACCAATGCGATCGCCAGTAGCAAAATGCTCAAAACGCCGAGCCCAAGCCATACCGATAGCACCATTCGGTAGCCACGCTGGCAAATCCACATCGCCTGCAAGCCGTACAAAAGACCGCTCCCAACGATCATGCAGCTCACTAAAAGACCTAACCAAACTACGATGAAATAAGCCATAGGTGCGCGTGATCGCTGCTAAGAGAAACGGCAAAAAACCCAAGGTTGCCGGTAGCGACGATCAGAAAGACGCGGTTTTGAATGGCTAAGCACGTCTTTGGCAGCCTGTCCCCAAATTATGGAGCAGGGTTTCTACAACCAACAACCTTGTATAAAGACTAGATGAATAGAAATACAGCCAATCCTCTAAACAATCCGGCATCGCAGCAACAGTATTCATCCAACACTTTTGCGCACTATAAAATAACGCGACCAACAAAAAAGCCCCCAGCACAGTGTGCTGAGGGCTTTCTTGTTTAGCTATTCGATTGCTCAATCAAGGCATGGTCAATCG
>JBCBIK010000006.1:13606-64609 GCA_038524545.1 Cyanobacteria bacterium J06623_4 | reverse complement strand
TAGGGCCGAAAAGTAAAAACTTAATCTAACTACCAATCCTCAGCAGCTCTACATCAAAGATAAGCGTGGCATTCGGTGGAATAACGCCGCCTGCACCGCGTGCCCCGTAGCCTAGCTCAGGGGGAATAATCAGCTTACGGCGATCGCCCACCTTCATCAGGCCAACCCCTTCATCCCAACCTTTGATCACCTGACCACGACCAATCGTAAAGTCAAACGGACGACCGCGATCGCGCGAACTATCAAACTTAGTGCCATCTTCCAACGTGCCAACGTAGTGTACAAACACTCGCTGCCCCGCCTGAGGTGACGCACCATCGCCCTCTTCGATTACAACGTACTGTAGCCCCGAATCGGTCGTGACTACATTCTCTTCAGCGGCTGCATCTCCTGTCATGGGGTTCTCCAATAAATCATCGGCACTTTGGCTGACCAAAGTTTCTGTCTGCTCGGCAGGCGCATTGACGGCTCTATCAGCAATTGCCTGCTCACTATCACCACCGGTAAACTGAGCAACCAGCAACACCGCGCAGCAGGCGACAACAACGCCAAAGCTAATTAGTATTTCTCTCATAGTCTTAATCGATAGACCTTTTACAGGGGTTACTACTCGACAACGGGCCTAGTGTACAAGGAATTGGACGTTGGCTACCTGTCAGCTTAGCAGTACCTGCTAGCGCCACTGCTTATTTTCCAAGTCTCGTAGCTGTCGCTCTAGCCGGTCGAGGCGGCCGCGTAGCTCATCCATTTCAGCCTGTCGGGGAACGCCCAAGTCTTGCATTATGTTACGGACCTGACGCTGCATTTGCTGCTCTAGAGCGCCTTGGTCAATATTGAATTGAGACATAAAATCGTCGACAAAGCCCTTCGCTTGGTCGGGGTCTAGCTTGCCTTCGCGGACCAGCTCTTCACTCATCTGCCTGACTCGCTCTGCGACCAGAGACGTTGTCCCAATGCCAAACATCAACAGCTGCCTGAGCAAGTTAGAGCTGTCCATATCAATCTCCTTCCCATAGACACATAGAGTGCGCACAGGTCACGTGCGCCGATTACCTCTTTATTTTGGCAAACTATCTTTATCATCTGCGGGCGGTTTTCCGTAAGCGTTCAAGCGTTTCTCACTTCTTTTTTCCTCGCAGAAGGTCCGACCCCTATTCATTTGCCATGACTGCTTGCCCATGACTACTTGCCCGAAGTGCGATCGCACCATTCCGTCCACCGCGCTCACCTGCCCTTACTGTAAAACGACCCTCAAAGCCCATGGCCACCCAGGCATGCCCCTATACCGGGCCGCTGAAGATAGCTACCTATGCCCCAGCTGCACCTACCACCAAGACGATAGCTGCACCTTCCCTAAGCGACCAACGGCAACCACCTGCACGCTCTATCAGCCCATTGGCACCCCCGCCGTCGAACTGACGCCTCAAGAAATTTACCCTATTCCCTTCTGGCGCAAGGTCAATAAAACCTGGCTGATTGCCGGGGTGATTCTAGCAGTCTGTATTCTTATCAATTTTTTGTAACGATACGCATCGCTACAAAACAAAAGACTACGCAGCGTGCGATCGCTCAATTTGCCTGTGTTATCACGAAGCCAGTCATCCGCTCAGGAAAGAATTTTTCTATGCTGGCCTACACTACCCTTTCTGACTTGTTTTACCTGCCCACTCTTTTCGAAGCCGCCGTATACGTCGGTGGGTTGCTCTTCGTTTTAGCCTGCCCCTACCTATTTCTATGGGCTATTGAGAAGCGACAGCCCGCCAAACAAACCCCGCAAAGCAATCGACACAACCCTCAGCAGCAGAATCTGTAGGCCCCCGCTAAGAACTAGACTTAGGCTCAATGGTACGCTCTGCCGATAATGGCTCGCTATCGTCAGCGGCCTTTAAGGCGACGCGATCACCAACGAGGTCATTCACTGTCAAGACCTCGTCAGCCATTTCTATTTGCTGAGCAACCGCATACGTAATGTATTCACTGGCAGAAACGCCTTCGCGCCTCGCAGAGACTTTGAGCTGACTTAGCAAATCATCCGGTAATGTCACCGTCAAGCGATTCATAGTGGGCTGTCAATGCGCTAATAGCAATGCATGTTTGTTGCACGTTAACATCAAAAAGCACACCTTGTTATCAGGTGTGCTTTTTGTTTGTTACGAACTCCGAAACTATACGCACAGCAGTGCGCGCAACGCTCTCAGCTGACTCGTAACTGACAGTTACTGACGAGCCGAAGAAGACACAGTCGGCTGCTCAGACGGAACACCACCTGCAATGTCTGGTTCATACCCAGCAGCCAGCACACCGCTGTAAAACCAGCCAGCCAGTA
This sequence comes from Cyanobacteria bacterium J06623_4, assembly GCA_038524545.1. Classification (GTDB taxonomy): domain Bacteria; phylum Cyanobacteriota; class Cyanobacteriia; order Phormidesmidales; family Phormidesmidaceae; genus Phormidesmis. The sequence goes on along the minus strand of JBCBIK010000006.1, from coordinate 62,283 downwards.
ACGCACCCGCTATTGGCGCGACCCAAAATAGCCAAACTTGCCCTAGGAGCTCCGGCCCAGCAAAGATAGCCGGTCCCAGGCTACGAGCAGGGTTCACGGACGTGTTCGTGACAGGAATGCTAATCAGGTGGATCAGCGTTAACGCCATCCCAATCGCAATCGGCGCAAATCCTTTTGGCGCGCGGCCATCAGTTGCACCTAAAATAACCACCAAAAACATAAAGGTCATGACCACTTCCGTCAGGAAGCAAGAAACGAGATTAAAGCCCCCCGGAGAGAATTCACGAAAGCCGTTAGCAGCTAGCGTACTACCGCTCTCAGCAAAGCCCGCTTGCCCCGACGCAATCAGGTACAAAATACCCGCACCGGCGATCGCCCCAATTACCTGAGCAACAATGTAGGGCAGCAGCTCCCCACTGGGAAAGCGCCCACCAGCCCACAGACCAAACGAAACTGCCGGATTAAGATGACAGCCCGAGATATGACCAATGGCATAGGCCATCGTAAGCACCGTCAAACCAAAAGCTAGCGACACGCCAACAAAACCTAGCCCAAGTGGGAAAGTTCCATCTGCAGCGACAAACGAAGCTGCCAGCACTGCACTTCCACAGCCACCCAGCACTAACCAAAAGGTACCGACGGCTTCAGCCATACATTTTTTGATTAAAGACATGGTTCAAACTCCTGAAAACAGTATCCTTAACCGTCAAAGTAACAGCCGCTCTGACGGACTGAGCATATTTACTGTTTTTTGTCAGATTTATAGCATTGTGTCCATCGTCTATACACAGCAGAAGAACTACAATGGCTCCAGAACGCTATAACTGCCCATGACATCCACCCTCGTCTCCCAAAGCGAAATTACTGAAGCCGTCGAACATCGCCGCAATTTTGCCATCATCTCCCACCCAGACGCCGGTAAAACGACGCTTACAGAGAAACTGCTGCTCTACGGCGGCGCCATTCACGAGGCCGGATCTGTCAAAGCACGTAGGGCGCAGCGTCACGCCGTCTCCGACTGGATGGCACTTGAGCAGCAGCGCGGTATCTCTATCACCTCTACCGTGCTGCAGTTTAGCTACAGCGACTACTGGATAAACCTGCTCGATACCCCAGGTCACCAAGACTTTAGTGAAGACACCTACCGGACCCTAGCCGCAGCAGACAATGCCGTCATGCTAGAAGATGCCGCCAAAGGCCTAGAGCCTCAAACGCGCAAGCTGTTTGAAGTGTGCCGCATGAGAGACATGCCCATTTTCACCTTTTTCAACAAGCTAGACCGGCCCGGACGAGAGCCCCTAGAGCTACTCGATGAAATTGAGCAAGAACTAGGACTAGCCACCTACGCCGTCAACTGGCCCATTGGTATGGGCGATCGCTTCAAAGGCGTCTTCGACCGTCGCAAAAGGCAATTTCACCTGTTTGAGCGCACGGCCCACGGTAGCCGGGAAGCCAAAGACACCGTGATAGACCTCGGCGACCCTCGAATTGAGGAAATCATCGGCCAAGAGCTGTACTACCAGTTCAAAGAAGAGCTAGAAATGCTCGATGAGCTAGGACCAGAGCTAGACCTAGAGCTGGTTCACGCCGGACAAATGACACCGGTTTTCTTCGGGAGTGCCATGACCAACTTTGGCGTAGAGCTCTTTCTAAACGCCTTTTTAGACTACGCGCTGGCGCCGGGAGCTCACGAAAGCACCATTGGCCCTGTGCCCCCTAGCCGTGAAGACTTTACAGGGTTTGTTTTCAAGCTGCAGGCAAATATGGATCCTAGGCATCGCGATCGCGTTGCGTTCATCCGCGTCTGCTCCGGCAAATTTGAAAAAGATATGGTCGTCAACCACGCGCGCACCGGCAAAAATGTGCGGCTATCTCATCCCCAAAAGCTCTTTGGACAGGGCCGCGAATCATTGGAAGTAGCCTATCCTGGCGATGTCATCGGCCTCAATAATCCAGGCGTCTTCGCCATTGGCGATACCATCTATCAGGGCAAGCGACTCGAGTATGAAGGTATTCCCTTCTTCTCACCCGAGATGTTCGCCTATCTCAAAAATCCAAACCCTTCCAAGTTCAAGCAGTTCCGCAAAGGCGTCTCAGAGCTCAGAGAAGAAGGTGCCGTGCAAATCATGTACTCCGCCGACGAATCGCGACGCGACCCCATTTTGGCCGCCGTCGGGCAGCTCCAGTTCGAAGTAGTTCAGTTTCGCCTGAAAAACGAATACAACGTCGAAACGCTCCTAGAGCCAATTGGCTACAGCGTAGCTAGATGGGTCACCGGCGGCTGGCCTGCCCTCGAAAAAGCAGGCCGCATCTTCAATACAGCCACTGTAAAAGACAGCTATGGCCGTCCGGTTCTGCTGTTTAAAAATGAGTGGAACTGCCGCCAAACAGAAAGTGACCATCCCGACCTAAAGCTCAGCAATACGGCACCCGTCGTCTCAGGCATGGACCCCCAAGAGGTCTAAGCTATTACAAACGACTCATTTCAGAGTCATTCTCAAAGCGAGATTATTACAGAATCCGACGAGACATTAAGCCTTACTAAGCTTTACGTCACAGGTCCCTGACGACGAATCCCAATCGTTAGCATGAACAAGTAGCCCATTCGGATAACCGAAGGACCACTGTCATGGACAAAAGTATTCTCTGCTTAGCTGTATTGGGTGTTGCGCTGGCGATTTTACATGTGCCTAGCGTTATGCTCACCCTAGCCATTATTTTTGGTTTGTTGAGCCTATCGATCAAGCTATTTTGGTCTATGCTGCAGAGCTTCTCTGCTTCTCAATCAGCTGACCCATCTGAGCCATCTACGCGAAACGCTTAGGCAAGACACCGACCAAATCTCAACATAGCAATCGGGAGATACGTGATGCGTATCTCCCGATTTTTGATCTGTCCTTTCCGAACAGGTAAATTAACGCTTTCAACGCAAGTCCACCAGGGCTATGTACTGAGTTCTATCTAGTGCTGACTCAGCTTAGGCCGACGACGCCCCGACCGCCAATACAGTGCCACCGCAAAGCTCAAATGCTTCAGTGGCCAATACACCAGCGCAATGACAACAAACATCATCAGCATGACTGCGATAGGCTGCGGCTTGGTCATTTCCTGGAGAATGAAAGTGAAAACACTGCCTGGATTAGCCACCAAATCCCAGCTATTGAAGCGGGGAAAGCGACCTAAATAAATTCCGACTGAGCACAGCCCATGGATTAACAACTCGGTCGGCAAAATCCAGCGAGACCATCCCTGCTTTGCAAAGTAGTGACCCAAATTGATTAGTGAAAGCGTGTAGGCTTCGCAACCAATCAACATGAACAAGAAGAACTGCGGAATCCAGATAAAAATAATGGTTGGTAAGGCTGCGCCCTGACGAATGTAGCGCACCAAATGGATAACATCGGTCAGCACGTAGGGCGCGTTTGGCAAAAACGCCATAAATACGATCAGTCCTATCCACCAGCCCAGCAGACGCCTTCGCGATCCCATCCCGCGAAAAATCCAGCAGCTAATACCGTAGGGAATCAGTGCTAAAAACGTGTTCCACAGCATAAAGTACATGCTGCGGTTGATAGCTGTCAGAGAACTACTCATCCAGTTCGTTATTTCGATCGGTAGCGTCATAGATTGGGTTAAGGCAGCGGTGCGGTGAAGGGCTGCGCGTAAGGTGTACAACACTCCTAGCAAGCCCGATTTCGGACGGCGGCTTTCAGAGGCATCGCCTTGGTAGGTATCGATAGCGCTATCTGCAAAGCCGCCCGTAAATAGGATAGCTCGGTAAAAATAGTGGGAGGTCGGCCCCATACCCGATAAAATGGTTCGGTTGCTTTTGGCGATCGCACCCCTTGATAGAACGCTACACGTTGCCCGAAATGGGCGAGCTTTGGACCGACCAGTACAAATTTCAAACTTGGCTACAGGTAGAAATTGCCGTCTGCGAAGCGCAAGCCCAGCTTGGCCACATTCCTGCCGAAGCCGTTGAAACTATTAAGGCCAAAGCGAACTTCGACGTTGAGCGCATTCTCGAAATTGAGGCAGAGGTCCGTCACGACGTGATCGCCTTCCTCACTAACGTCAACGAATATGTGGGCGATGCCGGACGCTACATTCACCTCGGCATGACCAGCTCCGACGTCCTCGATACTGCCCTATCGCTGCAGATCGTCGCCAGCCATAAGCTCATTCTCACCCATGTTGAGAACCTCATCCAGGCCATTCGCTACAAAGCCCAAGAACATCGCGACACGGTGATGATTGGGCGATCGCACGGCATTCACGCTGAGCCCATGACCTTTGGCTTCAAGCTGGCTGGCTGGCTAGCCGAAATGCAGCGTCATCGCGAGCGCCTCACCCGCATCCAAGACGAGATTGCCGTCGGGCAAATCTCTGGCGCTGTTGGCACCTATGCCAACATTGACCCAGAAGTTGAAGAAATTACCTGTCAGCTCCTCGGCCTGAAGCCAGACACCGTTTCTACCCAAGTGATCTCCCGAGATGTGCACGCCGAATTTATTATGAGCCTGGCGGGGATGGGCGCCTCCCTAGAGCGCTTCGCCGTCGAGATTCGCAACCTACAGCGCACAGACGTGCTTGAGGTAGAAGAGTTCTTTTCTAAAAAGCAAAAGGGCTCTTCGGCGATGCCCCACAAGCGCAACCCGATTAAGTCTGAGCGCATCGCAGGCATGGCGAGGATTCTCAGAGGTAATGCGATCGCGGCTCTAGAAAACGTCGCTCTCTGGCACGAGCGAGACATTTCTCACAGCTCCGTCGAGCGAGTGATCTTCCCAGATACCTGCATCCTCATCCATTTCATGCTGGTAGAGACCACCAAGCTCATCAAAAATCTGCTGGTATACCCCGAAAACATGGCCCGCAACATGAACCTCTACGGCGGCGTCGTCTTCAGCCAGCGCGTCCTCCTCACCCTAGTCGACAAAGGCATGAGCCGGGAAGAAGCCTATCGCATTGTGCAGTCTAACGCCCACGAAGCCTGGAACACCCCCGGCGGCAATTTTCAAAAGCTGATCACAGCCGACCCCCAAGTCACTGCCATCCTTTCAGAGACAGAAGTCGAAGCCTGCTTCAATCCCAGCTACCAGCTCCGCAATCTCGACAAGGTGTACCAGCGGCTAGATATTTAGCTTCCGAGCAAGTGCAGCGGCAGCTACTTACAAAACCTCGCAAATACCACCGAAGTTTCACAGCCTCGCACCTGCCAGTAGAGACTACTCCTCTTCAAAATACTCGTCGTCTTCGCTGGGCTTATCCATTTCTTCTTTAAACCCACGAAGCGTTTTACCCAGAGCGCCACCGAGTTCAGGAATGCGCTTCGGCCCAAAAACCAGCACGGCAACCACACCGATAATGACCATTTCTGGGACGCCCAAACCAAACATGACGCTTCTCCTGTGCCGCAAGCCTAGTCTGAACCATAGCACAGCTAGGACCGGATACACCGGCCCTAGCTGCGTAGCTTATCGCTTAGCAACGTTCAGAACAGCAGTCAAACAGTAACACCCACAGCATCGAACATGCCGCGATGTTCAATCACTGCGCTCTGTGACGATACTCCAGCCAGCTGCGCAGCTCTTCCTCAGATCCACAGCTTTTAACCTGCTCACTTACAGGATCGTACGCACACCAGACCAAACCCAATCGGGTTTTCTTTTGCCAAATTCGAACTTGCTGTTCACCCGTTAAGAATCGCAACAGACTATGGCCTAGATTCATGAGCCAAGTGTGAGCGCTAGCGTTGCGGTCAGCCGCTGGTTTTGACCACAGTCGCTCTAGCTGTCGGCGAGCCCGCTCAGAGGTATAAACGCCATCAGACGGACATTCGGATGAAAACTGACGAAAACTTTCCATAACAAACCTCGCTTAACCGATGTTTAGCCCAACCTGTCAGTAAGGGTTAAAGTCATCAGATGTGATGGGAAATAAAAAGAGAATTGACCGGGAAAACAAAAACAATCAACAGCAATCTGCCACAGAAAGTTGTTGAGACAACTCGCTGCTGCAGTCACTTAGCGCTCACGAAAAGTCACCGCATCAGGTAGCTGCTCAGTCAGACAATCTTCTCGTCAGACAAGTCACCTAACACGACAGATAAAGCTAAAACACCAGAGTAAATTCCACAGTCAGCATGCTGAAAAAAGCTGGAAAACAATTTGTAAACAACAGTTACAACAACAGGCTTGACCGTGACTCCTTTTTTTATCGCTTTTAATCGATTACGCTTTGGTTTATTGCTTTTTGTTCAATCTCTTATGTTCACACTGTATTCAACCTGCAAGAGGGTCGCAAAGCATATTGTCAATAGGGACTATGCATAAAATAGATGCACGGCTATGGCCGATGAAGGCCGATAGTGCGATAGCCTGACAGCAAGCATGCGAGCCTGGCAGCAAGCCCAGACTGGAGTAAGTCAATGGCAGGAAAGCCCGCAAAACACCTCAGAGAAAAGATTAAACTCTCCCAGCTACGCGCCTTGAGCGCAGTAGTCACCACTGGTAGCTTTAGCGAAGCTGCCCTACAGCTCGGCGTCAGCCAGTCGACGGTGAGCCACAGCATTGCAGCGCTCGAGGAGGCTCTGGGCATTACTCTCATTCACAGAGGGCGCAATGGCGCATCGCTGACTCCCGTAGGCGATCGCGTCTTTACTCAGGCCCAGCAGGCCCTCTCGCTCATCGAAGACATGGGCCGAGAGGCGACACGGGCCAAAGGAGTCGATGGCGGACTCGTGCGCATTGCGGCCTATCGCAGTATGGCTAGCGAAGTGCTCCCCGAAGTCATCGCAGAACTGCACAAGCAATACCCCACTGTGCAGGTCTCCATCACAGAATTTGACTCAAACCGAGCGCTGATGATCGCACTGCAGGAAGGAAAAGCAGACTTTGCGATCGCAGAAATCCTCAAAGGCCCACAGTTTTCCAGCTTCCTACTCATGGAAGATCCCTTTATCGCACTGCTACCACCTAGCTTCAAAGCGTCCAGCAGTACTCGCGTCACCGCTATCCGCCCCAAATCATCAGCACAAAAAGATAAGGGCGCGATCGCGCTCACCTGGCAAGACCTCCGCGCGCAGCCGCTCATCACCTCTTCCAGCGATTGCTGCAAAACCATCATGTCGCTGCTGCGACAAGCTCAACCCAGCATCGAAATCGACTACCTCATTTCCAACGACTCCACCGCGGTCAGCATGACCCGTCAAGGGCTCGGCATCACGATTCTGCCAAAGCTCGCCGCTCAACCCATTCCTACCGACGTGCGGGTAGCCCTGCTGCCCTTTCGCATCGCCCGTCCGCTAGGCATTAGCTGGCCAGAAAGCAGCCTACTGACCCCAGCAGCTTACGCCTTTTTAGAGGCATTTAAAAATTTATACGAAAATTTAGACGACACACAGCAGTATGGTGTAGAGCGTAAAGCGCTAGCTAACCAAGCGGTCGTTCATCACTAGCCGGGTAACGACCCACGGGAAAGCTATCACACCTGTCATCAACCATGAGAGAGCTACTTTTCTTGCTGCCAGGCACCACCAAAGCATTTTTTGCTGGGGGTCTCACAGCCGAGCTAAAAACCCTCGAGCTAGCCAAGCAAATTTGTCAGGCCAGCATTGTCACCTACCGGCAAAAAGAAAAAGACACGCTCTTTTTAGACGATGTGCTAGCGGATGCGAAGAGCCATATGCGCTACCAAAACTGCATTTTCGTTGTGAGCTGGGGGTTTGATGTGCCCAAATTACTCAGACGCATCGGCGATCGCCCCACCCTGTATCACGCACACAGCACCGGATATAGATTCACCATCCCACCCCGCGTCCCCATTCTCACCGTCAGCCGCAACAGCATGGGCTACTGGGGAGAAAAGGCCCTCAGCTCCCTTATCTACCACCTGCCCAACGCCCTCTCTCCCGACTTTCAAAATCAACACATTCCCCGAGATATTGATGTTCTCATTCAGCAGCGAAAATCTTCCGAATATCTCTTACAACAGCTCGTGCCCGCCCTGCAAAAACGCTGCAACGTATTTCTTCTAGATCACTATGTAGAAGATCTCATTGGTCTGTTCAATCGGTCCAAAATCTATCTGTACGATTCTGCAGAATACTGGGGGAGATACGGCCTCACCGAGGGCTTCGGCCTGCCGCCAATGGAAGCCCTTGCCTGCGGCTGTCAGGTCTTTTCCAGTGTCAACCACGCCCTTGCCGACTATCTCGATCCCGGGTTCAACTGTCAAAAAATTTCGGGCTACGCCACCGGTTACGACGTTCAGAGGATTCTTCAGGCCGTCGAAAGCTGGCCAACAATAACAACACCATCAGAAGACTTTTTCACCGCCTATAGAACAGAATCGCTACTGCCTCGACTGCGGCAGATTTTAGTCGAGATCAACGCATTTTTTGACTATCAGCAGCGCCATCCTAGCGACATTCCCCAGCTGACTCGCCGTCGCAAAGCTTATTTGACCTGGAAGCGTGTGGTGAAAAAGCTGAAGGGGACATAGCTGTTGAGCCAGGCATCGGAAACCGGGCGCCACAGAGGAACAAGCGCACCTAGTAATACTGGCCAATGTAAGGAGGTGGGATTTCAGCTGAATCCCTGAGAAGCCATCAAGAATGGTTGGGAATAATGACTGTACGTTTTTCCCTTAGCTGTCAGAATGGCTACCTTCCCCTCTGAATCTGCCGTCATTGAGCGCTTGTGCAACCACTACGAGAGCATACAGCCCATTGGAGAACCCTTTGGCTACAATCAGCTACTGGCAAACGATATTAAGCAGCAAAGGGCAGTTGTCATCAAATCTTTGGCCATTAAGGACAATACGCCCACCGGGGATATCTGCTGCTTCGAACGAGAGATTCACCTGATTGAGTCGCTCAAGCATCCCACAATTCCTCGCTACATAGACTCCTTTAGCATCGATACGGCAGAGGTGAAGGGGCTGGTGCTGGTGCAGTCCCATCAGGGCGGCCAGACCCTGGCACAGCAGGTATTGGTCGGGAGAAAGTTCAGCGAGTCAGAAATTCGCGCGATCGCAAAGCAATTGCTGCAGGGCCTCATCTATCTCCACAGCAAGGGACTGGTGCATCGAGATATCAAGCCCAGCAACATCGCAGTCGCAGGCAACAAGGCTGAACTTGGCCAAGCCACCTGGCTCAACCTCGGCACTGTGCAGTACGTACAGGCGCAGCGCCCAGATGCATTGGTCGGCACCTACGGCTACATGCCACCCGAGCAGGTAGGCGGTCAGGCAGCCTTCGCCTCAGACCTCTACAGCCTAGGCGCAACGCTAATTTTTCTAACCACGGGCTGCCATCTGGGCAACCTGCCTCGCCACGGTCTCCAGGCCAGATTTGCCTGCCCGAAGGCACGGCTCAGCGCCAACTTTCAGCAGTGGCTAAACTGGCTAATTGAACCTAGCGTGAGCGATCGCCCACCTTCCGCCCAAGCTGCCCTCGCCTCGCTCAATCGTCTGCCACTATCTATGCTTAAGCGAAGGCTGTGGAAACGCCAAAAGACCCGGCTAACGCCCGTCCCCATCGCCACTAGCCGCCGCGATCACTACCAGCCTTTTTTCACCAAAATTCGGTCTCAGAAAAAGCCTTACTCCCTAGAGCTGATCATCCCTCCTGCCGGACTGCGGTCTGAAGTTAGCCAGAGCGCCCTCACGCCGCTGCTCATTGGCAGTACGATGCTGATGAGCGGCCTCTATCTGCTCAGCCTGCTACACCTGGCGCCCACCATGCTGGCCAGCGCCGAAGGGCTTGCGGCGCTCACGGCTGCCGTGCTTGGCATGGTGGGCTGCGCCTACAGCACTCGCTTCTTGGGCAACGGGCTGCGGCGCCTACAAACGGCCCTCTTCAGAAAAATTCATATCCAAATAGACAGTGATGTCCTGCTCGTAGCCTACAAAACCTGGCTGCGATCGCCCATCTACATCCTCAATACCAAGCGTGAGCAGGTCTACAATGTCAGCTCACTGCCCGACGGCGGCGCGCTCCGCATTCTCACCCACCGAAACCGTACCCAGACAGGCTGCCTTTGCTTCAAGCTCAGAGTGCACGATGGTGCCCTCACGCGCCGCGACATTCGCTGGCTCACCTCACTGCTCAACGACTGGCGCGCTTACCCCTCCGGCTAACCCTCACGCGCCGCTATCAGCTGGTCAGCAAGTTCAAGAAATCCTGCGACTTCTGGCTTATCGGTAATGTAGGCTGGCACGTAGGTCAGCGTTGGCAAATAATTTTTCACGTTGGCAACTCCCACGGAATAGGGAAATTGCTCAGGCGAGAACAAACTGACATCGTTGGGGCTATCGCCAACAGTAACGACTTCAGCCGCTGAGAGTGCAGCAAAGTGCTCTTTTAGCACCCGGGCTAGCCCTGCCGCTTTCTTCTGTCGCACCACTTTGATATGGCACTGCACGGTGCTGTAGGTAAATCCCATCGACTGAGCCGCGCAGGTTTGCTGCATCCATGCCAGGTCTTCAGCCTCTAAGCCAGCCACATCAAACGTCCAGTCTGTAATGCGATAGGCATTATCGGCTGCAGGCCGCAGGTGAGGGTACTGACCCTGCAGCCGAGCGAATACATTGCCTAGGCGATCGCGATGCTGACTCATGCGCGGAATATCTGGCAAAATCAGCGGCTCAGCCAGCTTTTCGTGGAGGTAGATGCCGCCATTTTCAGCGATCGCACCCGTAATAGGCAGGTAGTGCACCAGCCCGCTCACCCACCCTGCCGAGCGGCCCGTCACCACCAGCACCTCAATGCCGTGGCGCCTCAGTGCAGACAGTGCCCCAAGCAGCTCAGGCGTAAACTTACCCTCAGCTGTCAGCGTACCGTCCATATCGGTAGCCACTAGCCGAATGCGGCTCAAAGCCCCCTTAAAGTCAGCATTGTCGAGTGCGCTCGTCAGTTTCTGTGGCCGCATAGTGCTCGTTAATCGACCCCAACATCGATCCCGAAAAAAGTTCACCCCTACATTAGCCCGACATCAGCCAGTCGCAATCCGTAATATTGGGAAGCCGCCCCTAAGAATAGGCAGAGAACAGGCACGAGCAGCATCAACTTTAGCCATTCTGACGGTCTAATTGGGCACCCTAAAAACAATCAATTGCCCGCAGCATTTCATGTCCACTGGCAACCCATCATCTATTTCCAGAGCGTCTGTTCAGCGTCTGAAGCAACCCGCTGCTACACAGACCGCTTTGCTTGCCCAAACACCTGGCCAAGCTCCTCCGCTTCCTGTCCCTCCAAACCTATGGAAATACTCAACAGGCGGGCTCTTTGCCCTACTCGTCGGACTCGGGATATATTCTTACCTACAAAATCGCACGCTCCAAAAGCAGCTCAAGTTTGAAAGCTACAAAAATAAAGAGCTGCACAAGCGTGTCAAGCTCGCCCTCAGCACCATTGCCAAAATGGAGCGCAATCCCGACCTGATTCACTCGCGGGACTTCAACCTGGACTATCTGCGCATGCGGATGGAAGAAAAGCAGTTCAACTTTGCGATCGTCAATCAGCTGAAGGTCAAAGTTAAGCAGCGAGTCAGCGAAGCCCTTCGCCCTCAGCAGGCAAATTCTGGCATGGTCGGCATCGCCAACAACAAGCCCCGGGTCGTCGACCAAATCTTCGACGTAGAGTACACCGCACCCAACGACCCACAAAAACGCAAGCGCGTCCTTTTCCGCATCCAAATCAAGCTCACCAAGCTCCCCGCCCAAGCCACCTCCCAAACCGTCGCCGACATTGTGAAATGCATCGAGCAATTTCTCAATCCACAAGATAATGAGGGCTTTTGGCAGCCCACCCTACAGGGCCGCATCGCCAGCATGAAATGGGACCAGAAGGCCAAGCCCACCCCGCTACTCGTACTAGAGCAAACAAACGAGGGCGTCAACGTCACCTTCAGAACCAAAAAGAATAAACCGTCTATCCTATAACAGCCTCAGGCTACCAAAGCCCGTGAAGCTACCGAAGAAAGACGGTCTGTATCTCTGCCAAACTGCCTATCGCAGCCAGTTTTTCAATCGCGAGGCAACCTGAGGCCTTCTGAGCTTACGCATCGCCTTTGTTTGAATCTGTCGGACCCGCTCGCGGGACAGCTGAAAGATACCGCCGACTTCTTCAAGGGTGTGGGTCTCACCCGTGGTCAGACCGTAACGCAAAGCGATAATTTCCTTTTCGCGCTCGGTGAGCACTTCAGTGAGCACATCAGAAATTTCCTGACGCATCATCGACTCGCTAATCTGCGACTCTGGCGATAGGGAGTGCCCGTCTTCCAACAGCTCCATGAGCTCAGTATCTTCGCCCTTACCAACCCTGTGGTTTAGGGAGAGCGACTTGCGCTGTACCTGCTGCAGCGTTCGCAGCTGCTCGGGGGTCATCTCTAGCGCCGCTGCGACTTCTGCCTCGGTGGGGGTTCGCTGCAGCTCTTTGCGCAGCTCGCGGTGCGCCTTCTTCAGCTTATTGAGCTTTTCAACGATGTGAATTGGCAAACGAATCGTGCGGGCATCGTTGGCAATGGTTCGCGTAATGCCCTGACGGATCCACCAGTAGGCATAGGTCGAAAATTTGTACCCCTTATCGGGATCAAACTTTTCAGCAGCGCGGTTGAGCCCTAGGGCGCCTTCTTGAATGAGGTCGAGGAAGGGAACGCCGCGGTTAAGGTATCGCTTGGCGATAGAGACGACTAGGCGTAGGTTTGAGCGAATCATGCGGCGCTTGGCAGCGCGGGCTTTGCGCAGGCGCTGCTTCAGCTGAGCTTCATCGCAGTCAAGGGAGGCTGCTAGTTCGGCTAGGGTCGGTCGCCGGTTGAGGCGCTCTCGCATTTCTTCGGAGCGCTCCTCCAACTCGACAATGACCCGTACCTGCCTAGCCAGCTCAATTTCCTCTGTGGGCTGCAGCAGTGGGTAGCGAGCCATTTCCTTAAAGAAGGCACCTACCGCGTCGTCATTAGCCGCCTTGCGATAGCTTGAAGAAGCCGTGGCCTTGTCTGAATACTGCACGGAAAACTGGCCCTCTTCTGAGGCATCATCGTCTAGCGGGTCATCTAGCGCGTCCGAGTCAACGATGTCGCCGTCTGCAAGGTCATTCTCTGAGAGTCCAGCACGGGTGGATCGGCTGCTGGTGAGGCCGCTATCGTCGGCAAGGGCGACGGCTCTTTTCTCTGGGTCGGCAGTGGTTGAGGCTTTTTCGCCCTGAGGATGGGACCAAGTCATCATAGAAAGGCCAGTATTCTCAGCGGAGAGGGTCTCAGACAAGTGGCTCGTCTCAGCGGCGGTGGCAACGGTTGAAAAAGACGTCGGACTTTCGCTCAGAGGAGTTGAATTCATGCTGATGCTAGAAGGATGAGGGGCTGTCATATTTCGAAAGAGATTCACGTCATGGCGACTTTCAGGGCTGGCGTATATGAGACGTTACGGTTACAACAGTTTCTTAGATGTTCTTACATTGAGCAGTTACCGCTCACTATAGCAACTCTTTATTAAGAAATTGTTCAGTCTGATAACTAAGATTTTTTAATAAGTCTCCACATGGCCGCATCCATGGGGTTTTCGTTTTTAGTGTTACGTTTCTTTGTTTTTTCTCATTATTTTGGAAGTCATTATTAGTTGACACCGTGTCAAAACGTTACAGCTACAGAAGGGTTATGCCGAGCCTATGAGCTTCATTGATCAAAATTCATTAATGCCTGATGTGCCAAATGGTGCCTCTAGGCCAGCATCTTTGGCGCGGTGGGTCGATGCGCTGGTGGACTGCCCAGGCGCTTCTGGGCTCTACACATACCGAGTACCTGATGATTTGGCAGTGCAGGCAGGAGACATTGTTAGCGTTCCGTTTGGGGGTCAGCGGGTGGGGGCGATCGCCATTAATGTTCGTTCAAGAGAACCTGAAGGGCTCTCCCCCTCAGCGATAAAACCAATTGAAAGCATCATTAAAAAATCTTTCTTTACTAAAGAGTATTGGCAGCTTTTAAACCGTGTCGGAGACTACTATCAGACACCTTTTATTCGCATTATCAGGACCGCTTTACCCCCCGGCTTGTTGTCCAAATCACAAAGAAGAATCCGCCTACAAAAAACAGACACCCAAGCAGAAAATCAGGCAGAAAACAGGTCAAGATTTGACGACATCATCCTCTCTGAATTAGAGAAACAGCTGATAGAAACCCTGAAGAATTCACCCACTGGAGACTACAGCTGGCAGCACTTACAGCGGCAGATCAATACTCGGCAATACCCAGGTAGCCGGGCAAAAGCACTCCGAAGACTGATGCAGCTTGGCAGGGTTGAAAGCTACATAGCCACCCCCAAAGCACCGCGTCCAAAACAGCGGCAGGCCGTCATCTTAGTACGCTCTCTAGACAAAACAGACGCCGGTGAATTGAGCGCTCGCCAGGCAGAAATTCTCGCTACGCTGGCTCGTGAAGGCGGCGAACTGTGGCTAAGCGATGCCCTGCAGCAGCTGCACACTACCACCAAAACGCTCAAAAACATCGCAGCCGCCGGATACCTCGCTATAGAGCCACGGGAAATCCTGCGCGCAGGCAGCCATTCGCAAGCGCTGCCCGACCAGCCCAAAGCTCTCACCACCGACCAGGCCAAGGCCCTAACCCAGATTCAGGCTATGCAGGGCTACGCCGAGGCGCTGCTGCACGGCGTCACGGGTTCCGGGAAAACAGAGGTGTATTTGCAAGCGATCGCACCTCGCTTGCAAGCCCGTCAGTCTGCCCTCGTCCTCGTCCCTGAAATTGGCCTCACCCCTCAGCTCACTGACCGCTTCCGCAGCCGATTTGGCGATCAGGTTTGCGTGTATCACAGCAACCTGTCCGAAGGGGAACGCTACGACACCTGGCGACAGATGCTCACCGGCACACCGCAGATCATCATCGGCACTCGCTCTGCCATTTTTGCTCCCCTACCCAACCTTGGCCTGATCATCCTCGACGAAGAGCATGACAGTAGCTTCAAGCAAGATCAGCCCATGCCTTGCTACCACGCTCGCCAAGTAGCCAGATGGCGAGCCGAACTCGAAAACTGCCCGCTGATTTTAGGCTCTGCCACCCCCTCACTAGAAACCTGGACTCGCTTTTGCCCGCCGACGGAGTCCTACCACTACCTCCCCCTCCCCCACCGCGTCCACGCCCGCCCGCTGCCACCCGTCGAAATCGTCGACATGCGCGCAGAACTCCACGCCGGGAATCGCACCATCTTCAGCCGCCCGCTGCAGCAGGCGCTAGAAACCATGGTCGAAAAGGGCAACCAGGGCATCCTCTTCATTCACCGTCGCGGCCATAGCAGCTTTGTCTCCTGCCGCAGCTGTGGCCACGTGATGGAATGCCCAAACTGTGATGTGTCCCTGTCTTTTCACCAACCCCATCAGGCGGCAACGCCCAGGTTACGCTGTCACTACTGCGGCTTCGGGCAGCCTCATCCAGACCAGTGCCCCGCCTGCCTGTCGCCTTACCTCAAAAACTTCGGCAGCGGCACCCAGCGCGTGGTTAACGACTTGGCCAAGTACCTACCCCAGGCCCGCTGTCTCCGATTCGATAGCGACACCACCCGCAACAAAGGGGCTCACCGGGCCCTACTCAGCCGATTTGCACGGGGTGAGGCAGATCTACTTGTGGGCACGCAAATGCTCACCAAAGGCATTGATCTGCCTCAAGTCACTCTAGTCGGCATTATCGCGGCAGATGGGCTTCTGTTTATGCCAGACTACCGGGCGAGCGAGCGGGCTTTTCAAACCATGATGCAGGTGGCGGGCCGGGCCGGGCGGGGTGATCAGCCTGGCCGCGTCATCGTGCAAACCTACAGCCCTGAGCATGTTGCAGTTAAGGCACTCACTGGCACTGAGACCACAGGCACGCTCGATCAATACGGTGAGTTTTTAGCTCAGGAGGTGAGCGATCGCACCGCCCTTGGCTACCCACCCTTTGGCCGCCTTATTCTCCTACGCATCAGCGGCCTAGAAGAAACCGCCACCGAGCGAGCTGCCGCCCGGCTGGCCCACCGCCTAGAATCTGAGCAGACAGAAAACAGTCCGTACGAGCTACTTGGCCCGGTACCTGCGCCCATTTACCGAGTTGCCCGTCGCTACCGCTGGCACATCCTGCTAAAGCTGCCGCCCACGGGCACCTTGCCCAAGCTGACTCATTTACGCAGTCCAAAGGGCATTAACCTATCAATAGATGTCGATCCGCTTAGCCTGTCCTAAAGCGCTGAAAAGTACAGGAAAACTAGCGGTGGCAAAACGTTGGCGACGACCAGCAGGCCTTTTGTCCAGCGCGATCGCACCCTACCAAACACGTAGACACTTACAATCGCCATTAGCAGTAGCTCCAGCGGCGCCACAATCTGGCCGTAGTAGCTCGGGTCCCAATACGACACAGGGCTCTCAAACCGAAACTGACTCAGCGGCCAAAAGTGCCGATGTCCATCATCTGCGTGCAGCGGCAAATCCTGCAGACAGTGCAGCACAACGCTACCAAACAGCAGCGCCCACCCCGTCCGCTTCATCCGCAGCATGACCAGCAGGCCAATCACCGCCAAAGGAATCGAATTGAAAAAATCGAATAGGTCTTGCCAAAAAGGACGATAGTATTCCACCCGCCAAATCTGTGACTCCGGCACATTGGCCAGCTTCAGCACAAAGTAAAAGACAAACATCGCCAGATCGGGAATCAACGCACCCCAGATAATCAGCGGATTCCACTGTGGCTGAGGCTTACGACCCAGCAGTGCGAGGTTAAAAATGGCATGGGCAGTCGTATTCATACAGACGCAGGTAGAACGGACAAATAAACAAAACGCAAGGTTACAGTAAAAGTAGCGTTCATTTACCCTCTATTTATTAAAGACTCCGTCGATGAAACTTGCTCCTACGCTCGCGCTGCTTTCGCTAGCAGCCCTGGGCGGCGCCCTAGCCTTTACCAATCCCAACGAAGATGACTATGCCACCTACCTGTCTGAAAGAGTCAACGCCGACGTTCAAGTCGCGCTGTGCGACCCAGAAGGATTTTCAAACTGGCTAGGAAGAGTTGGTGAGGCCCTCAGCAGCGCCTGCCAGGGATTGCTCTCCGGGGGAGAAAAGCTCTCAGCCGAAGAAGTGCAAGACTTAATAAAAGAAAATACCGAGTACGCAAATCGAATTTTATTCAGCACATACATCACCGAAACGCCCTTTGGTAACTACCGGGCCATTGGCGTCTTTGACCGGTTCATCCTTCGAGAAAACGAAACAGAAAGCCCGACCGAAAACTAGACAAAAACCCCATGAGTGCCCCTAGGCCCATTTACTTAGATTGCAATGCGACAACGCCGGTGGCGCCTCAAGTGCTGACGGCCATGCTGCCCTTTTTTACTGAATACTTTGGCAACCCGAGCAGCTTGAACCATGCTTACGGGTGGGAAGCAGAGGCAGGGGTCAACAAGGCGCGGGAAGCGATCGCAGCCACCCTCCACGCAGATCCCTCAGAAATCATCTTCACCAGTGGTGCCACCGAAGCCAACAACCTGGCTATCAAAGGCATCGCCGAAGCCTACATGGCCGACGGTCGGCACATCGTCACCGTGCAGACCGAGCACAGCGCCGTATTGGAGCCCTGCCGATATTTAGAATCGTTAGGCTTTAGCGTCACCTATCTAGGCGTAGATTCACAGGGGCTAATCGACTTGGCGGCGCTGGAAAATGCGCTGCGCCCAGACACCATCCTGGTGTCGGTGATGGCGGCAAATAATGAAATTGGTGTACTTCAGCCGATTGAACAAATTGGCCAGATTTGCCGCGATTTTTCTGGGAAACAGCTGCGCGATCGCACTATCTTCTTCCATACAGACGCCGCCCAGGCCCTCGGCAAAATTCCGCTAGATGTGCAGGCCATGAATATCGACCTGCTCTCCGTCACCGCTCACAAGCTATACGGGCCTAAAGGCATTGGCACACTCTACGTCCGCCGCAAAAATCCTCGCGTACAGATCGCAGCCCAGCTCCATGGCGGTGGTCAGGAGCGGGGCCACCGCTCGGGCACGCTGTACACCCCCCAGATTGTGGGCTTTGGTGAAGCTGTGCAGTTGGCAACCAGCGATATGGCCTCAGAAGCTGACCGCCTGGCAGCGCTGCGCGACCGCCTCTGGGAGCAGCTGCGCCCCATTCCCGGCGTCTATCTCAATGGTCACCTCACCCAGCGCCTGCCAAACAATTTGAATATCAGTATCGAAGGGGTGAATGGCAATATGCTGCTCTCCGAACTGAGAAGTGCGATTGCGCTCTCCTCTGGCTCCGCCTGCAGCACCACTAACCCAACGCCTTCTCACGTTCTCCGAGCGCTAGGCCGCAGCGATACCCTGGCCAAAGCATCACTCCGCTTCGGCCTAGGCCGCTCCACCCAGCCAGAAGACATCGAGCAAAGCGCCAGCCTAGTGCACCAAGCCATTCAGACCCTGCGTATTAAAAAAATTGTCTAACCAATGACCTTGCCAATTGGGCAATCCCTGAGAGAATAGGAGCCAACTTCACTGCACATGTGCCATGGTCCAAGAAACGCAGCCTAGCCCAGCAGATAGCACCTCACCCAATCCTCCCCAGGGCAGAAAGGCTCAGCCCCTAACCATCTCCGTTGCACTGATGTATATGGGCATTGCGATCACGGCAGTTTTCGTTTTAGCGGCACTATTTGCGCCCTTGCTGCAGAGCTGGGGATGGATACAGGACCCTACTGCCGGGCTAGCCAATCCCATCCACGAGCCACCTTCGGCAGCCCATTGGTTTGGCACTAGCCGACAGGGGTATGACGTCTTTTCGCGAACTTTGTTTGGGACGCGGGCGGCTTGGCAGGTGGTGTTGCTAGCGACGGCGATGAGCGTTGTGATTGGGGTACCGCTGGGGATGCTGAGCGGCTATCTGGGCGGCAAGGTAGACCGGGCGCTGCTGTTTTTTATGGACACGATTTATACGCTGCCGGGGCTGTTGCTCTCAGTGACCCTAGCTTTTGTCGTCGGACGAGGGGTCTTGAATGCGGCGGTGGCGCTCTCTATTGCCTACGTGCCGCAGTACTATCGCGTGGTGAGAAACCATACGGTCAGCGTCAAGACGGAACTATTTATCGAGGCGGCACAGTCGATGGGAGCCTCCACTTGGGCAGTGCTGTCTCGCTATTTGTTTCTGAACGTGGTGCAAAGCGTGCCGGTGCTGTTCACGCTCAATGCGGCGGATGCGGTGCTTATTTTGGGCGGACTTGGCTTTTTAGGCTTAGGGCTGCCGGAGTCAGTGCCGGAATGGGGAGACTCGCTGCGGCAGGCACTGGATGCGCTGCCGACGGGCATTTGGTGGACTGCGCTGTTCCCAGGGCTGGCGATTACGCTGATGGTGACTGGTCTGTCGCTAATTGGTGAAGGGCTGAATGAATTTATTAACCCCCTGCTTCGTCGCGAGAATTGGGATTAGCCTTTTGATGAACCCTTGATATTTAAACAAGGAAAAGCCTGACCACTAGGTTCTCCGACATAATGCAGAGAAGAAAGTTAACACTCTCATGTTTGACATCATCTCGGAGCCGATGTTTGAGTCCAAAGAGGATCAGCTGGAGACTATTTATAATGCCTATCTGGAGCTAGACGAAGCGCAGCGCTTTTTGGTGCAGGTTTTTGCGGTGGCCTATGAGCCGCTGAGTCGCCAAAAGGCACGCGAGCTGTGGATAGTGGCCATGGGTCTGCAGCATAGCTTTGACCGGATTAAGCCGCCGAAGCCAAAGGACTTTAACACTGAGGTGAGGCAGCGAGTTGAGAGTGAGTTACTGAGGGAACAGCGTGGGTATGGAGCCTGCTGCAACAATTTGATAGTGGATCTTGTCGTGCGGGATGCGCTGCGGATGAAGACATTTGAGCCGATTGCGATCGCAGTCTCACAGCTTTTTCCAGTCACTAGCCGATACCCCGGCGGCGCGCCTTTTTTCCGCAACGAAGCTCAGTTTATGAGAGAGGTGCGGATCGCCGTGTACCGGCAGGACCTGAGCGCGGCTACCGATCTGTTTTCAAAGGTTCAAGGCTTTTATTGGCAGATGACAACAACGCTCTCTGAGGCGCTGCGGGATATTCTCACCAACCCCCTGGATATTGACTGGCTGGATAGTCTTTCTGAAGAGTTCTTTGAACTGGGCGTGACTGCTATTTTGGACGATTCGGTGAGGCAGTGCGAACCAGCGACTGAAGTCTTCGAGCTATTGGCGGACTACTGTGTCAATGACCGAGTCGGGGTCGAATTGCACTTGCTGTATGCAGAACAGCTCTGGTTGCGAGGAGAAATAGAACAAGCGGTCGAGGTGCTCCATGGTCTCACTGTTAGCAAGTCTCTAGAAAGCCGATACTACGCGCTGATGGGAGTGACCACATTTCTCACTGGAGAGACAGCCGCTGCGATCGCCCACTACAAAACCGCCCTCAAAGCCACTGGCAAATCTCAAAAGGCACAAACCCAGTGGTTCGAGCAGCCTGCAGCAGCAATCTACTTTTTTGCGCTACTAGAAGCAGGCACCCCAAACACTCTTCAAGAAGCTGAAAAATACGCTCTACTCATTCAGCGACAGGCTAGCCACTGGCTATATCGCAGCATTTCAGTGCTGTTTGCCCTCTTGCAACAGCAGCAGAGCAAACTCACCCACGGCGCCCAGCGCTTTAGCCGCTACGAACTGACCACCGTGGGTCTTCCTGCCCTCATAGAGATTTACTCGCTGCACTGGCTAAATATCGAAGATGTGCAAGATTGGATGTCGTTGCACTTACTCTGGCAATGTCAGGTCGCGATAGAGGCAGAGTACAACTGGCTAACCCTAGAAACCGCTGAGCTACTGGTGAACTATCAGCCAGAGAGCCCGTTTACCAGCATTGTTGACAGGTTGCGATCGCAAGCCGACACCCTTCCACTCCTAGAAGCTGTAGAGCGCAAAGAAGCCTGGGAGCGATCGCTTGATGCCCTCACCGCTCTAAACAACAACAACACCGAAATGCCAGCCGCCCCCATAGAACCCGCATACCGCCTGCTGTGGAAGCTGCGGTTTCACTCCCTCGACAACTGGTCACTCACCCCAGTAGAACAAAAAATCAGCGTCAAAGGCGGCTGGACCAAAGGAAAATCCATCGCCATCAAACGACTCAACAACAGCTACTCACGGCCCGACTATTTCACAAAACAAGACGACGCCATTTGCGAAGCCATCGACTACGAATACGACAACAGTCGCTATTACAGCAACAGCCCAGACTACTTTTTTACAGCGGAGGCACTGCAGGCACTGGTCGGGCATCCTCACGTGGTTTGGGAAGATGCGCCAGAGGTGAAAGTCGATGTGGTGGCAGGCGAACCTGAGCTGCGGGTCAAGCGATTGGGAGAAGAGAGACTTCAGCTGTCGCTCTCGCCACAGATTACGCGCAGAGATGTGGTTGCGACCAAAGAAACCCTGACTCGCCTCAAGGTGATTTCAGTAACAGAGGAGCATAAGCGCATCGCTGAGGTGCTCGGCCCTGCAAATCGGTTAGAGGTTCCGGCTAAGGCAGAAGAGAGAGTTTTGAAAGCGATCGCATCCATCGCTAGCCTCGTCACCGTACAATCCGACATTGGCGGTGGCGTAGAAGCCGAAGCAGTCCCTGCCAACGCCACGCCTCACGTTCACTTACTGCCTGCGGGCGCTGGGCTAAAAGTCTCTCTCCTCATCCATCCTTTCCCTGAGGGCGGTACCTACTACCGGCCCGGAGAAGGGGGCGAAACGGTGATAGCCGTCGTCGATGGGCAACGGCTAAAGACCCAGCGAGATCTCACGCTAGAGATTCAGAATGCCGAAACCGTGAGCAGTCACTGTCCGGTTTTGTTGCATTACGAACCTCAAGAAGGAGAATGGCTAATCGAAGAGCCCCACGACTGTTTGGAGCTATTGCTACAGCTCCAACAGTTAGGAGAAAAAGTCGTTATTGAATGGCCAGAAGGAGAATCTTTCAAAGTTTCTAAGCAGCTGAGCTCCAGAGACTTTCAGATGAACATTCGCCGCCAAAAAGACTGGTTTGCTGCCAGCGGCAAAGTGCAAGTTAGTGAAGATCACGTCTTAGATCTTCAGCAGCTCATGGCCCTGCTAGAAAACACATCCGGGCAGTTTGTTCCCCTACAAAATGGAGAATTTCTCGCCCTTACCGACGAATTTCGTCAGCGGCTACAGACCCTGAGCCGTCTATCCCAGCGCCATGGCAAAGGGCTGCGCATTAACGGACTCGCGGCCCTAGCCATGGAAGACCTGGTCGATGATTTTGAGCAAGTCAAGGTAGATAAAGCCTGGAAAGCGCATCTTCAGAAAATCAAAAAAGCACAAAAAATTGAGCCACAGGTGCCCAACACGCTGCAGGCCACACTGCGAGACTATCAAACAGAAGGCTTTGTGTGGCTCTCGCGGCTGGCTAACTGGGGGGTAGGAGCCTGCCTAGCAGACGACATGGGCCTCGGGAAAACGCTGCAGGGACTCGCGGTGATGCTCAGCCGAGCAGCGGATGGGCCCGCGCTGGTGATTGCACCCACTTCGGTCTGTACGAACTGGCAGAGTGAGGCCGAAAGGTTTGCACCGAGCCTGCGGATACAGCGGCTCGGTGAGGGCAGCCGAGACAATCGCCAGATGCTTTTAGACGAGCTTGGGGCAAACGATTTGCTGGTGTGCAGCTATGGCCTCGTGCAGCAAGAAGAGGTGGCAGAGATACTGGCTGGCGTGACTTGGGAGACCATTGTGCTCGATGAAGCGCAGGCGATAAAGAACCATGCTACGAAGCGATCGCAAGCCGTCATGGCACTCCAAGGCACCTTCAAAATCATCATGACCGGCACCCCCATCGAAAACCACCTCGGCGAGCTGTGGAACCTCTTTCGCTTCATTAACCCCGGCCTGCTCGGCTCCCTCGACAGCTTCAAGCAAAAATTTGCCAACCCCATCGAACGCGACCCTGACAAAGCCGCCAGCGAACCGGCCAAAGAAGCCCTCCGCCGCCTCATTCGCCCCTTTATTCTGCGCCGCACCAAAGATCAGGTCCTGCAAGAACTCCCCTCCCGCACCGAAATCACCCTTGCTGTAGAACCCAGCGACGAAGAAGCTGCCTTTTACGAAGCCCTCCGGCGAGAGGCCGTCGAAAAGCTCAAAGGCAAAAAAGATATTCAGGCCGGGCAAAAGCACCTGCAGGTCCTCGCCGAAATCATGAAGCTCCGCCGCGCCTGCTGCAATCCCTCGCTCGTAAAGCCCGAGCTAGCCATTCCTAGCACCAAGCTAGCGCGGTTTTCAGAACTCATCGAAGAACTGTTGGATAATGGCCACAAAGCCTTAGTCTTCAGCCAGTTTGTCGATCATCTCAAACTATTAAAAGCCCACCTAGACGAACAACAAATCGCGTATCAGTATCTCGATGGCAGCACACCTAGTAAAAAGAGAAAAGCCAGCGTAGATGCCTTCCAAAACGGGGAGGGCGACGTCTTCCTCATCAGCCTAAAAGCAGGCGGCTCAGGGCTAAACCTCACCGCCGCAGACTACGTACTGCACATGGACCCCTGGTGGAACCCAGCCGTAGAAGACCAAGCCAGCGACAGAGCCCACCGCATCGGCCAGCAACGCCCCGTTACCATTTACCGCCTCGTCACCCAGGGCACCATCGAAGACAAAATCGTCTCTCTCCACAAAGCCAAACGAGACCTCGCCGATAGCCTTCTCACCGGAGCCGACATCAGCAGCAAAGTCTCCACCGACGAACTGCTATCTCTCATTCAATCGTAATGTTTAATCGTCATAGAAGTGTGGAGCTAGCTCTGATATGGGAATGTATATAGCCGCTTGTCTCATGATCGCTCTGAGAGTTCCCGTATCTATCTGCTTATGATTTGGAATCGTTAGAGTCTCTTTTCCTACATCAGTTGTTCGACGCAATTTAATGTGGCTACCTCGCTGGCTGTGTATTTCGAAACCGAAGCCCTTCAATATTTTGATAGCCTCTGCACCGGATAAGCGCTTTAATCTAGGCATACTCTGGCTGCAGCTCAAAGGTAATTGCTAAGTATGGTTTCGAGACTAAACCAAAATCAGAGGGGTCCTCATCTTCTAGATGTAAGCTCACAGCCTCAGACAAGTTTTGAGAGACCTCATCTAAAGTTTTACCCTGAGTAACGACAGCTATCTCCACACATTCTGCAACATAGCCACTTTCCTCACCTGTGCGAATAATGGCATGGATAGTTTGCTGTAAATAGCTCACTTTTTAGACATCTCCAATGGACATAATAAAATATTTTATCAACGAAATGTAGAAACATGCCTGCAGAACCCCGCGATGCCTTCCTATCGCTGCTAGCCGCAAATCCAGATTTGCGCGTAGAGTCTGTACTCTCTCAGATGCAGCCTCAGGATATCAGCCCAGAACTTTCTGACCAGCTTGCGCAAATCGACCAGCTCAAGACCTGGTTAGACAGCTTCCGCCCTTTACAGCAGCCCATACTTTCAGAACTCAAAAAGCGTTACGACGTCCGCTTTACCTATCAGTCGAACGCGATTGAAGGCAATACGCTGACCCAAAGCGAAACCGCTCTCGTTCTTTCTAAGGGCATCACCATCAGTATCGGCAAATCGATGTCAAAGCAGCCGGTACAGAGCATGTGTACCCACCTCACTATTTGCTCAATGAACTCATGGACGACTTTATCCACTGGCTATCCACCACCCTAGCAAACAGTCATCCACTCAACTATGCCTGCGAAGCACACTACCGCTTTGTCTCCATTCATCCATTTGCAGATGACAATGGTCGCACTGGGCGACTGCTGATGAATTTGCTGTTGCTAAGAGCGGGGTTCCCAATCGTGAGCATTTCTCATCAGCAACGCGAGGCATATATTCAGGCACTCGTTTTAGCCCAACAAGAACACAATCAAAAAGAAGGCAGTCAAAAAGAACAACAGCCGCTCACTGACTTAGGGATCTGCCAGCAAATAACATCCTGGTCCCCTCACCCTAGCCCTCTCCCTGAGGGAGAGGGGATCGGATTCAAAGTCCCTCTCCCTCAGGGAGAGGGATTTAGGGTGAGGGCGGCAGTAATGCTGAGAGCGGGGACATTATTTATTTGCGCTTCCCTTACTCACGCTAATCCTACAAGCAGCGCGTAGTTCACTCATAGAAACACTTTCTGTTGCTGCGACAGCAGCCTGCAGCCAGGGTCAGGGCTCAGCGTTTTATCAAGAAGTTGTCACCTTCTTGTCTCAACCTGAAAAACAAGACATAAGAAATCCCTGAGAGCTACCGAATAGCGACTCATAAAAACCCTCCAGATATCTCATCTAGTGTTTATACAGGTCTCACGCCTAGGCCAATACCTGCTGGCATTCTAGAAGCCATGAAGTCAAGCTACGTTACCTTTCTAGAAATCAAGCCATGAAACACATCAAACTTCGCGCATTCACTGCCTTTGCTATCTCAATCGCTAACCTCGCCACCATCTCACCCGTTGCAGAAGCGGTAGAGTTCAAATTTACCACTGTACAAGAGCGAGCAGATGAAGTCATCGAGATAGAGACCAGCATCGAAGACTTTAGAGCCGCATTCACGCAGCGGAATTGATGCTGGGCGTAACTGATAAAGTCCCGTTGGTGACTGAACGATTCCCAAATGCGACCAATCAAGTCCAGTTGCTGACTGCACGATTCCCGAGTGCGACTGATAAAGTCCAATTGCTGACTGAATGCTTCCCAAGTGCGACTAATAAAGTCCAGTTGGTGGATTAGCAATTCCTAAATATGACTAGAATGCTTCTGTCCGTGGTAGAGCACTTACAGAGACCTAAGCAGATTAAGGAAAGGCCTTAAGACAGTAGGTGTATGCCTTGCTTCGCCATCTTTTCTATAACGTAATTGATGTTAGTCAACGTTATTGTTTGTTCTACCACCGACTGGTCCAACGGATAAATCGTAATTCTTTTATCCTTGTTGATAGCCTTCAACACTGAGACTGCAGACAAAGTAGATACTTTCCCGCGACTGACAATCCAAGTCGCCTCTGCTAGAGCGGTAGCCGGTAAAACAAGCTCACTACTCGGCTTATCAAACACAGCCCTAGCGTTTCGTCCTAACCGAGAGCGTCCAAGCAAGAACCAAAGAAGAGCATGCGTATCAACAACGTACTTCAATATCTATGACCAATCTAGACCATCATCAGGGTCGCCATGGAACTCTGCACATTTAAAATCTATCTCAGACGATGCTTCATGGTCATTCGCAAACATGCCAAAGGAAATCATAGTAGCGCGGTCTTCATCGGCAAACTGCCGGTCAGCTCGCTCATGATATGTAGAGCTTGTATCGGACAGTGTTTGTCCGGCATCGAACCGCAGAAAGGTCACCAAAACCTCACCTTCTGCAACGTCCTCAGGCGACTCTAGCAGCTCTACCTTACCGTTACGATAAATTCCCTTTACTGTTTGCAGCATCGCATTTCACCTCTCAGGCCTCGTTTTAACCCATGTAAGGACCAGCCCTGACGGTTCGTACCACACGGTAAGATACCCCATGTAGTCCGTGATACCACTTGGGTCAAGCGCTGTGCAGTCACTCCTTCAGGTCGCCCGCAAAATCGACCGCTTCACCAATGCCATTGGCAAATTCGCCTACTGGCTCGTCCTCATTATGATTGGCGTCGGCGTCTGGAACGTCTTAGGCCGCTATATCGGCAACGCCATCGGCCAAAATCTCAGCTCCAACGCCCTGATCGAAACCCAGTGGTACCTTTTCGATCTAGTCTTTCTCCTCGGCGCAGCCTACACCCTTCAAAAAAATGAGCATGTCCGCGTCGATGTCTTTTATGCTCGCCTCAGCCGTCGCCGCAAAGCCCTCGCAGACCTGATCGGCACTTTGTTCTTTCTCCTGCCTTTTTCTACACTGGTCATCTGGTTTTCTTGGGGGGCAGTGGTCCGCTCCTGGGCCGTCCGCGAAACCTCTCCCGACCCTGGCGGTCTTATCCGCTACCCCATCAAAACCATGATTCTCGTCAGCTTTGGCCTGCTAATTTTGCAGGGCATCTCCGACGCGATTAGGCATTGGGCCACGTTCACAGGTCACCTACCCCCAGAGGAAAACGCATAATGGTCGATTTGTTTGGACCCGCTATGTTTGTGGGGGCGCTTGTTTTGCTGTCTTTGGGCTACCCGGTAGCCTTTTCTCTTGGCGGCGTGGCGATTCTTTTTGGGCTGGTTGGCATTGCCTTCGGCGTGTTCGATCCGGTGTTTCTCACGGCCATGCCCCAGAGAATTTTCGGCATCATGAACAACTTCACGCTGCTGGCCATTCCCTACTTTATTTTTATGGGCGCAATGCTAGAAAAATCTGGCATTGCAGAAGATCTGCTCGAAACCATGGGCAGCTTATTTGGCCGTATTCGAGGCGGATTGGCAGTAGCCGTTGTTGTTGTTGGTGCGCTGCTAGCAGCCACAACGGGCGTTGTCGCCGCGACTGTTGTCACGATGGGGCTAATTTCACTTCCCACCATGCTACGCCACGGATACAACAAAGATTTGGCCAGCGGGGTGATTGCAGCTTCTGGCACGCTCGGGCAGATCATTCCTCCTAGCATTGTGTTAGTTGTCCTTGCCGATCAGCTGGGTATTTCTGTGGGTGATTTATTCTTGGGCTCGGTGATTCCTGGGCTGATGATGGCAGTTGCCTTTGTGGTGCATGTGCTAGCGATCGCACTTCTCCGGCCCGACCTAGCCCCCGCCCTTCCCGCCGAACTCATCAATATTCGCGGCCGCGCCCTAGCCACCAAAATCATCAAAGTGATGGTGCCGCCCCTCGTGCTGATCTTACTGGTGCTCGGCAGCATCTTTTTTGGCGTCGCCACCCCCACAGAAGCCGGTGCGCTTGGGTGCCTAGGGGCCATCGTACTGGCCGCGCTAAAAGGTCAGCTCAAAATTAGCGGCCTGAGAGAAGTGTGTGATCGCACCCTCCGAACCTCCAGCATGGTGATTTTCATTCTCCTCGGCTCCACCGCCTTCAGCCTAGTCTTTAGAGGATTGCGGGGCGATCGCTTCATTTTCAACGCCCTTACCAATCTCCCCGGCGGCGAAACGGGCTTCCTCATCGTCAGCATGGTCACCATCTTCCTGCTGGGCTTTTTTATCGACTTTTTTGAAATCGCCTTCATCGTCGTACCGCTGTTTGCACCGATTGCCCAGCAGCTTGGCATCGATCTAGTTTGGTACGGCGTCATCATCGGCGCCAACATGCAAACCTCCTTCCTCACACCGCCCTTTGGCTTTGCCCTCTTTTACTTGCGCGGCGTCGCCCCAAAAGAAATCGCCACGGGCAATATCTATCGCGGCGTGATTCCCTTCATTGCCCTGCAGCTGCTAGTGCTAGTCGCCATCATCGCCTTCCCACAGCTGGTAAAATGGCTCCCCTCCGTGAGTCAGTAGCCACATCCCAACCATGCTGCAACCAACCTAATAAGCCCCCTTTCACTCAACTGTGCCAAGCCAGCACAGTTACCAAATCAGCTTCAGCCCAATCACACAGAGCAAAGACAGCACAATCCGCTTAAAGCTCCCAGCATCTATCCATTTCGACAGAAAGATGCCAGCGGACAGTCCCACCGCAAACATCGGAATGCACCACAGCGCCAGCTGCCACAGCTCAGCCGTCAAATGCCCCTCGACGTAGTGCCCAGTCAGCGCAAACGTTAGCGCCACCACATACACCCCCGGCAAATTGCCCTTAAATTCCGCCGGGCTCCATTCCTTAGCATTGGCATACATCACCAGCGGCGGCCCACCGGTAGTAAAGGCACCGGTCAAAAACCCAGACACCGTACCAAACAAGTACGCCCACCTCGGCGACTCCAGCGCTGACAGCGCAAAAAGAGGCGTCACCAGCCGCAAAATGTCGTAAGTCACATACAGCACCACAAAGCTGCCCAGCACTTTCCGAGCGATCGCCTCGGGCACATAGTGCAGTCCCACCAAACCCAGCGGAATACCCACCAGCGCAGAAAAAACGAGTGGTGCGATCGCTCGCCACTGAAAGCTATCTCGGTAGTAAATCAACAGGCTGATATTGCTAAGCAAGCTCATCATCAGCACGAGAGGGATCGCCAGCGACAGGTCTAGGAAAAACGGGAGGAGTGCGATCGCCACCAGCGCAAACCCAAACCCAGCCACACTTTGCACCGCCGCAGACAGGCCAATAATGCCACTAATCCAAATAATGTTCTCCAACCACCGTACCCACTTGCAAACCGTCGCCTTCGTTATATTAACTTATGCAAACACATTCTTATTTTTGTAATGTTGGCGAAATATCCACTTAAGTTGTATATTCAACCGCACAGCTCAAAACGGCTGTAACTATTGACTTTCACAGACTGCGCCGTCGGGAGTATCGCCATGGTTTTCACCGCACGCACTTCTCAAGCTACCGCCAACGAAACGGCCAACGAAACGACCAGAGAAACCGCCAGAGACATCGCCCAGCAAATGTCTCAGCAGTGCGTCGCGCGCCGCCTCCGTCAGGTAAACCGCACCATCACCCGCCTCTACGACGAAGCTCTCCGCCCCTACGGTCTCACCGTCAACCAGCTCAATATCTTAGCCGTCGTCATCAGCGAAAATCAGATTCGCCCCGGTCAGCTAGGCCAATCGCTCGGCATGGAAAAATCCACCGTCAGCCGCACCGTAGACCGCATGATACGAAAAGACTGGATCAAAGCCGTTCCCGGAAAAGACAGCCGCACCCAATTACTCAGCGTCACAGCTAAAGGCCGCAAGCTCCTCCTCTCCGTCACTCCCATTTGGGACGACTTGCAAGCAGGCGTCCTCACCGAAACCGACAGCGGCAACAACATTCTGCAGCTGCTCGGATTGAGCGACGACGAAACAAACATGCCAATCAACGAAGCAACAAACAGCTTCGCTGATGAGCCGGTTACAGCCGACGACTTCTACCTGTAGTCCATTGCAGATATCCATCTGACATCTATTACAATCGATCTGTAGAAGACATCCGTCGGCTGAAGTCACATGACAGCACTTAGCAGCTCACCACCCACAACACGAGCAACCTTCCAAAACGTTAAGCACTGGAGTGTCGAAGAATATCACAAGCTCAGTGAAGTGGGCCTGCTTGATCCAGATGAACGCACAGAACTCATCGCCGGGCAAATTATCCTCATGGCCGCGCAAGGTACATCCCACGTCATTGCCCTACAGCTCTTAGCCCTGCAGCTCGACGTTTTTTTGCGAGACAAGCCCTACTTCGTCCGCACCCAGCATCCCATCCAGCTTGATGACCTATCAGAACCAGAACCTGATTTAGCCATTGTCGATGGAAACATCCTCACCTACGCCGACCGCCATCCTAACAGTCAAGACGTTCGCCTCATTGTAGAAATCGCAGACACCACTCTCCACAAAGACTGCAACATTAAAGACAAAGCATATGCTCAAGCAGGCATTTCAGAATATTGGGTTTTAGACCTACCAAACCGACAGCTGCACATCTACCAGCAGCCCACACCGCAGGGGTACAGCCGCCGCCTCATTCTAAAAGAAGACCAAGTAGCTTCACCTTCAGCGTTTCTAGAGCTAACAGTTTCTATCCCAACAATCTTGCCGCCCAGCGCTAGCTAGTGCAGGACAAAGCCAATCGTCATCACTTGTTGGCAAACTGCGCAAACCCCAGCTCATTGACTTTATTCCAGCCCTGAATCGCATCTCGGAACTGCTTCCAGCTCTCATACACTTCCTTGAAAGTAGCGTCTGCGCTTGCACTCTCTTCTAACAAGGCAGTCGTCGCTTCATTGGCCGCTGTCAAAATCTCTTCACTATAGGGCGTTAGCTCAGTGCCCTGATCAACCAAACTCTGCAAAGCCGCTCCGTTTAGCGCATCGTACTTCGCCAACATATTGATATTCGATTCGTATGTCGCCGTCTTAAATACTTCCTGATATTCCGCTGGCAAGCTGTTCCAAGCAGCCAGATTCACAGTGGCATCTAGAGTCGCACCCGGCTCCCACCAGCCCGGATAGTAGTAATATTTGGCTGCATTCTGCAATCCCAATTTCTCATCATCGTAAGGACCCACAAATTCAGCTGCATCGATTGCCCCGCGATCAAGCGCCAAGAAA
Source organism: Cyanobacteria bacterium J06623_4 (assembly GCA_038524545.1). Classification (GTDB taxonomy): domain Bacteria; phylum Cyanobacteriota; class Cyanobacteriia; order Phormidesmidales; family Phormidesmidaceae; genus Phormidesmis. The sequence continues at coordinate 31,111 of JBCBIK010000006.1, read as the reverse complement.
ATTTCGCCGCCAGGCAACACCTGTACATTCACGCCCAGCTCAGCCATCACCTTGCCGCCAAGACCAGGAATGCGCATTTTCAACCCGTTCAGGTCGCTCAAGGTCTGAATATTGTTCTTAAACCAGCCACCCATCTGCACCCCAGTGTTGCCAGCCGGGAAGCTAATGACGCCAAAGTCTGCATACAGCTTGTGCATCACCTCCAAACCGCCACCATGGTAAAACCAGGCGTTTTGCTGCTGAGCGTTTAACCCAAACGGGACCGTGGTGCCAAAAGCAAGCGCTTCGTTTTTACCCACGTAGTAGTAGCTGGCGCTGTGGCCGCATTCTACAGTGCCTTCTTGAACCGCATCTAGCACCTGCAAACCAGGAACAATTTCACCAGCGGCGTAGGGTTCAATGGTAAAGCGGCCATCGGTAAGGGCAGAAACGCGATCGCTAATCGTCTGCGCACCGCCGTAAATCGTATCCAAAGACTGGGGCCAGCTTGTCGCCATCTTCCACTGCACCCTAGGCAAATCGCCACTCACCGCACCGCCACCTTGTTGGGGCGCACAGGCAGCCAGCACCGAACCACCCACAGCGCTTGCGCTGTATCCCAAAATTCGTCTACGTTTCATAGCCCTTATCCAACGTTGCCGCTCAGGGCACGTCCTGTGAAAGTGTGCCTTTCATTAAATCACTCAGCCATACCAAAACGTATCACCGGTAACAGTCAGTAACTACTTGCCCCGTTGTCAAAAGGAAGTGATAGAATTCAGTCACATCAAGGACATGTAGCTCAGTTGGATAGAGCATCAGATTCCGGTTCTGAGGGTCGGGGGTTCGAATCCCTCCATGTTCGTTTACCAGACAGCTCACCTGCCGCCATCCTACGCGCAGCAGGCATCAACCTCTAAAAAGCTTGAAGCGCTCAGGCTAGCTTTCCTCATCACCCCGAACGCCTTTAACGATACGAGAAAGCTCTGTCTTTTCGCTGGACATCACTCGTCTAGGCGAACCACTAATAATGCCTTCCAGATTGCGGAACGATTCTTGAATCTGGGGTCCGCCCGCATCAATGGTGTACTCTCGGATGGCTTTATCGTGCCAAGAGCCTCTCATTTTGAAGACGTTGATAGCCCGCGACATTTCGCCGCGAATCTCCACATACTGCAGCATCAAAATCGTGTCAGTAATCGTTGAGATATGGGAGTCCGTAATCGAGTGCGACCCCATAAACTGCTCAGTCGTATTTGTGAAAAAACCCGTTATCTCCTCTTGTTTCGCAAAGCCAGTCACCCCAATCACAAACTGTCGAAAAGCATTGTTACTCACGCCGCGGTCCAACGCCGACAAAGAGTCAATCGCAATGCGAGAAGGCTTAAACTCAGCGATTTGCGACTTGATAATTTGCAAATGGTCTTCCAAACCTGCCGACTCAGGATAGGCGCAGATAATTTTTAGCAGTCCTTTTTGCTCTAGCTCTTCGAAGTCAATGCCCCACGAAGAGGCATTGCGAGACAGCTGAGAGCGAGACTCTTCGTAGGCAAACAAGATGGAGCGCTCGCCATTCTCGCAGGCATTCGCCAAAAAATTGCTCACGAGTAGGGTCTTGCCCGTACCTGTCGCCCCCGTCGCCAAAATGATCGAGTCTTTGAAAAATCCACCGCCGCACATCTTATCGAGCACAGGCACACCCGAAGACACCCGCACATTCGAAGAGCGCTGGGTTAGGCGCATCGCTCCTAGCGGGAAGATACTCACACCATGATTGGTAATGGTAAAAGGATACTCACCTTTCATGTGAGTCGTTCCTCGCAGCTTCAATATCTCGACCGTGCGGCGTCTCCGCTCACCCTCCAAGACATTGCGAACAATCACTACATTGTCAGAGACAAATTCTTCTACGCCAAAGCGGGCAACCGGGCCGTACTCTTCTACCCGCTCAGTAGTCATCAGCGTGGTCGAGCCCATCTGCTTAAGCCGGGCCAGCAGCCGGAAAATTTCTCGGCGCACCACCTCAGCCGCATCGTACTGATGGAAAACCGCTGTAACAGAATCGATCGAAACGCGCTTCGCCTTGTACTTGCGAATGGCGTACTGGATGCGCTCAATAAGGGCAGAAAGGTCAAAGCTACCAACCACTTCTTGACCTTCGGGATCGGGGCAGGCATCCAAAATGAAGAGCTTGCCACTGTCAATAAGTGCTTTGAGATCCCAGCCAAAGCTGTAGGCGTTTGTGATGATGTCTGCCGGTGATTCTTCGAAGGTTACAAATACGCCGGGCTCATCGAAATAGGTGACGCCGTGGTACAAAAACTGCACGGCCAGTAGGGTTTTACCGGTACCAGAGGTTCCACTCACAAGGGTAGATCGTCCCACAGGAAGCCCTCCGTGGCTGATGTCGTCAAACCCTTCAATCATGGTGCGGATTTTTTGCACGCCTTTGGAACGGGTTTTCGCCTGGCTTTCAAGGGAAGACGATGATTTGCTCATAACTAATTTATTAAAACTCGCTCCCGCAGGAGACCAACAAACTATTCTCTAAAGAAACTTTCTAAGGCAGCGAAAACCCTCTGAAATCTGTCTGCTAGACCTGATTGGTCATTCAAAAGGCCCACCTTCACTTAGTTCATCATAGAGAAGATCGAGCCCAATCAGAACCTTTTCACGGTCTGACAGGTCGCCGATAATTTTGCGCACCGGTGGCGGTAGGATTTTGGCGAGTGTAGGGGTTGCCAAAATCTTGTCTTCTTCTGCCAGCTGAGGATTTTTCAGCACGTCAATCACTTTTAGCGCATACACTCCCTGAAACTCCTCTTCCAGAATTGTATTTAGCGTGTTCAAAGCCCGAGTAGAGCTTGGGGTGTTGCCAGCGACATATAGCTTCAGGATGTAAGTCTTCTTTGAGGCACTCATAGGAATACAAAGGAGGAGGCTAGACAGAAGGAAACTAACTAATCATCACGGGGAATAGAGCGACGATACATCTCGCACAAATGGGCGATAACATCTATCAGCGTCAGACGATAGTCGGCCAAAATCTCATCGCTGCGCCCTTCTAACTGCAGCTGCTTAGAAAAATCATCAATTAGTTCCATATGAATCTCAACAATCTGAGGAACAGACATATCTGCAAAAAAGGCAACATTGACGAAGTCATCAATCTTCTGATTTATGGACTTGTCATTTGAAAAATAATTCAAAATAATATGCCGATAATCTTGCCGCAGCTTGTCTAAGAACTCATCGCGCTCTTTGACGCTCATATGGCGCAAAAAATTCTGCCGATTGCGCTTGTAGTACACCCCTAGGTAGCCCAAGCGCTCCTGCAGCTTTTCAGTGAGTCGCTGTTGCTGCAAGCTCAGGAGAAACAGCCGCTTGTCTAGCTCCTCATCGCCGCTGTCAGCTGCGATCGCATCTTCGACAGCCTCTTCAGCAGGCAGCTGCAAGTAATGATCCATCGTCCGGCGAATAGCGTCATTAACACCGTCCAAATCATTGATTCCGACAGACGTCACCGCGCCGTGATAGGTAGCCGCAGTGACCGATTCGAAATCCTCACTATCGACCGGCAATACTGCCAGCGTGGGCAAAAGAATATCCCGCCGCTTCAGGTCTGACAGTGCCCGTATCGCCTCCTCCGAAGACTGCACAATTAGGCAGTCAACCCGGTGGCGATTGGTCACGACCCAATCCACGAACTCTGTCGCCGACTGACTCCAGCTCACCACAAAATTCTTCTGGGCCAGCAGCTGGTGCAAGGGCTCAGCCAAAGACTCAGCAGGAACGAACACGCCAAGGAGAAACTGTGCAGACAAAAGAATTTCTTAGATGGGTGGTAATGTTAAATCCACCAGTGGCCATCCCACTTAGCGGATAAAATTTTAAAGTTTTTGGTATTGACTAGAGCTAGAAAGGCTTACACCTCTAAACAAGATATGCCGACCAAAGGTTGAGGCACCTTGTTTACAGTTCTTCACATTTCTAAACACTGCTTATCATAGGTACCAAGCTATCACACGAGGGGAGGTCTGGTCGTAAATTCTAAAACAAATATTAAATCTTTCTGATAGTAAATTCAGCACAGCTGATTGCCGTCACCATGGTGAAGACATCGCCTTTCCTCAAGGCATCGCCAAAACGCTGGCTACAGTTAGAAAAGAGTAGCCTGGCAAGACCTGCTCTGAAAATAGAAATATATGCACACTATAAAAAGCTGGCGGTGGTGGCTGCAGACCACCGTCTGCGCCTTCATCTTCTGGTGTTTCCTATCGCTCCCGATATCGGGATTCACGGCCGATTGCCTAGCAGCATCGCCCATACCTATGCCGTCTTCAGCAGTAGCTTCCTCCCATTCCACCGCAGAAACGCCCACAGAAACGCCCACAGAACCATCCGCCGAAACACTCTTCGCGCTCAACTGCGCGGCCTGCCATGCCAATGGCAGCAACATTATCCGCCGCGGGAAAAACCTCAAGCGCAGAGCAATGGAAAGAAATGGTTATGACAATGTAGAGGCGATCGCAACCCTCATCAACGAAGGCAAAGGCGCTATGCCAGCCTACGCTGACCGGCTGAGTCCAGATGACGTTAGTGCGATCGCTCAATACGTGCTGACGAAATCCGAATCCGGCTGGTAATCTCAGGCACTATCTCAAGCACTAAAGTACTTCGCCGCTCCGTGATACGCCATAATCGCCGTCGTCGACTGCTCCGGATACAGCTGCTCGCTCTCATCCATATGCATGCCAATCTTCTCGACCTCTAGCAAATCGAGCTGCTTTGGCTGATCCTGCATATTTGGGCAAGCCGGATAGCCAAAGCTATAGCGCGACCCCTGATACCGCTGCGCCAAAATATTGCGGATACCCGTCGGCTCCTGAGCGCTATAACCCAGCTCAATCCGAATCTTTTGATGCGCCCATTCAGCCAGCGCTTCCGCCATCTGCACCGCCAGGCCGTGATAGTACAGATAGTTTGTATAATCATCCGCCGCAAATAGCTTGGCTGCATACTCAGTGGCAATATCGCCCATGGTCACCGCCTGCATCGGAAACACATCATATTCGCCCGGCTTAGCCCTATCCTTCGGCAAGAAAAAGTCCGCAATACACAGCCGCCTCATCGAACGCTGACGAGGAAATTCAAACGAGGTCACCGGCTCACCAGGAAAGTCACCCGTTCCACCACTCTGCACCGCCTTCCAGTCGTAAATGTAGAGCGTATTACCCTCAGCCAAGCAAGGGAAATAGCCATACATCAGCTTTGGCTCTAGCAGCTTTTCATCCACCACCCGCTGCTTCCACGTCGCCAAAATCGGCTGCACCTTCTCCGCCAAAAAGGCATCGTATTCTTCCCGCGACTGCCCCTTCGGCTTACGAAACTGCCACTGCCCGGCCACCAGCGCTTGCATGTCCAAATAGTCAAACAGGTCTACCAGCGGAATATCATCGGGGCCCAGCATCTTTGGCCCCCAGAAAGGAGGCTTCGGCCTATCAATATCCACTGCCACATCGTCAGAGCGGCGCGTATCGACCACGCTGGGTTCATCAGCTTCAGCCACATCAGCCACCTCCTCCGAGAGCTTCTTGGCCGCCACCTTAGCTGCCTTCACCTTCGCGCTCATTGGGTGGTCGTCTGCAAAGCCCCGCTGATTTTCCCACTGCTGAGCCTTTTTCGCAGGCATCAGCGCATCCATAAAGTGCAGGTCAGCAAATGCATCCTTACCGTAAATCACCTGCCCGTTGTAAGCGTTCTGACAGTCCTCATTGACAAATTTCGGCGTCAGCGCTGCCCCTCCCAAAATCACCGGCACATCAATACCGTGCTCATTAAAGGTCTTGAGGTTCTCTTTCATAAAGGCGGTCGACTTTACCAGCAAGCCACTCATCGCAATACAGTCCGCCTTGTGCTCTTCAAAAGCAGAAATAATATTGTCCACGGGCTGCTTAATGCCGATATTCACTACCTTGTAGCCGTTATTCGACAAAATAATATCCACCAGATTTTTGCCAATGTCGTGCACATCGCCCTTCACCGTTGCGATCACTACCGTCCCTTTGCCGCCCGTGTCCGCATCTTCCTTATCCATATAGGGCTCTAAGTAAGCGACAGCAGCTTTCATCGTCTGCGCCGACTGCAGCACAAAAGGCAGCTGCATCTGACCCGAACCAAACAGCTCACCTACCACTTTCATGCCATCGAGCAAAAAGGTATTGACAATGTCTAGCGGCGGATACTGCTCTAGGGCCTTCGCCAGCTGGTCTTCTAAGCCAATCCGCTCACCGTCAATAATATGGCGCTTGAGCCTTTCTTCTAGCGGCAGATCTTCATCTAAGGTAGTCCGCAGTTGCTTGGAGCTTTTGCCTGCAAACAGGGTCGTCAGTTCCCCAAGCGGATCGTAGGTGCATACATCCCCATCAAATTCACGGCGGTCATAAATCAAGTCCAAGCACACCTTCTGATGGTCGGGCTCAATCTTGGCCAATGGCAAAATCTTACTAGCGCTGACGATCGCACCATCCATCCCCACAGACATCGCCTCACTCAAAAACATCGAGTTCAGCACCACACGAGCCGCTGGATTGAGGCCAAACGACGCATTGGAAACGCCCAGCATAATGTGGCAACCCGGCAGATTCTCGCGAATCAGCTTGATCGCTTCGATGGTTTCCTTGGCATTAACTCGGTCTTCCTCAATCCCCGTCGAAATGGGCAGCACCAGCGTGTCAAAAAATAGCTCATAGGGCGGAAAGCCATATTCCACCGCATCGCGGTAGGCACGCTGAGCAATCTCAAACTTTTTCTGAGCGGTACGGGCCATGCCATCTTCATCAATGGTGCCAATCACAACGCCTGCGCCATAGCGCTTGGCGATTTCCAGCACCTTAAAGAAGCGCTCATCGCCGTCCTCATAGTTGGTGGAGTTCAGAATGCACTTGCCGCCTGCCACCTTGAGCCCCGCTTCCATCTTTTCCCACTCAGTGGAGTCCAGCATCAGCGGCAGCGTAATATTGGTCACCAAGCGAGACACCAGCTCTTTCATGTCACGCACGCCGTCTCTGCCGACATAGTCAACATTCACATCCAGCACGTGCGCACCTTCTTTGACCTGATTTTTAGCCAAAGCAACCAAACCATCCCAATCTTCGGCGTTGAGCATTTCACGGCACTTTTTAGAGCCGCTAGCGTTCAGACGCTCACCCACGATGAGGAAGGAATTGTCTTGTTCATAGGGCTGCGGACTGTAAATAGAGGCAGCTGAAGGCGTGTAAGGCAGCTCTCCATAGGGAGGAAGCTGCTGGCGATCGCCCACAACCCGCACCTTCGGTGTCAAATCTTCAGATAGCTCATGCAGCTGCGCGATATGCTCTGCCCGCGTCCCACAGCAGCCACCAATAATCTGCACACCCAAATCTTCCACAAAGTGCATCAGCTGCATCCGTAGCTCAGTTGGCGTCAGCCGGTAGTGCGCCTGCCCGCCAACGTTCTCGGGTAGTCCCGCATTTGGAATGCAAGAGACAATAAAAGGAGAATTCTCAGACAGATACTTAATGTGCTCCTTCATTTCGGTAGGGCCGGTTGCACAGTTTAAGCCCATGATGTCGATAGGATAGGGCTCCAGAATGGTCAGCGCCGCGCCTATTTCAGAACCCACCAGCATCGTGCCCTGCTGCTCCACCGTCACAGACACCATCAGCGGCAGCCGCCTACCCTTCTTCTCAAAAATCTCCTCGACGGCGGTCAGCGCCGCTTTGATTTGCAGCACGTCCTGACACGTCTCAATCAAAATCAGGTCGACGCCGCCATCCATCAGACCCTCGACCTGCTCTAGGTAGGCACTTCTCAGCGTGTCAAAATCCACGTGACCCAGGGTTGGCAGCTTCGTGCCAGGGCCGATGGAGCCTGCTACGAAGCGAGGCTTTTCAGACGTCGAAAAATCATCTGCAGCTTTACGCGCGATCGCAGCTGCTTTTTTATTCAACTCGTAAGCGCGATCGCCCAAATCGTACTCGGCCAGCACTAGCGACGTCCCGCCAAAGGTATCGGTCTCTATCACATCTGCCCCAGCAGCCAAAAAGCCACGGTGCACCTTATCTACCGCCTCCGGCTTAGTCTCTACCAAATACTCATTACAGCCTTCGTAGGCCGCTCCGCCAAAGTCCGCCGCCGTCAGTTCCTGCATCTGCAAGGAAGTGCCCATTGCCCCATCGAAAACGAGCACCGGGCGCTCAGGACTTTTCAAACGGTCGAGGAAGAGGCTTCTCATATCGGCTTTGGGCTGGTTTCAGAGCTTTTGCTTATTATGACTAAAAAGCTGCTAGCGCTACTGCCCTCACCCGAAAAATGTCATGAGTGCGATCGCTTTTAACGTATCAACTTCCCTCATAGCGCAGCCGTGACAGGAGCCGTGACAAATGTCTCGTCAGGAATGCTTTCTTCATTACCACCGCTTTCTTCAGTATCACTATGATTAGGTTAGAAATCGTCGGACCAAGTCTACGATAAGAATGCGATCGCACACCCTTGCATAGACGATAGCCGTCAACATCACAAACGTACGGTTTTCCAGGCCTGCAGTTCATGTCATCCCCAAGCCACATGGATCCACACAACCCGATTAAAAACAGCTCGACCAGCGGTAGCCACACCCCCACCCTGACGCCACCGCCGCCTCATGATTCAATCGCATCGAATCATAGTCCTCAGCCTCCGGTCACCGTCCGTGGGCTACAGCCCGGCATGCTAAGAGCCGTGCACCACATTGCGCTCAATGTCCACCACATGGAAGCATCCTGCCATTTCTATGGCACAGTTCTGGGGCTACATCGGCTCACGGGCGAAGAAGTTCCTGCCACGCTTGTGCAGCTCGTAGCCGACGGCAAAGTCACCAACTTCAGAACCCTAGATGGCACCATCCTCGATCTGTTCTGGGAACCCACCTTCTCCCCGCCGGACAGCGACCCATCCAAAGGCTTCACCCGCACCGACCACCTAGCCTTTGATATTGCCCCTGAGCAAATGGAACGAGCAATGCAGCTACTCAAAGCAGCCAAAATCAACTTCAAAGGGCCGATTATTCGACCTACTGGCAAAGGAATCTACTTCTATGACCCAGACGGCTTGATGATTGAAGTGCGCTGCGATCCATCTTAAAAAGACCGCCGGGGCCGTCGTCACCAAAGACGTTTTGCCTTACTCAATCGCCGTCGGCATACCGGCTAAAGTTATCTCCGAGCGCAAAAGAGTTACGCCAAACACGAAAGAAGGTGAAGGATAAAAGCTTTGGCCAATACCTCAACGCCTCTTCAATTTCTGGGTGCCCCTGACGTCTCGAACTCACGAGCAGATTTCTGCTAAGACCTTATTGCTCACAGTACCTGAGATAGTTGGCAATCCCTCATAGTTCCAGATGGCATCTTTCTGACGCTGGGTGAGCTTATCGGCTAGATACGGCACCCCTTTTCGCCAGCAAGACCTTTTGCAAACCTCCGGTCGCCTAGGCTGACGATACGCATAGGCATAGAAAATGGTGTAGCGGTCTCTTAGCGGAGTTCTGCCGTGGTGAAAGAGTCTCGCGTTGTCAGCGAAAATGACAGTCCCTTTCACACCTGTACAGGCAACCCACTTCGAGCGAGGAACCACTTTTTCCATATTCTCATCGTAAATAGAAGAACTTGGAAAGTCCCTGTAGGATGGAGAATCCTCTAGAGGAATGTACTCAAACGGACCGCCTTCATCGTCCACATCGTTTAAATAAACCGCAACTTTCATAACTTTGCGATCCTCTCCGTCAATGTGCCAGAGCTTCGTACCTTTTTGCTGACCGTCGGCAATGTCTCTACGCATATTGACGCCGATACAAGACATCGGTGCACCATAGTAGTTCTCCAAAATATCTAGAATTCGATCCTGCAAGCCCCACAGGTGAATAGCGGGAAACTTTTGTGCGATCGCAACCGGATCTCCATACAGGCAATGACTCGCCGCCGACCTCATGTTGCTGGAAAGATTTCCTGCTACATTTGTCCGCTGCAGCAGAGGGATCATTTTCTCAGTCGCCGCCATTAGCTGCGAGGTAGAAGGAATTCCTAAATCTTCCAAGGAAGTCATCACTATTCCCGTCCGCTTTAACGTCTCACAGAGCTTTCTATCTGCCTGCGAGAGCTCTGGTAACTTGCCAAAATACTTCATTAGCTCCGCCCGGTAGCCTATTTCAGAGCGCAATTTAGAAAATCCTCTTCCCAGATTTTCACCCATTGCAGAGCTCAGTTTAGTTGTCAGCGTCATGGATTCTCGCCTTACACAAAAAGCTTTCTACGCGTAGTGAGCGCTCATCAATGCACTTCCAGCCCACTACTTCACTAGCGATTAACCTGATTAAGTATTTTCACCAAAGACTCAGCCACAAATGGCGGAACTGAACGCCTGCACAAAGCATCCGCCTCAGCAGTGCTACTGAGTCTTTCAGTGATTTCGCCAAGTATAAAGTGCCTAAAGTTCTAGCGACCTCAGTAAAAACCCTGATGCTCTTGGCAATATCAGGGTGACGATGCGCTCACCGAATATGCATAGAACAGGCAGTACTGCTCTTCATCTAGAGTCCCCCTCCTGAATCAACCCACCCGTCTCAATCAACCAGATAGATGATACGGCTCGCGTTTACAATTCACGTAGGATAGCCGTATTACCACAGGTCTATTCCAATCACACACCAGATCCTGCGCATGCATTAACTTTTCGTTATCAATATTGGCAATGGCAAAGAGCAGGCAGGCTACAATACCTTTAGGTATGTACACTTAGTCACCGATGACCATACCTTTATCTCTGGCTTTATCTGGCTCTATTAGAGGTTTTTACGCTGATTAGCAGTGTATTGCTTGACAGGAGTATACGTCATAGATGGGTTCACCAGGTAGGTTCATAGGCCAGCGTCAGCAGAAAAATTTCGCTGAGGGTTGATGAGAGAAAGAGCAAGGAAAACACGTCATCTGGCACACGGTCACTGCAATCAGCAGAATCGTTAAGCTAGTGTTAGCCCGCATGAGTTCGCCTTAGATAACCCTATAGACTCAGAGTGGTAGCTTCGGCATGTTTTTTGGAACACTACATACAGCTGCGCTGTCCGTACACTAAAACCACCTCTTACAACTGGCGAAACTTCACGAGCTTTCACAACAGGGTGACTAAAGACTGCGATCTAGAACTTTTGGCCGAAGAATTTCAAGATTTCAGTAGGTTCCACATTGTCATTATCGGCCAAAGGCAGGTGTCTTTACGTCCCAGAAAGTTTTATGGTCGATATGTGCGGTCGGACTGACTAGGCAATCAACGTTGAGGATTTACCAAATAGTTCTTGGTAAAGTAACCCTAATGATCTCAGAACAATCCTATCTACCTGCTCGAAGTTCTAAGCAGCAGGCCGCTACCTCTAAAGCGGTCAGAATCATTGAGGCTGCGATTTTCACGCCATTTGGATGGTTTCCACTCGGCATTGGCCAGTCCCTGAGACGACTCGTCTATCGTCCTCTCTTTGGTCAGTTGGGCAGACTAGTCAGAATTCAGCCAGGCGTCATTTTTATCGGTGGCAAGCAAATTCATCTGGATAATTATGTTCAGCTCTCAAGAGGTGTCTGCCTAAGGAGCATTAATCACAAGAGCAGCATTTTTATCTCAGAGAACGTCATGATAGATAGAGGCGTTGATATCAAGGCAAGCTACGACAATATTGAAATCGGCAAGCATACTCACATCGGTCCCTATACCTGTATATCCGGTGGCAAAATCGTAATTGGAGATGACTGCCTCATTGCCTCTCACTGTGGTATCTATGCCAACAACCACACATTCTCTGATGCACTTGTCAAAATTAGAGAGCAAAAAAGTAGCTTCAAAGGCATCTTTATCGAAGAGGACTGCTGGTTGGGCAGTGGCGTTAGAGTGGTCGATGGTGTGACCATCGGAAAGGGCAGTGTCATTGGCGCTGGCGCCGTGGTCACCAAAAACATTCCGCCTTACTCGGTTGCTGTAGGCGTTCCGGCCAAAGTCATTTCTACTCGAGGGTCTGATAAAAAACGTCTTCATGAGTGAAGAGCGTCTCTCTGACCAGCCCGACGCTTCGTCCAAACATCAGATATCTTCATCTGATATTGGACCTAATCAGGACAACCCCAAATATCAGGACAAGCATAGGCCAGACAGCCACCACCAGGCAGAACTCAGTCAGGCAGAGACGCCGCTGGTTACAGCACTCTTTCAATGTGCGAGGCGTGCAAATGCAGCTTTCCACACACCAGGTCATAAACGAGGGCAGGGCACGACATCCATGCAGCGTCAGCTCTTTGGTGCACGTGCTTTTCAGGCCGATTTACCCGAACTCCCAGAACTCGACAACTTATTTGCCCCAGAAGGGGCGATCGCCCAGGCACAAAGATTAGCCGCCGATCTCTTTGGTGCACAGCAAACCTGGTTCTTAGCCAACGGCTCTAGCTGCGGGATAGAAGCCGCGCTGATGAGCGCTTGTCAGCCAGGCGAAAAAGTTCTGATTCCTCGGAATGCCCATACTTCTGTCATCTCAGGGCTTATCCTGTCAGGGGCAGCCCCTGTTTACATTACTCCCCAGTACTCTCACGCTTGGGATATTCCTTTAGAAGTAACACCGAAGAGCGTTGCCGATGCGCTGATCGCACATCCTGAATCCGCAGCTATCTTTCTGGTTTCACCCACTTACCATGGCGTCTGCTCAGACATCGTGGCGATTTCACAAATTGCCCATCGCCATAACATCCCACTGATTGTAGATGAAGCTCACGGCGCTCATTTTCACTTTCACTCGGGCTTACCCCCCTCGGCATTGGTCGCTGGCGCAGATATCTCAATTCAGTCTACGCACAAGGTTCTCAGCGCCTTTACCCAAGCAGCTATGCTCCACGTCCAGGGCCCTCGCATTAATAGACAGCGCCTATCTCAGACATTGCAGCTCACCCAATCTACTAGCCCGAGCTACCTCCTGCTCGGTTCGCTTGACGCAGCCCGCCATCAAATGGCAGATGCAGGTGAATCCCTCATAGGCAGCACCATTGGCCTGGCTAATGAGGCGACAAGCAAACTCAGGCAGCTCCCAAATATCAACGTCCTACAACCTAGTTGGGAGTCGACAGAGCAGGACAACATGGGTATGGTTAAAGGTGATCGCACCCGCCTCACTGTCGAGGTCTCTAACCTAGGCCTCACAGGATTTCAAGTAGACGAGCTGCTACACAACCAATACGGCGTCACCGCAGAATTACCCGCGCTGCGCACACTCACCTTCCTCCTCTCCCTTGGCAATACAGCAGCTGACATTGCACAGCTCATCCACGGCTTTACGCAGTTAAGTCAAAAGCTTGTAGATTACAACTTTATAGAACAGCAGCGGCCAGCGCGCTCTATCTCTCAATCACATCCAAATCAGCCTGCTACCGTTTCACCTTTCACACCGCGTCAAGCCTTCTTCGCATCCCATCGCCAGGTCCCCTGCGCGGAGGCTATCGGCAATATCTGCGCAGAAACTATCTGCCCCTATCCGCCTGGCATTCCTTTACTGCTCCCTGGGGAAACCATTACTGCTACTGCGATCGCTCAGCTCAAAACGACCCTAGCCGCGGGCGGCATCATCACCGGATGCCAAGATCCCAGCTTAGATACCATCCTCACCATTGACCAGGATTAGCTCATCGCCTCTCTGGCAAGGAGCCTACTTTGCCCCTCTGCTACCATTCATATAAACTCACGTCCAAACTGTCCATATGTCCGCACTCTGGCCCTACGCCACTCCCGGAATTCCCGACGAGCTATTTCATCAGTTACCTGGAATTCCGCTAACCAAGCGAGACGTGCGGCTACTCGTCATTGGCTATCTGCGGCTCAAACCAGACGCACAGCTATGGGATATTGGTGCGGGCACGGGTACGATTACCATTGAAGCCGCCTTGCTCTGCCCCCAGGGAAGAATTACTGCGGTCGAAAGAGACGAAGAAGTAGCCAGGCTAATCAGAACAAACTGCGATCACTTTGAAGTCAATAATGTTGACGTCATTTCTGGGAGTGCCCCCGCTTGTCTAGAGCAGATCAAAGCCCAGCCCGACTGCATCCTGATTGAGGGGGCCCCCCTCAAAAATACGTTGGAAACTGCATGGGCAAAGCTCCCTCTCAATGGCCGTATCGTCGTCACGGCCAATCATCTAGACGCGCTGCACGCCGCAGCCCAAGCCTTTGCGATGCTACATATTCGCAACATTGAGGTTACCCAGCCCGCTGTCAACCATCTAGAAAATCGAGGGAAACACCGAGTCTTCAAATCAGTCGATCCCATCTTTGTCATCAGCGGAGACAAACTTGAATAAGCCCTGCATTCATTCGGTCCCGAGTTCATCGCGCCTCGGCTTAACTTAGCCCTGAATCTCGCTAGCGATCACACTTCTCATCAACTATCAGAAGTTTGTGAAATACATCTACAAAAACTTGTTTCATTAAAGAGGCCTTAAAGATGCGCCAGAGGCTTTATCCACTCATGCCCTCCATGCTCCAATGAATAGGTAGGAGAACGATATAAGTCATGTCAAAGTCTTATCAAACAGTTACTTCTGTCGCAATGACCCAGCGGGAGATAGGCACAAACCCAGCCACTGCAGCAACACCGCCGGAAGCTGCGCTAGATATTACCGTTGCGATTCCCACCTACAACGGCGCATCAAGATTGCCATCGCTCCTAGAAAATCTTCGAGCACAGATCCACACAGATCACATCACATGGGAAGTTGTGGTGTGCGACAACGGCAGTACCGACGATACTAAAGACGTCGTCCTTGCCTATCAGTCGAACTGGCCCAGCCATGTTCCCCTCGTCTACCGCTTTGTGCCTGAACAAGGCGCTGCTTTTGCGAGACAATACGCCGTTGAAGGCTCACAGAGCAATTTGATCGCCTTCTTAGATGATGACAACCTCCCCAGCAGCAACTGGGTGTCACAGGCATACCAATTTGCCCAGTCCCATCCAAAAGTGGGGGCCTTTGGCTCTCAGATTCATGGCAAATTTGAATCAGAACTGCCCGAAGAACTCACTGAAATCAGATGCTTCCTAGCCATCATCGAACGGGGAGAAGAAGCCACCCTTTATCAGCCTAAGAGCAAAATACTCCCCCCCGCTGCCGGACTTGTCGTTCGCCGCCAAGCCTGGCTAAATGCTGTGCCTAAGCGGCTCTTTCTAAACAACAAAGGAAAAAGTGCAGGCTTAGCCAGCGAAGACCTAGAAGCCATCCTGCATATTCAAAAATCCGGCTGGGAGGTTTGGTACAACCCTAATATGGTTGTCCATCATGACATTCCGGATGGCCGTCTACGCAAAGACTACCTGGTAACCCTATTCCGCTGCGTCGGGCTCAGCCGGTATCACATTCGCCTGCTCGGGCTACCTAAATGGCAGCGCTCTGTGACTGTTCCTGCTTACATCGCTAATGACATTCGCAGGCTTGCACTCCACCGCATGCGATACGGCAAACAGCAAGAGCTCAACACAGTAGAAAGCTGTAACCGCGAACTTTTGGCCAGCACGTTGCGCAGTCCGCTTTTTCTGCTGAAAAAAGCCTATCGCGATCGCGTTCAAAGCTACCGCGATCGCCAGACAGGACATTCTAAGCAGCTACCGCAGCTGGCACACGCCTTCGAGCAAGATCAGTTTGTACTATATCGGCAGGGCATTTTTGACATTGACCAGCTTCCTGTAGCAGGAGTTGCCTTGGCAGAGACAGCCCCGTCAGAGGCCACCTCACAGCAAGCAGCTAAGCCAGTCTTCGAAGAAATCTTCGTTCGCCTACTCGATGCTCAGGGAAAGGACACGCGTCCCCATCAGTTTTTCCCAGCTGCGAAACGATATGCGTTGATGCGTCTCCTGGATCGCCATGTTGTCCGGACTCTCTTCAAATATCTCAGTGACCACAATCAGCAGTGCAATTCCTCATTAGCCAATGCAGACACCAGCAGTCCAGTGTATTCGGTCAACCTTTCTGCGGCGAGTGTTCAAGACAGCACGCTGCTGCCGTTCATAAAAAGCAAGTTGGCGCAGTATAGGCTACCACCCCAGCTATTTTGCTTTGAAATTCCAGCTACCGATGCGATCGCTCACCCAGCATCCATCCGCCAGCTCAGACAACAGCTACGAGACATCGGCTGCAAAATTGCCTTTGATGATTTTCTCCCCAGCGCTGACATGATAGCGCTCATCAACCAGCTACCCGTCAATTACATCAAAATAGACGCTTCAACTTTGCAAGATACAGCGCTCAAGAAGCTTGGAGGCAAGACCCGCTATCTCCAGCTGAAAGACTTGCTACAGAACAACAGCATCCAAGGAATCGCAAAAGGCATCGAAAATCAACATCAACTGAATCTAGCAAAACAGCAAAACATTCGCTACGTTCAAGGCTACCAAGTTAGCCATCCACAGCCACTAGAACTTTAGAACCAGTCCTTTAACAGAAGATGTAGCTTTTTACGTTGATTGCGGCCGTTCAAATGAGCTCCGCGAGCGCCAAGCAAGTGTCTTATCACACCCGTGTACCTGCCGAGCATAGCCTTGCTAGGCAGTAGCTTACGTATGTGTAGCGTGATACCTATGTGCGCTACTACGCAGAAGCTCGGGGTAAGTGCCAATAGCCGCAAATCATTATTCAAACTAACCCACGGCTTTATTCAAAACTTAATAGTTCCAGAACCAAAAGCAAAAATGGATAAAGAGTAGGTCGCAAGTCAGTAATTTTCCCGTAAGTAACTATACCCTTGTTGAAGATGCAGGTAGTGCACCAAGCGAATAGTGTTTACGACGACATGCGACTCCAGATAAATACGTACATGAGACTACGTACGGAGTAGCCCACGTCCATAGCACCAAAAGACTTTGGGACCCATCCCTTTTGAATCCAGCAGGAAAATAATACAAAGCATGGCACAAGATATCCTAATACAAGCCGAAGACATGGGCCTCTCTGGCGACTACACTGCAGACTTCTCCAAAGGCTACATCACTCTCCCTGGAACTACTGACGACAGCAGCACCGGCACAGCCGCCGCCAAGTTCAACGGCCCCGATGGCACCTACGACATCATCGTCTCCTACTTCGACGAAGGCGATGGCAAAGCGCAGTACCAAGTCGACCTAAACAACAGCAGAATCGATGCTTGGACTGCTGACCTGCCAGGCGGCGCCAGCCTACCCAAACCTAGCAACCTCACCACTCGCACTATCTCTGGCATCTCACTCAAAGCCGGCGATACCTTCAGCATCACCGGCATCGAAAACGCAGGCGAACTCGGTCGCGTCGACGCCATCCAGTTCGTTGAAGCGCAGTCCGGCGGTAATCAGGGGGGCGGCTCAACCGAGCCCCCAGAACCCGGCACCGTCCCAACCATGTCAGGGCTCTCCATTGAAGCCGAAGACATGGGCCTCTCTGGCGACTACACTGCAGACTTCTCCAAAGGCTA
>JBCBIK010000006.1:0-13506 GCA_038524545.1 Cyanobacteria bacterium J06623_4 | reverse complement strand
TCGAAAACGCAGGCGAACTCGGTCGCGTCGACGCCATCCAGTTCGTTGAAGCGCAATCCGGCGGTAATCAGGGGGGCGGACTTGCAGGTAGCAACGGCGTTCTAGAGATTATGCCCTTAGGGGATTCTATTACCCGAGGTGCAGAATTCAAAAACGGAAAAATCTCCGACAGGAGTAAGCAAAACGGATATCGAGACCATCTTTCTGCTTTGCTCAAAAGCGATAACATTGCCTTTGACTTTGTTGGTTCTCAAACAAATGGTGAGGGTTCTTTCGATAAAAATCATGAAGGCCATGGCGGCTGGACAATCGGCCAGCTTATCGACAATATTGGTAATTGGTTAACTACCTATCAACCAGAAGTTATCCTTTTGAATATTGGTACAAATGATCTTCGGTCTACTAGCATCTCTGTCCAAGGCGCTATCGACAAGCTAGGAGATCTCATCGACATTATCACCAATAGAAGGCCAAACGCACAGCTTGTAGTTTCAACCATTGGACCGACCGATCCAGATGACTTTGGCACGCGGACTGAGCCCATCTTTGAGGATCGAGTCAACAGCTACAATTCTAAGATTCCTGGCTTGGTCTCCAATAAAGCTAAAGAAGGCAGAAACGTTAGCTTTGTCAACACAGCTCAAGCACTCAACCCAAAAACACACATCGAATCTGACGGCTATCATCCAAACGATGCAGGAAATAGAATCATCGCCGATGTCTTCTACGGTGCCATTGTTGATAGCGTTAACAGTCGTTCCAGTCAAAACAATATCAGCCAGAATTTATCTGCTAGCAATCCGATTACTGGTACTAATCAAGGAGAAACTATAGATGGCACATCCGAAGATGAATCAATCTTCGGAAAGGAGGGCAGTGATACATTGACAGGCGGCGGCGGTGCAGACACGTTTAGGTACGCGTCTAGTCAGGATGGACTAGATTACATCACTGACTTTGGCAATGATGATCGTCTGCTTATTTCAGCAGGCGGCTTTCAGGGGGGACTTGAAGCTGGCGTCCAGCTTGCTACGACGACCTCAGCATCTGGCACGTTCGTCAGTGGCGACACGCCGATTTCGCTAGGCAGCAGTGCTAACTTTCTCTTTAATACCAGCACGGGTCTACTACAATTTGACCAAGATGGTGCAAACTCTACCTATGGAACGGTCGATATAGTCCAGCTCGCTGGAGTTTCCTCACTGAGCGCTAGCCAACTTGAAATCATCGCTTAGTCTATAGATAGCTCATTTTCTTCTAGAGAAAATGAGCTATACCCTACTGAGCTGCTCAACAGATGTTATTCATACGGTTCAAATTATTTTTAGCGCCGTACGAATAACCGTCCCCTTTTCATATAACAAAGAGCGAGGTTGCAGTTGATAACGTTTTTTGCGTTCGTAGCTACGCCTTATTTATGCCTTTGTAGATTCGGTATCACATTTGAGCATTCTAGTGTTGCATGTCACAAGCCAGTCTTGAATTATGGTAGTCTCCTCAGTCGATTTTACAGTTGTAGTTCCTACTTATAATGGGGCTAGCCGCGTACCTACTGTCCTAAAGGCGCTGCAATCGCAAGTGGGAACTAACGATTGCAGCTGGGAAGTGATTGTTGTTGACAACAATAGCAGTGACAATCTTAAAGAAGTTTTCGAACAGCAAAAAGCAGCCTGGCAGGGTAAGGGTGCGCTGCTCTACGTTTTTGAAAAGCAACAGGGACTAGCCTTTGCCAGGCAGGCTGGTGTAGAAGCAGCAAAAGGAAGTTTCGTAGGATTTCTAGACGATGATACCGTTCCCAACTCAGATTGGCTAAGCGTCGCGTATCAATTCGGGGCACAGCATCCGAAAGTTGGCGCGTTCGGTGGTCAAATTCATGGCGCCTTCGAAAGTCCACCGCCCGACAATTTCAAAAGGATACAGTCTTTCCTGGCCATTAAAGAGCATGGAGCTGACCTGAGACAGTTCAATCCTGATGTTTTATTCCTGCCTGCGGGAGCTGGCTTAGTTATCCGCCGGCAAGCATGGTTGGAAAGCGTTCCCCGCAAACTAGCGAGAACCACTCGAGGTGGCAACGACTTTGAAATTTCCATACATTTGCACAAAGCCGGGTGGGAAATTTGGTACAACCCTGACTTGCACATCACACATTCAATACCTAGCTGGCGCTTGGAACCGAGCTATCTTCTCAAGCTATCTGATACAGTTGGCTCTTGCATTTGCGAACTGCGTGTCATTAACAGCAAAAAGAGTCTCAGGCTCTTAGTATTCCTGAAGGTTTTGTTTGGCAGCCTAAAGAGAGTTGTTCTACACTGGGCAAAATATAGAAACAAACTATCGACCGACATCGTGGCGGCTTGTGAAATGGTCTTTTTTGTCAGTGAGTTTCTCAGCACATTTGAATTTCTCAAAAGTAGTCTGAAAGCAAAGCTTCTAGAAAACTTTTATGAATCTGAGCAGCTGACTTAATCAGCGATCAGCACAGCGTACCTATCATTAAGAAAGCCTCAAAACGTAAGGATATTTAGTACTATGAAGCACCCTGTTATTGCTATTGGACTCGATGCGGCTGAGCCAGATTTGCTAGACAAGTGGATGGCGGAAGGCCATCTTAAGAATCTCAAGAAACTTCGTCAGGCAGGCGCATATGGAAAAATCGAGGGTGGTAATTACTATAAAGCCGAAACGCCTTGGACCAACTTTCTGACAGCTTGTGAGCCAGAAGAAACAGGCTATTGGGGCGGCATTAAATTTATAGAGGGTACCTACGAGGTTCAAAATATTGACGCCTACGATTTTGAAGAGCACCCACCTTTTTATGCATTGGGACCTGACTATAGAGTCGCTGTTTTTGACATGCCAAAGGGAACGCTCAGTCCTGACGTCAATGGGGTACAGGTTCTCGCTTGGGGAGCACATTCACCAGGCACACCCAGCCATTCTCAGCCCAGAGAAGTTTTTGAAGAATTAGAGCGTACCTATGGGAAACACCCAGCACTACATAGGGACCACGGTGATTGGTGGGACAAGAAATATATAGCTAGGCTACAGTCAGCACTTAAAGAAGGGATCAAAAATCGAACGAAGATTTGTCTAGAGTTTTTAGAGAAAGAGGAGTGGGATTTATTTTTAACCGTTTTTGGCGAGCCTCACTCTGCAGGGCATGATTTCTGGTTTTTGAGTCAGCCTGATCACCCTTTATACGAATACGTCAAACAAAGCTTTCCAGATTCTGACCCGCTTTTAGAAACGTTTTGCGCTGTGGATGAGGCCCTTGGGGAAATTATCAATGCCGCACCTCCAGATACCAAGATTGTTGTTTTCTCAGTACATGGCAGTGGAAATAATACAACAGACGTTCCTAGTATGTTCATGCTGGGAGAGTTTCTGTACAGATGGAATTTTCCCGGAGAAGCTCTCATTGCAAACGGAGACCCACACAAAGCACCTCCAAAGCCTTTACTGAACCCAAAACGAAAAACTTGGACGGGCGAAATTTGGCAACTCAGAGAAGACCCAAACATTATCCGTAGAACGCTACGTCGGTCACTACCCAGCAAGACGCACAAGCATATTGATCGATTCATGGGCAGTATCATGACGCCAGACTTGGCTTCTTCGCAAAAGCTGCAAGAAGAGAAGGACCCTTTCTTCTGGCAACCTGTTAACTGGTACAAACCCTTCTGGCCAAAAATGAAAGCATTTGCGCTACCCAGCTTCTCAGAGGGGTACATTCGCATCAATCTCAAGGGCCGAGAACCAGAGGGGATTGTTGATCCTGCTGATTACGATGCGTTGTGTGATGAGCTAACCGAAGATTTGATGAAGATTGTCAATCCTCGAAATGGCAAACCTGTGGTGAAACAGGTTATTCGCCCTCGCAAGTCAGGCGATGACAGAGATCCCAAAAATCCTGGCGCTGACTTGGTCGTAGAGTGGGCTGATACACCTGCTGATGTCATTGACCATGAGAAGTGCGGTCGCATTGGACCAGTGCCCTACAGACGTACGGGAAGTCATCGGGCCAGAGGATTTATCACCATAAAGTCTGAAGATATTCCAGCTGGGACCACTCTGCCAGAGGGACGTTCCATCGACGTAGGGCCCACTATTTTGAGTCTCATGGACGCACCTGTTCCAAAGTCTTGTCACGGAAAGCCTATTGCTCACCCCTCTACAGTAACTTCAGTGTAGATGTCTGAAAAAGCCTAGCCAGCTGACGAGACACGAGGCCAACGGCTGGCTTGTTGTGATTGAGATAGTTCATTTATGAACCCAAGACTGACCGCTGACATAACAGCGGTCAGTCTTAGGATGCATTTCTTTTTATGTATTTTGTAACGAAGGGTCTATTCGACTTCTATGTTTAGCCTTAGATATCAGCACGCATCGGCCTTATGTGTCCAGTGCGCATCCGAGCACTACTATGGGTGAGCTGAGTGCGGGTTAATCTCAGCGCTCTGAGGCATTGAAACAAGCTTCCAGATTTGGCATTCAGTCCCGGGACCTATGTGCATGGGCGTGAGTTTTAATATAGTGTTTTATCAATCCCTTCTTCGCCTCGCATACATGCGAACCAGGGAATCTTGTTCACTTGAGTAAAGATGTCTATGCCCTGGGTTCGTATTGCCAGTGGAATTGTTGCGATCGCAATCGCGCTGAGCCTGATTGTATTGGGCGGATGGTACTTCACCGTAGGGTTTGGCATCATTGTATATTTGGGTCAGCTAGAAGTTTTTGGGCTGGTGAGAGCAAAGGGTATTAACCCCGCCGCCAAAACCACCCTGGTTGTTAGCCAAGTTCTGCTGGTCACCGCTCACATCTCCCCGCCTCTGACAGATGCGACCCTTGCGCTAGCGGGAACCTGCATCTGCTTCTATCTTTTATTTCAGCCAAAGTTTGCCACTATTGCCGATGTGGCAGCGTCTATCTTGGCTCTTTTTTATGGGGGGTATCTCCCCACCTACTGGATTAGGCTGCGCGACTTAGGTGCTGGTGCGGCGACTAATCTGCCACTAGGTGGGTACATTCCTAGCAACCTAGATTGGTTTCAGCTGCCCAAAGGATTGACCGTTACATTCATTGCCTTTGCCTGCATTTGGGGCGCAGATATTGGAGCGTACGCATTTGGCCGAGCTTTTGGACGTACGCCCTTATCCAATATCAGTCCTAAGAAAACCGTAGAAGGTGCCATTTTTGGGATTGGAGCCAGTGTCAGCGTCGGCATTCTGGGTGCTTGGTCCCTTGGTTGGCCGATTTGGTGGCTGACAGGATCAGCACTCGGCACCATCGTAGGCGTTTCTAGTCTGCTAGGCGATCTCACCGAATCACTGATGAAACGCGATGCAGGCGTAAAAGATTCTGGAACCCTCATTCCAGGTCATGGCGGCATTTTAGACAGAACAGACAGCTATGTCTTTACCGCACCACTGGTGTACTACTTTGTGGTGTATTTACTCCCCTTAGCCATTCACTCCAGCCTTTATTAGGCCATGCTAGGCACTGATACAAACCAAACCATTTCACGAGATTACGATCTTCGAAGTGCTGAACCGACCTACGGTATCACCATGACCTGACCACAGAAGCGTATCTGGTCGGGTTGTAAGCTCAGCTGAGTCAACTGCGTCTCCTTCCCAAGATTCCACCGAAACCCCTCTAGAGCAGCCATTGGCTGGTGAGGGATAGGCTCAGTATCCGCATTGTCATCATTGTCATTAAAGAAGGTTGACATATCGTCTAACGATGTCAGCCAACAAGGCGAATTTAACTGTAGGTAGTGACGATCAACCACGGTCAGCCCGGTGCCCAAAATGATGGGTCGCTCAGCAGTTTTAGCAACTGAGGCAGCAGTATCCCTTGAAGAGGCGATCGCTGGGTAAAAACTCAGGCCTAAGCACGCCTCACCTAGCCGTAGCTGAGGATTCTGCACTATCACATCAGGATGAACAGGCAGCTGACCGTAAATCGACTGAACGGACTGAGCAAATGCAGGGATCTCTATTAGTGATCGCCAGAAGTCGTTCAAACCTGCCATCAGCAACGGCGAGTCTAAAGAGGCATCAAGATCTGCGGCGCTTATCTCAGCGTCACCCTGAACCGGAAATTTTTTCAATAATCGCAGTGGCTTACCCCGAACAACTTGCCCGATATTGATTCGAATATCCGTGGCCGACAAGTCCACACACTGAATTGCAATCCCTTTGTAAAGGGCTTTTTTGGCAGAGACGGTAACGCCAGGAAGGTAGCCAGACAAAATTTGGCGATCGCTGCCATCCAGATTGATAGCTAGCTGCTCAACCTGCTCAACCTGCGATCGCAACCAGAGTTGGGCAGCAGGTGGCAGAACTTTGCCAATAATGCGACTTCCACGTCGCTCCCGCTTATTCGCTTCTTCAGTCACGGCATCTCTCAACTAAATCGATCTCCATTATTCCGCCAATTAGCATGCTGCTTCATACGAAATCTATTCGTGGCCATGGGATCCAAGGAGTAAAGTCATAGATTGATGACATTTTGATCCCAGGATCAGGGATCACAGCTGTTTCGAGAGAAATTAACCGCATTATTCGATCCCCCGTAAACTTTTTTGTCATACTATTAAGATATTGATGCCAAATTTGATCCCACTAAACAAAAAATTTGGGATTTATTGGGATCGTTGGTTCATGCACTAGCGAGGAGAACAACGAGTATGTCGGACCAAACGCCTCAAATTCCACTAGAAGAGATGACGCTGCGTCAGCTTCGTAGGGTAGCCAGTGAGTATGAAGTCTCCCGTTACAGTCGGATGAGAAAAGTTGAACTCGTGGAAGCCATTAAGCAAAAGCAGATTGCTGCAGGTGTGCGCCAAGAAATTCCAGAAGTTATTTCATCTACCGACGATCAAACAATCATTGAAGCTGCTAAGTTTGCCAATTCATCTCAAGGTCAAGTTATGCCCACAGTCAACACCGTAGATGCTCGCTCCCGTTCCGCTGTCGCCACTGCTCCCAGAGGCACGACGCAAGCAATGACGGAGCTGGCCACTGTAGATGATGGCTTAGGTGATCTGCCCGGTGGCTACGGTGAAAGCCGCATTGTGCTCTTACCGAGAGACCCGCAGTGGGCTTATGCCTACTGGGACGTTCCCAACGAGCACAAGCAGGAGCTGCGTAACCAAGGTGGCAGCCGTCTAGCACTCCGGTTTTATGACGTTACTGATATCGATATCAACTATCAGAGCCCCCACAGCCTTCAGCAATATGAGTGTGGCGAACTTGCGCGTGAGTGGTACTTGCCCGTTCCGGTGAGTGATCGCGACTACACCGTTGAAGTTGGCTACATCTGCGATGATGGCCGTTGGCTGATGCTGTCTCGCTCCGCACCCATCCGTATTCCACCTGTCTATCCTTCTGATTGGATCGAAGACCAGTTCATTACAATCGACTGGAATCAGGACTTGAGAGGTCGCACCTTTGCCCAACTCGTCCCACCTAGTCACAAAGTCAGTGCAGAGCAGGCTGGTCTATCTGAAGGCAACGCCCTTTATGATGACATCTTTGCACAAGCAAAATCCAACGAGGCAATGCGCTTAGCAGGTTCCTTATTTGGATCTATGCATCAGGTGCCTGAGCAAGCCGTTAGCTCTTTCGTCTTCCCTTCAGGAGCCGGGCTTTGGGCACTGCCGACAGCCTCTGGCATCAATATGTCAGGTGTAGGGATGTCTGCATCCGTGCCACCAGTTAGGCCCCGTAAGTTTTGGCTGATTGCCGATGCCGAACTGATTGTTTACGGTGCTACGGAGCCCGACGCCACAGTTACGGTAGATGGGAAGGAAATTGAACTAGAGCCGGATGGTACCTTCCGCTTCCATGTTTCTTTCCAGGATGGTGTCCTACGCTATCCGATTGTGGCAGTTGCCAAAGACGGAGAGCAAATGCGTTCTATCCATATGGACTTTGAACGTCAAACCCTCTCTCGCAATACAAACACAAAAGCAGAAGCTGTAGAAGAGTGGTTTGCCTAAAGTCAATTGCGACTGAATCGCAGTTCAACAACTTAGAGATAAGCTTGTGAGATAGGTCACTACAGCATCGGCAAAGCAGGAAACCTTCAGATAGGTTTCCTGCTTTGTTGTTTAAGGTTATGGCTTCTTTATTCCATCGTTGCTAATGACCTTACTCTACACTCATTTAATGCTTACCAATCTGTCTAGACCAGAGCACATTCCACTGCTTTTCTAACCAGACAAAAATTCGATCTATCCACTTCAGCAACCGCTCTAGCGGATGCTCTACGTAGCTGATCGTAATAACATCAGCATCCCAAATGCCTGCTGTATCACCATCACAACTAAGACTCTCACACCTCAAGCTGTGAAGGGGAATATTCGCTTCCGTGCCAAGTGACCCTTCTACCTCGGAAGGTCGACTTGTCTGAATTTTTGAAGCGTTGGCTTTCAATCCCTGAGGAGGCCCTGTAGCTAAGGCACCTTGCAAATTCGCTGCTGATAATTTTAAACTCCCAGAAGAATTCAATGAGAATTTTTCTGTGAACCTAGACAACACAGAAGATGCTTGTGCCTGCCGCCGCTGTCGTAGTGCAAAGAGCATCTGCAGGACATATTGCAATACGTAGAGCCAAAAAGAATTGACTGGACGTATCAGACTACTTTTTGGCACCCGCGCGTTCAGCCCGATTGGAGATTGAGTCAGTTTTTGAGCATAGGTGGAGTACCGCATCCAGAAGGGCTGAGAGCATGAAAAGTTTAGAGAAAGGCCAGCATTGCCTTCCTGTAAAAGTGAATCCTGAGAGTTCAGACCGTTTCCCACCAAAAATTGCCGAAAGTGGCGTTGTAGCTGAGCCTGCTGAGTAGGGGTTAAAGCATTCCAAGTAGAATTGAAACCAAGTACGAGTACGAGCGATCGCGTCTTCACATTACTTGCAATTCCTGTAATCAACGCCGGTTCTTGGGAAACAACCTCAGAAGATAAAACAGATCTGCTGAAGTTGATTGCATTTCCAGTGATTGGTCTCCCCATATGGTTAGAGATTTTTACAAGAGACTGCTTTCCCCAACTCAACAACCGCATCGACAGAGTTGCTTTCTGGCCAGCAAGTCGCGCTCTCTGAGTATTCGATAAATAGCTCCCTGCTAACGCCAAAGACATTGATATCGCTCGCTCTGCGAGTAAAACACCCTCTGAAAATCTCTCATCTGCGTGTTGCGATATCTCCTTATATGTATCTCTCCCACGCTCTAGAAAAGCTAACCTACTGTCAAACACAGCCCCCCCTAACATGGCCTCGGTAGGGTCACCGGTCCCCAGAGCCGAAGTTCTCTCAACCACGTCTTTCAGCTTAGCTGTCACAACCTGTGACGCCCGAACAGCCGCGTACACTGGCAACAGAGCGAACGTAGTTCCGACACTGACGCCAAAAGTCACCTTCGCACGGGTTTGACGAACCGCATGGCGATGCCGTGCGATGCCCTGCCAATACTGTCTGACAAAAAATCGTAGTATGTTGCTTTGATAAGGGCCTTGAGTCATTTTTTGTGCAGATTCTATGTGCCCATTTCGCTGCTCTCAATTTTAACGGAAGTCATGACGGCCAAAACTCCGGTATTGCCTCTTTCTGATAGCTTACGGTCTGGGCTAAATCGCCTACGCGGGCTCAATGATCAAAACATTCAACACACCTGGCAAGTTTGTGACCAAGACATGACAGCGTCTGATGTCTTCAAGGACTTCCATAAAATTCAACAGTGGCCGACTGCCCAGCTCGATGAGCGTCAGCACATCGCCTGGGACAAAGGGCTCAACGTCATTTGGCTATCACAAGTCGTAACTGTCCCAGCCGCTCAAAATGGCTATCCCTTAACTGGCCTGATTCTTCGTCTGTCACTAACCTGGTGGGCAGAAGATGCGCAAATCTACGTAAACGGCCAGCTCATTCAGTCTGGCGACCTGTTCGAATGCTTTACCCGAATTTGCTTAAGCAACGCTGTAACCGCCGGGCAGTCCTTCAAGGTTGCGATTCGCTTGGTAAGCCCAAAGCACGACAATGGCGCTTTAGTGCGATCGCACCTTACCTACGAACTACCCCCTAGCGAACCAACTCCAGAACCCAGCTTCGTTGCCGACGAGCTGACAGTACTGGCCCATTTAGAGCCGACCAGTCAACCCACTATCGAGGCCGAACTGAACCAGCTGAGCTGGAATAGCCTACTGTCACAGACCAAAACTCCCGACACACAAAACAACGCACTCTCCCTGTGGAGTAATCTCACGGCCAGCACAGCCGTAATTCCCGCAACGGTTCACCCTTTTCAGCAATCTCTGAGTCAGCTACGCAGAAATTTAAATTCATTTAGCACAGCCCTCAAACAGCGAAGTATTCAGTGCATTGGCCACGCGCATCTGGATATGGCCTGGCTGTGGCCAATCTCAGATACCTGGAATGCTGCAGAACGCACCTTTAAGTCCGTACTCGCTCTCCAAAACGATTTTCCTGAGCTTACTTACACCCACTCCAGCCCCGCACTGTTCGAATGGTTGGAAACTAACCGGCCTCAGCTTTTTGAAAAAATTCAAGCCAAAGTTAGAGAAGGCAGCTGGAGTATTGACGCCGGTCTGTGGATTGAGCCCGAGTTTAATATTGTCAGCGGAGAAGCGATCGCTCGTCACATCCTCTACGGCCAACGCTATTGCCAAAAAAAATTCGGGCACATCAGCACCGTCGCCTGGCTGCCCGATTCCTTCGGCTTCTGTTGGCAGCTCCCCCAGCTTCTAAGGCTAGGCGAAATCGAAACCTTCGCAACCCTCAAGCTATCTTGGAACGACACAACCGAATTCCCTCATCAACTGTTTTGGTGGGAAGCACCCGACGGCACTCGCATCCTTAGCATCATGCTACCGCCCATTGGCAGCGACATCGATCCTGCTAAAATGGCTGACTTTGCCAGCAAATGGGAAGAGAGCACCGGTCATGCCAACAGTCTTTGGCTACCCGGAATGGGCGACCATGGCGGCGGCCCCACCAGAGACATGCTAGAAAAAGCACGCCGGTGGAAAGACTCTCCATTTTTCCCGACGCTCAGCTTCACGCACATAGCCCCTTACCTAAAATCTCTACCAATTAGCGCACCGTCCAGCACGTCCGCCGCTAACACTCATCCACAAGCGATATCAGTGCTGCCAGTTTGGAAAGATGAACTTTACCTAGAGCTTCACCGAGGCTGCTACACCACCCACGCAGACCAGAAGCGCCAAAACCGTCGGTGCGAAGATCTGCTCTATCAAGCGGAAATCTTTGCCACTATCGCTCAGATTACAGCCGACCAAGCTTATCCAAAATCCGATCTCGATACCGCGTGGAAAAAACTACTCTTCAATCAGTTTCACGATATTCTACCAGGCACCTCTATTCCTGACGTATTCACCGAAGCAAACCAAGCGTGGCAATACGTTCAAAAGATAGGCAGCCAAATTTTAGAGAGGAGTATTCGTGCGATCGCCTCCACTATCGAGTTGCCCGCACCACCCCATCCAAACGCTAAAATCATCACTATCTTCAATTCGCTTAGCTGGTCCCGCAGTTCACTCATCACTATCACACTTCCCGAAACCTTCCCAAATACCCATTGGCAAGTCTACGACAGTACACAAAACGCAATTTCCTGTCAGCAACACACCATAGAATCGTCAGACACTACTAGTCACACACTTTCTTTCATCGCTCAAGACCTTCCTTCCGTTGGCTACCGCCGCTTTTGGCTAGTTCCTTGCGATCACCGAGACACTTACGCATTACCCAGAGACTACACCTTAGAAAATAATTTTATAAAAGCCAACATAAGTCCCGAAACAGGAGAAATCACCAGTCTCAAAGAGAAAACAACTCAACTAGAAACTCTCACATCTCCAGGAAACAAACTGCAGGCCTTCATAGATAAAGGGCAGTATTGGGATGCCTGGAACATCGACCCAGCGTATCAACAACATCCACTACTATCTCCACAGTTAACATCCATAGAATGGCTCGAATACGGTCCAGTTTTCCAGAAGCTACGCGTCACCTATACCTTTCAAAAGTCCACAATCCATCAGGACTATAGCCTCGATGCAGCCACACCCTTTCTGCAAATAAACACGCATATCGATTGGCAAGAAACTCAAATTCTCCTGAAAGCAAACTTTCCCTTGCCCACCAAAGTAGAAACCGCCACCTACGAAATTCCCTTCGGTGCCATTTCCCGTCCGACTCAGCCAGCCAACGAAGCTGAAGCCGCTAAGTGGGAAGTACCCGCCTTACGATGGGCCGATGTCGATCTCTCATCCTCAACCGATCACCCTTTCGGACTCAGCCTCCTTACAGACTGCAAACACGGCTTCGATGCTAGCCCCGACCACATAAGACTCACCTTAATCAAATCTCCCATCTGGCCAGACCCAACCTCTGATAAGGGACATCACTACTTCACCTATGCCATTTATCCTCATCTCGGAACTTGGCAATCAGCCCATACCACCCATCACGCACGCGCACTCAATATCAGACCCACTGTGCACTGGCATCCTCATACTCCCTCAACACCTTCAGCACAACAAACCTATTCCCTAGCCAGAAGCTTCCTAGAAATCAGCAACCCAAACCTCATCCTCTCTGCACTCAAGCCCTCAGAAGAGAATCCCAAAGCAATCATCATCCGCTGCTACGAGGCCCACGGTCAGTCAGCCAACCTAAACGTAAAAGACACACTCAACGTTCAGAAGATCGAACTCGGAAGCACAGTCAACCTATTAGAAAACTACATACCCTCTCAAGACCCAACCCACATCCAACCCTGGCAAATCAAAACCTACCAGCTCGAAACACACCAGTAAGTATCACTTCTGCTCACTTTCGCCAAAATACTAAACACACAGCTCAGCCGTATATCGCTAAGCTGTGTTTACCAAAAAGCTTGAGACTAGTCAAAATCGACTACGAACTCGGCAGTAGCTCGCGTGCGCCATCAGCACCTTCGGCTGCGCCATCCACATTACGCACAATGTCCAAATCAATATCTAAAACAGACATCTGCAAACCACCTTTAGGAGAATTATCTACCTTAGAGATGAAAGGGTTCGGCTCCACACTACCAGTGCAGATAATTAAAGAGCCCTTCTTGAGGTAAGGTAGCTTCCGCCAAGCTGCAGACTTTTCCCAGATGCTTAGTGAAACTGTAAATGACTCTTCACGGTTGCGAACGCCTTGGATATAAAGAGTAGCTTCTGCGACATTTGCTTTCCCGCCACTTTTCAATTCCACAGTCTTTACTTCTGCATCCGCCGCTAAGTTACCACTTACGATCCACTTGTTTAGACCAGCACTTGCCATCGTCTTATCCTTTTCAAAAAGAAACATGTTGCTCCTTAAAGGTGCCCACAATAACAAACCCAAAATCTAGATAAGCATACTGACTATCAAAAATCCCCCCGCAGGGGATGTGCTGCGAGGGGATTATGTAGTTAAAGGACCTGG
>JBCBIK010000005.1:0-67708 GCA_038524545.1 Cyanobacteria bacterium J06623_4 | reverse complement strand
ATCTCTCAGCGGCGCAGGCTGAGAACTATTTCGTTAAAGATGACTACTACACCGAGGAGGAGCAGCATGAGGCTTCGTTTTGGTTGGGGAAGGGTGCGGAGAGTTTGGGGCTAACTGGCACAGTGGAGAAGGCGGTGTTCGGTGAGCTGCTGAGCGGGTCGGGGCCGGGTGGTGAGGTGCTTTCGGGGAAGGAGATTGACCCGAAGAAGCGGCGGGCAGCGACAGATTTTACCTTTAGTGCGCCGAAGAGTGTGAGCATTGCGGCGTTGGTTCAGCGTGACGAAAGAGTGTTGGCGGCTCATCATCAGGCGGTGGCGAAGGCGATGGCTGTGTTGGAGAAGCGCTACGCGCAGACGCGAATCTCAACGGATAGCGGACGGCAGCGGCTGACAACGGGAAACTTGATCGCAGCAGTTTTCCCACATGCAACCAACAGAGAAGCAGAGCCACAGCTGCATAGTCACTGTGTGGTGATGAATGCGACGCAGTTGCCGGACGGACGGTGGTTCAGTTTTGCGAATGAAGAGGCCATAGCCAACAAAAAGCTGCTTGGTCAGATTTATCAAAATGAGCTAGCGGTGGCGCTTCAGGGTGTGGGCTACAAGATTGAAAGAAGAGCGCATGGTCAGTTTGAGCTGAAGGGATATTCGTCAGAGCTGTTGAAGCTATTTTCAACCCGTAGACAGCAGATTGAGGCATTAGTGGCGCTGTGGGAATCGGAAGGGAAAGGCGTATTCAGCAAAGATGGACAGGTGGTTAGGTCTCGTTTGGCGTTGTACGAAGCAGCGGCGTTGAAATCTCGAAAGCGAAAGCCGAAGCCGATGCAGCCAGAGCAGTTGAGAAAGGGATGGCAGGTGCTGGCACAGGTAGAAGGGACTGAATTGCCGGATTTGCCGACAGCGCAGGAAGGATATGAGAGACAGGCAACCGTGTTCACCCCTGCTGACGAACCTGAAATGGAAACCAGGAATGAGAATAAAACAGATACTTTCGATGTCGCATCAGCGATTCAACACTGTAGTGAACGTGAGTCTGTTTTCAGGCGAACGAAAGTAGAGCGGTTTGCGTTTGAACATCAGCTAGGGCAGCAGAGTTTTGACCAGTTGCAGAAGGCAATTGAGGAGAGTACTGAGCTGGTGAGAATCGATGAAAGGCGAATGACGACGCAGAGTGCGATTCAGCGTGAGCTTGAGGTGATTCGGTTGATGCAGTTCGGCCAGGGAAGGGCAAAAGCACTATTCTCTGAGCAGGAGACTGAGCTGTTGTCGAAGTGTTCTCTGACGGAAGAACAGCAGCAGGCAGTTGCACTGGCTCTGACCACTTCTGATCAGGTGATTGCTTGGCAAGGCTCGGCTGGGGTTGGGAAAACTTATGCGCTGGGCGTGCTGAAGCGATTTGCTGAGGAACAAGGTGTTCGGGTGCAAGGATTTGCACCCAGTGCTGAGGCGGCGCATACATTAGGTGAGTCGCTGAAGATAGAGACAGAAACGGTAGCTGGATTACTGGTGTCACGGTCAACAGAATCGTCAGGAAAAGCGCTGTGGATTGTTGATGAGGCAGGTTTGCTGAGCATGAAGGCTGCTCAGGCGCTGTTGGGAAGAGCGAGAAAGGAGAATGCTCAGGTATTGTTGGTTGGTGATACGAAGCAGCTGTCGGCAGTGGAGGCGGGTAACCCGTTTAAGAGTTTACAGGCGGGCGGGATTGCGTTGGCACGGTTAGATCATAGTTTGCGGCAGAAGACAGAAGAACTAAAGCTGGCAGTGAGTTTAGTGGCTGAGGGGCATTCGGCTAGAGGGATAGATGTGCTGGAGCATGCGGATTGCTTGTGCTTGGATTCGGAGCCAGAAAATTTAGTTGAACAGATGGTTAGCGACTATCTGAAGCTTTCACCGGGGGCGCGGGTTGAGACGCTGCTGTTAGCGGGGACAAATCAGGAGCGGCGGGTGTTGACGCAGCGGTTACGGAAAGCGCTTCAATATGAAGGGAGTTTGGGGGCTGATGCGCTGAACGTAAATAGTTTGCGGCGACGGGACTTAACGTCAGTGCAGGCACAGTATGCGTCGTCCTATGAGGTGGGTGATGTTGTGGTGCCGACGCAGGATTATAAGAAGCAGGGGTTGCTGAAGGCTCAGCAATATGTGGTGAGAGGTATTGATACAGTCAAGAATCAGCTGGTGCTGGAGACGGCAGGTGGTCAACTGCTGAGGGTAGACCCGGCGCGGTGTAAGCGGAAGGCGGTGTATCGGGTGGTGCCGATTGAGATTGCGGTGGGCGATCGCCTCCGTTGGACGAAAAATGACCGAGCAGCAGGTGTGCGCAATGGACAGAAGTTCAGAGTCGCTGAGGTTGATGCGAGTGGAAAAGTTTTAGCAGTTGATGAAGCGGGTGAGTCGCGATGGTTTGACTTGAGCGGGCGACAGCATTTGGACTATGCCTGGGTGAGTACGACCTACAGTAGCCAGGGGAAAACGGCTGAGCGGGTGCTGGCATTAATGAGTGAGAAGACAACGAACAAGGAGGCGTTTTATGTGGCGGTGTCGCGGGCGAAACATGGGCTGACGCTGTATGCGACGGACAAATATGCACTGATTCGTCAGGCGCAGGTGTCGCGGGCGAAGGAGAATGTGAGTGACTATGTGACCTTGTCGGCTAAGGCAGGGAAGAGAACGGCTGTTGAATTGGAAGTGAGCGCGGGGAAAGAGCAGTCAGAAAGGAGACTGGATAAGGGCACTGTAGCGCTTGCCAATGATGGCAGAGGAAAGGAACAACAAAAAACTGAGAGTGATATCCCTGAACGTTGGCAAAGCCCCTCCTACGGAAAATCACGTCCAAAAAAATCCATCCCACCTCAAAAAGAGCAACCATCCAAGCCAAATTCTGCACCGAACCGCTACGCGCAGTTGTGGCAGAAATACAGTGCTGGCGTTTCTGCTCGTAACCCAGTCGAATTTGACTATCGGGTCGGGCGTAGGGCGGTGCTAGATGGATGCAATCCGAAAACGGTGACGCTGATTATGGTGGCGGGTAGTGAAATGGTGAGGCAGATTCGAGAGCGGCAAGGAAAGCAGCAGGCAATTGAGTATGCTAGGAAGACTGCGATGGCGGCGAGTAGAAGGCGACGATTGAACAGTCAGAAAAACGATAGTGATCGCAGACGACAGATAGAGGTTAATGATTGAGAGAAACTACCGGGGATGTATTCCTCAGTATGTCTATGAGGAAGAAAATATTCGTCTTTTCTATGAAGAAAGACTGTCCGTCTGAAGACCGTAGCAATGTCCGCGATTATCAATTGTTCGATGAGCTGGATCAATTAGACTCCAGCGACTGTGGCTAAATTTATCCAGGGTTTCTACGGCACAGCTTTGGTCGAAGCGAAGGCTGCCGCTATCGGCACCGCCAAATTTTTCGCAAACGGCGCGGTGGGCATTAGCCAAGGAGAAATAGGCTTGAACAAAAGCTTGGTGCTGTGGCTTAAGCTCGGGAGGTAAATGCTCGAAGGAGGGGCGGAGGCGTTTCCAGATTTGCATGAGAGAAGCATGCTCCCATGACATGAGGCCGCTGAAGTTGTTGGAGGCGACCTGGGGTGGGGACATCGTAGGTCGCACGGTTTGTTCGTATTGTGCTTGGGTAAAGCTGCCTGCGAGTTCCATAGAGGCTCCAGATGCGAGGAGGAGATCGGTTGCCGCAGCGAGCTCTTGTTCTGCCTGTGTGAGATCGCCAAGAGCGAGCTGAGCCTCAAAGCGACGAAGGCTGAGAATGAGGCCCTGAACGTTGATGAAAAACGACCAGTGGAAGCCTTGCCAGATGTTTTTTGGGGAAACCATAAGGAAAGAACGAGAGATGAATGATGAATTTAGTCGAGTGGGGAGATATTGAAGATGCGGGTGAGGAGGTGTAGATAGGTGATGAAGCCTTGGATTTGTTGATGAGTGTGTTGAGGGTTTATGGCGGAGGAGGAGAGGCAGAGGGTGATGAATTTATGACAGTTGGTAAGTAGGCCGTGGGTGAGGCAGAGGGCGGTGTCTGTTGAAGTTTGGGTTTGAACGTGGGTGATGTGGAAGTAGGTGTCGTAGTCTTCGATGGCGGTCGGGGTGAGAGCGGTTTTGGTATTGGTGATTTGAGCCGGGGTAGTGGTTGGTTTAGTCAGTGCAGTTTGGAGTTGGGTGAGCTGGGTTTGAGCTTGTTGGAGGTTTGGGGTTTGAAGAGAAAAGGTTTGGAGGAGGGTGAGGAGCGATCGCAAGCTTTGCTCAATTTTTTGTTTCTCGGGCGCTTTGGGTTCGCACTCTACAGGCAAATCCCAGGGCACTAGCAAATCGAGTGTGTCTGGTGAACTATCTGAGGGATGGTAGCGTGGTGAAGTCACAGATTGTTCTTGGTCACAAGCGTCGATTTTAGGAAAAGTAAGTGAATTAGTCATGATTAGCTTGTGCTTTCTGTGGCTCATTCATAGCCTTTTGTAGGCTGAGGGGGCGCATATCTGTCCAGGTGTCGCCGATGTAGTCAAGACAGTCTTCTTTAGTGCCGCTTTTGGCGTCGGCATGCCAGCCCCAGGGGATTTCTTTGTAGGTGGGCCAGATGGAGTAGCGGCCTTCGTTGTTGATGACGACGCGGTAGGTTTGCTGAGACATGGTGTTTCTGGGTGATAGGGAATTAGGGTAGTAGGGAATTAGAGAAATGACTTTATAGATAGCCGGATTCTTTTAAGGTGAGGAGGCTTTGTTTGAGAGCTTGGTATATGGCTTCGATGTCGCTTGCGCTGTGGGCGGTGGAGAGAAAACCGCCTTTGTCGCCGCCACGCAGATGGATTCCTTGGGTAAGGAGGTGGTAGGAGAGAAGGCTGATGACTATAGGGGAAAGTTGACTTTGAGTGAGGGCGATGACGAAAAATGAGCCGAAGTAAGTGAAGTGTACGGGTAAATTGGTTTCTGTTGTGAATCTATTTAACTTTTCGACGAGAGCTTTTGTTTTTTTGTTTAGGGTGCTTTGGAGAATAGGGCCTTGGGCTTTGAGATGGGAGAGGGCGGCGTGAGCGGCGGAAAGGGAAAGGGGATGCTTGCAGAAGGTGCCTGCGAAGAAGGTGGTGGGGACTTGGGGCGCGGAGTTGTCGCCAAATTTCCAAGGGCCACCGTCGATGTGGTTTAAGTAGCGATCGCTGCCTGCAATAATCGAGAGGGGAAGACCACCGCCTGCAATTTTGCTGTAGGTAGCAAGGTCAGCACGAATGCCGAAATATTCCTGTGCGCCACCGGGCGCTACTCTAAAGCCTGTGACCATTTCGTCGAAAATGAGGGCGATGTCGAGATCTTCCGTGAGGGTACGTAGCTGAGTGAGAAAAGCTTGAGGTTGTAGTTCTGGGCAGCGACTCTGGACAGGCTCTACCAATACCGCAGCGAGATCTTTCCGATGCGCTTGAATAGCCGCGAGAGACTTAGGATTACCATATTCGAGAACGATGACATTGCGAGCGGTTGTACTCGGAATACCCATGACTGCGGGAACTGCGCGAGCATTAATTTTCTGTTTTAGCAGCCAGTTCAGTGGACTGAGCCAAGACTTTTCTCCGGTTATACGCACAGCCTTCTTTCGGGCATATTCACTGAGCGGAGCCCGCATCAGCGCCGCGTCAAAATGGCCATGATAGGAATTAGTGAAGACCGCGATTTTGTTGCGTTTGGTCGCAGTTCGAGCGATACGTACGGCAGTCATGACGGCTTCGGTGCCGGTATTGCTGAAGGTGACGCGGTCCATGCCCGTAAGTTCTTTTACGAGCTGGGCAGTTTCTCCAACTAGCTCAGATTGGGGGCCTATTTGAATCCCTTTTTGCAGCTGTTGTTCTATGGCGTCACGAATGAAGGGTGGATTGTGGCCAAAGAGATTAGTGCCGAGACCCATGAGAATGTCGATATATTCGTTGCCGTCGATGTCCCAGAGTTTGGAGCCTTGCGATCGCGCCACCACCACCGGATAACACATTTCCTTAGTTTCCGGAGAAAAGTTAAAGCCAATAGAGCTTTTGTCTGCGAGTACAGCACGATTAGCCGCTGCAAGCTGCTTAGACTTTTGCGTTCGCTGAGTGTAGCGCTCAATCAGTGATTGGAGATGCTGTTGCTGGGTGGGGCGGTATGTCGCTGTCATGGATTATCTTTCCTCCTTATAAGCACTTTTGCGAATATCTTTTTTGGCAATGAAATGGGCAGAGTGATTGCTATCTATATCGGAGCTTCCATCAATGGTGGTGAGCACGACATCATCGAAGCCAGCCTCATATAAGGCGTTTCTGACATCGCTGAGATTGTGTCCTTTGACGGGATAAACGAGATTCTTTTTTTCCCATTTGGGCTCTAGTTTGCTCAAGTTTTGCAAGAGCCTAAGACGCAGTCCGATGAAACGTGGATGGCTCAGAAATCTATAGAGACGCTGCCGGAGAGACTGAAGCAGTGTGTATGATGCTCTTTTGCGAGTGTCTTGATAGATGGTGACGGTGAAATTTCCTTGAGAAAGCTGACTGTCATAGTGAGGCGTAATCATCCAGGCATAATGCCGACTAATTTCGCCTTCGGTGGGTTGGCTGCGCCACCAGCGCTCTAGCTGTGTGGGATGATTGAGGTCGAAGGCAAATAATCCATCAGGACATAGCGCTGCATACACTCGCGTGAAGACCTTGGAGAGATCAGCCAAGCTCATAATGTGGTTGAGAGAAGCGCTGGTGGAAAAAACACCAGCGAATTGATTAGGCAGATTAAAGGTGCGAGCATCCTCGGCGAGGTAGCTGGCGTTTGGAGAATTTTGCTTGGCGTAGTTGAGCATATCCTCTGATCCGTCTAGTCCAGTGACTTGGTAACCCGCGCTCAACAGAGGACCAATAAGCTGACCGGTACCACAGCAGAGATCGAGTATATGACCACCCGTTGGAATCTGAGGCAGAAAGTGCTTGCTCAGAAAATCTAGCTGAGGCCGGCTGTATTCTGGCCCCATTGTTTCGTTGTAGAGCCAAGCCCAGTTGTTGTAGTCGGTATAGCGGGAAGTCATAAGCAGGGAAGTGAAAGAGCGGGGTATGAGGATGAGTTAGGAGGAGATGGCAGGGGTCATAGCCTTGAGATAGGTATTAAAAAGGGCTTGATTGAGTGGGGGAAGGTTGAAAGGAGCGTCTTTGAGATGTTGGTAGGCTTGGGTTGTGCTGAACGGGATCTTAGAGGTATCTTTTGGAGTCGGTGGCTGGATGGGCGTGTTTTGGCGAGAGGAAAAAAGTGCGACTAGGGGGTAGAGAGGATGGCTGGGATCATTTTGGGCGATTTGTTGGAGTTTTTGATGCCAGGTGTCGTAGGGGACTCTTTTGATTTGGTGCCCTGCGGATCGGCAGGCATTGAAGAGAAGGTCAGAGCTGGCGGGGTGGGGATGAATGAGGTGAAAGGCTTTGCCGAGGGCGCTGGGTTGTTTTGAGAGGTAGATGATGGCTTTTGCAGCAAAGTCTACTGGGAGAAGATCAAGCGGAAGATTCCCCTGGGGGGCCATGCCAGATTGGAGATAGCCTTGCATGAGGCGGTAGAGGAAGTCGTTGGGATTGAATACACCTGTTTGACTATGGCCAGAGAGGGGTCCGGGTCGATAAATGGTGACAGGAAGATGGCGATCGCGCGCTTGGGTGACGAGCTGCTCTGCAACCCATTTGCTGCGGTTGTAGCCACCGACGGGGACGGGATATTGACTAATGTCGTCTTGTTCAAAGATTGCAGTTTTGCCTGGAAGAGGCGTTGGCGGGAAGACACTTAGGGTAGAGGTGTAGTGCAGCGGCTTGGGTGTGCCGTGGCAGGCGAGTTTGAGGATTTCTATTGTGCCAAGGACATTCGTGCTGCGGAGTTGGCCATAGGGAGAGAGATGGTGGACTTGTGCGCCATTGTGATAGATGGCGTCGATTTGTTCTGAGAGAGAGGGGAAATCTTGCTCTGAAAGGCCAAGATGAGGTCTAGAGAGGTCTCCAGTGATAGTAATTAAGCGAGACTCGAAGCTGTCATCCCATAGTTTGTAATTAGATAGACAATCTCGAAGTTTGGAGAGCCCAGACTTAGATGAACTGTGCTCTCGAACTAAGCAATAAACGGTAGTTTGTGTTTGTTGGAGTAGTTCGTAGAGGAGGAATGCTCCGAGGAAGCCGGTTGCGCCGGTTAGGAAGGGAGTGGGGGAGTGGGGGAGTGGGGGAGTGGAGGATGGGGTGATTGAGGTAGGACAGATACTTTCTGGGAGGTGGATGTCTTGTTGCCAGGTGGGTTCTTGGGTTTGTTTTTGAGTCGGTGATGGTTGGTTGCTGCCCTTCAGCAAAGCGATGATTTCAGGTTTGTGTTCTTTGAGTTGGGTAGTGAGCGCTGGGGTGAGGGTGCCTTTTGGGGCGTTGCAGCGAAGGGTATTACCGTCTAGCCAGAGGCGGATGTTGAGGGAGTTGAGTTTGGTAAGAAGGGAGGTGAGGGGCGAGGTGGAGGGAGTGGGGGAGTGGGGGAGTGGGGAAGTGGGGGAGTGGGGGGATGATTTGCGGTAGTCATAAGATCCCAACGTAGACGTCACAGGTATAGGCGAAAGATATTTTGTCACTGCCGGTTTTGAGGTGAGGATGATTTGTTTTTTCCCGAAGGGGCGATCGCACACTCGTCCTTGCTCCCGACAGCGCTCAATCAGTTTGTCAGATTCGACAATCGGTGCATCATCGGGTGCATAGTCAATCGACGTAATGTAGGTGAGCCAGGGTTCTTGGCCCATAGCGTAGACATATACCTGTTGTGGATTGAGCTGATCAATCAGGGATTGGGCGCGGTTGGCGTTAGAGCCATCTAGTCGGCGCGTCTGAGCTTGACGATGGGGGATGTTTTTCGGCAGCAGAGGTGCATAGGCCCAGGTAAAAGGCGCACCGTCGCATTCCATACCGATAAACAACATATCGAGATCACCGAAGAGATGGTGAATATGTGCGTAGAGCTGACTGTCGAGATTATTAGAATCAGCAGCGCAGAGAATAGAACGGCCTTTTATCTGAATCCAGTAGGCGGTTTTTGTAGCGATATCGAGATCGCCATGTTCGCCGAGAACAGGAAGACTGATGAGCTGACCGTCTGGAAGTGGGAGGGTTTCGAGCTCGTCTAAGGTGATGAAATTGGAGAAACCGATTTGTTGCAGTACGAGTTTGAGAGACGGATCGAGCAAGGAACCCTTTTGCCCGCTGGGAACAACGACATGCTGAATTTTGTGGCGCAGTTGTAGCAGTGTCTCAAACATGACGTGGTCCTGATGGTTGTGGGTAATCAGGGCGTAGTCTATGAGGTCTGGGAGATCGGCGAAGCTGTAGCGGTCTACGCCGGTAGGGTGCTCGTAGCTTACGAGTGGATCGCAGAGGATGGAAACTTCATCTGTCTCGATGAGAACGCAGGCATGGCCGAAATAACGGACGCGAATGGCGTCTTCTTTGTAGGGATCTGATCGCTTGGGCGGTTCGGTGGTGAAGAGAGTATTGAAAAAGGAACGATCTTGTGAAGAGATGCTTAGCTGCTGTGCGATCGCCTCTACAGAACCTGGCGTATGACGCATGGCAAAGAGCTGGTCGAGCCGAGGGTCGGCGAAAGGAACAGAGAGAAATAGACTTTTGTCATCCGGTAAGCGGGGCGTGCTCATGACGAAGGCTCGTTGGTCGCAGTCACCCATGTGCAGGGCAAGACTTTGACGACTGGAATCGTAATATTCACTGCGGTACAGAAGCCCTTCAATAAAGCGGATATTCGGATTGTTCTGGGCATCGTAAACCAGCTCTACGTAGCCTTTTAGCGCCGGAGGAAGATCGTCGTAGAGAGACTCTAGGGAGTCTCCAGGGGGGTGGGCGGCGAGTTGGGATTGGA
Source organism: Cyanobacteria bacterium J06623_4 (assembly GCA_038524545.1). GTDB lineage: Bacteria > Cyanobacteriota > Cyanobacteriia > Phormidesmidales > Phormidesmidaceae > Phormidesmis. The sequence continues at coordinate 57,830 of JBCBIK010000005.1, read as the reverse complement.
GCTGAGCGATCGCATCACTGAGCGCAAGCAATCGGCTTTGTTCTTTCTTTGTTTTTTCGAGGAGCGATCGCACTTCTCCAACTCGGCTAGGCGCATGCTGAATAAAGGGGCCTCCTAGCATAGCCGGATTTTGCAGCGTCTGTTCATGAACTTCGGGTGCGTCAATGAATGACTGCATCACCTTAAACTGTGACTGGGTGAGATAACGTGCTGAAGTTGCAGGCGGAATGAGGTAGCTCCAGGCATACCATTGGTCGATCAGGGGTTCTGCAATAACGTTGGCCTTTAGGTAATAGCATGCTTCTTTGTCTAATGTACTCATAACGCGATCTCCTCCCGATCTTCTTCATTGTCAACTGGCTGTTGTTGCAGCTGAGCTAGCTGTTGCTTTTGTTCAATTCGCTGTGACAGGGCGGCAACGGTTGTGGCTTCGAAAAGGTCAATGACGGTGATTTCTACAGAAAACTCTTTTAGCAGTTGGGCAACGAGCTGAGTGGCTAATAGGGAATGTCCACCCAACTCAAAGAAATCGTCGTAAACGCTAACAGAATCAACAGAAAGCACTTGGCTGAAGATACGAGCGAGCGACTGCTCAGTATTGTTACGGGGAGCGACTTGCGGCTGAGAAGAAATGGCGACTGGATCGGGGAGTGATCGCGTGTCTACTTTGCCATTGGGCGTAAGTGGCAGTGCGGGTAACCACATAAACACCGAAGGCACCATGTATTGTGGCAGTGTTTCTGAAATAAACTGACGAACTTCATTAGGAGTGGCTCGTTCTTGGCTATTAGCAACGCCATAGGCGACTAGTTTCTTATCGCTCGGAGAGTCTTCTTTGACGATGGCTACGCAAGTTTTGATTTGAGGATGGGACAGAAGAATGCGTTCTATCTCATCGAGTTCGATGCGGAAGCCACGTATTTTGGTTTGATTGTCGATACGACCGAGGAGTTTGATGCGACCGTCGGGGAGGTATGTGGCGAGATCGCCGGTTTTGTAGAGGAGAGTGGGGGAGTGGGGGAGTGGGGGAGTGGGGGATAGAAAGGGGTTAGGGATGAAGCGTTCAGCAGTCAAATCTGGTCGGTTGAGATAGCCTTTGGCAAGGCCGATGCCGCCAATGTGTAGCTCTCCGGCGACGCCGACGGGGAGAAGTTGGAGATTTTTGTCTAAGATGTAGAGCTGTTTGTTTGTACTGGGGAGAAGCGTTGGTTCTACAGAATGACCGTTGCCGCAGGGGACCATGCTGGCGTTGACGGTGGTTTCAGTGGGGCCGTAGGCGTTAATGAAGAGGCGGTTTTGACTCCAGGTTTCGATCAGTTGGGGCGTTGGCGCTTCGCCACCGACGAGGACTATGCGCAGATGCGGAAAGTCGCGATAGGGGACGCTGACAAGGGCGGAGGGAGTGAGGGTGATATGGGTGACTTGGTGACGCTGGATGAGGTCGCTGAGACCAGGGCCAGGGAGTAATGCGGGGGCGGGGGCGAGTAGCAGTTTGGAGCCACTGGCGAGGGCCATGATGATTTCTGGAATAGACGCATCAAAGCTGAAGGAAAAGAACTGAAGAATACAGTCACCAGGCTGTACGTCACAGACGCGAATTTTGTCTTCTGTGAGGTTGACAAGGCCACTGTGAGGAACAAGAACGCCTTTGGGCTTTCCTGTCGAGCCGGAGGTGTAGATGAGATATGCGAGATTTTCAGGGGTGACAGTACTTGACGGATTGCTGTTGGGGCAGTCGCTCGGCCAATTAGTATCCAGGTTGATACGCTGGAGAGTTATTTCTTGCTTGGTTTTGTGGTGAGGTAGAAGGTGGCTTTGGGTGAGTAGAATGGGAACTTGAGCGTCGGTGAGCATGTAGTCTAAACGCTCTGCGGGATAGGTGGGATCTAGAGGAAGATAGGCACCGCCTGCCTTGAGAACAGCGAGGAGAGCAACGATCATATTGAGTGATCGCTCTACACAAATGCCGACGATGGTTTCTGGACCAACGCCTAGCGACTGTAAGTGATGGGCTAGCTGGTTGCTGCGCTGATTAAGCTGGTAGTAGGTGAGGGTTTCGGGTGCGCTATCGGCAGTGTCTGGATCAAAGATGAGCGCGATCGCATCCGGTACGCTTTCAACCTGTTCCTCGAAGAGATGATGAAAACAACAGTCTTGGCGATAGGTTTCTTGTGTGTTGTTCCAATCTATAAGCTGCTGCTGCCGCTCTGTGGCAGTCAGCATTGGTAGCTCAGCGATTGGAGTATTGGGCTGTTTTACGATTGCGGCTAGCAGCGTTTGAAAATGTCGCACCATTCTTTGAATCGTTTCTGACTTAAATAAATCGCTGTTATATTCAAAGCCCCCGACAATTCCTTCAGCGGTTTTGTAAAGATCTACGCTGAGATCGAGTTTGGCTGTGGTAACAGCCTGGGGTAAACGCTGAAAGGTGAGTCCGGGAAGATTGAGCGTTTCTGTAGGAAGATTTTCCAGCCGAAACTTTACTTGGAACAGGGGGCTATAGCTGAGGTCTCGTTCTGGCTGAAGGGCTTCGACGAGCTTTTCAAAGGGAAGATCTTGATGGTCGTAGGCGGACCAGGTGGTGGCCTTGACTTGATCGAGTAAGGTCGTGAAGCTGGCTTGGGGAATGAGGTGCGATCGCAACACCAAAGTGTTTACAAATAGTCCAATTAACCCCTCTATTTCTCCTCGATGTCGGTTTGCAACGGGGGTACCAACGACTAAATCGGCCTCGCCCGTGTAGCGATAAAGTAAGACTTTGAATGCGGCAAGCAAGGTCATAAACAAGGTGGCAGCATGCTGCTGAGCCAAAGCGCCTAGCTGTTTACTGAGTTCTTTAGAAAGAGAGAATTGCTCTACTGCACCCTGGTAGGTTTGTATTCTGGCGCGAGGGTAGTCAGTAGGAAGCTGTAGCGCTGATTGCGCTCCCTGTAGCTGATGGCGCCAATAGTTAAGCTGAGCTTCTAAAACGTCGCCTTGCAGCCAGTTTTGTTGCCAGATAGCAAAGTCAGCGTATTGTACGGGTAAAGGTTGCAGCGCTTCTGTCTTTCCAAGTAGGGCAGCGCGATACAAGCTGGCTAGTTCTTGAATCAGAATCTCTTGCGACCAGCCATCGGCAATGATGTGGTGAATTGTAAATAGAACCACCGTTCGAACTTCACTAAGCTGAAGCAGGGTAACGCGCAGCAGCTGATCTCGGCTGAGGTCGAAGGGCGTTTTAGCTGCTGTTACTGCAGCCTGTCTGACAGCAGCTTCTGGATCGGGTTGCGCTTGGAGATTTATTTTTTCGATTTCTAGCGGTGTGGGCTCAGCAATGGTTTGTACAGGTTGGCCTGCGACTGTGACAAATTGGGTCCGTAAGATTTCGTGGCGGCGCGCAATGTCATTCAGGCTTTGTGAGAAGGCCGCAATGTCTAGGAATCCAGTGACCTCAATGGCCATCGGCAAGTTGTAGACAGCGGTATCAGGTTGTATCTGATGGAGGAACCACAAGCGCTGCTGTGCGAAAGAGAGTGGAATATTTGCTGGGCGATCGCCTGCCACAATGGGCGGCGTAGCCTGTACTATTTCCTCTGGATTTTCGATTTTTTTGAGGAATGCAACAATCTCTGGTTTGCGATCCTTAAGCTCTGCGTACAGTGTTTCTGTCAAAATCTCTTCTGGTCCGCTGCATCGCAGCCGGTCTCCTTCAACCCACAGCTTGACCTGCTGGCGAGAGAGACTGGCCAAAAAAGTTTCTATAGACGCTTTGCGAGTCGGTGCTTGGGTCATAGTTCGATCTCCTTGTGGCCTGTGGTAACTGGGTCGCTGGCGGTGGGCTTTATCGCAATGCGTAAGGCGTCAATATGGGTAGAAAGCGCTTCTAGAGTGGGATACTCAAAGAGGCTTTGCAGTGGTAGCTCCAGATTAAAGTGTTTTCGCAGGCGAGTGTTTACTCGGGTGGCGCTGAGAGAGTGGCCGCCCAGTTCAAAGAAGTTGTCGTAGAGACTGATGTCTTCTTGTTGGAGAACGGTTGACCAGATAGTTGCGATCGCTTGTTCTGTTTCGTTTCGAGGGGCGACTTTTTCAGGACGAGGGGGTTGATTGGGTTTTGGCAGCGATTTCTTATCGAGCTTGCCATTTGGTGTCAGCGGCAGAGCTGCTAATGAGACAAAAGCTGACGGAATCATGACATCCGGTAAGGTTTTTTTGAGGAATTGAGAGAGCACGTTTTTAAGGTCGGGCACCTCTGAAAAATCTCCAACAAAGTAAGCTACTAAAGCGTTTGCTTCAGTAAAACCTTCTCGCACGATGACCGCAGCCTGACGGATACCTGGGTGATGGCATAAAGCGGTTTCAATTTCCCCAAGTTCAATGCGAACGCCACGGAGTTTGATTTGGTTGTCTTTTCTGCCCAGGTATTCGATAGTGCCGTCTGGGAGGTGGCGGGCGAGGTCGCCGGTTTTGTAGCTTCGACTCCGCTCAGCTACCGAGGGAGAGGATGGAAACGGATTGGGGATAAATCGCTCGGCGGTTAGGTCGGGACGGTTGAGGTAGCCTCTGGCGAGGCCAGCGCCACCGATGTGTAGCTCGCCGGGGATACCGACAGGAACAGGGTTTAGGTCGCTGTCGAGTAAGTGAATCTGGGTGTTGGCGATGGGTTGGCCGATGAGGACGGTTTTGCTATCGGGTTGGCATTGCCATGCGGTGACGTCAATGGCGGCTTCGGTAGGGCCGTAAAGATTGTGGAGTTTAGTATTGGGAAGCTGTTGGAAGAATTGCGCTTGTAGGTGAACAGGGAGGGCTTCGCCGCTACAGATGACGTGCTTGAGACTGTTGCAGTTGCTAGCTTCTGGATTTTCTAGAAAAGCAGAGAGCATACTAGGTACAAAGTGAGTAATCGAAATGCCTTGGGTTTGAATCAGATCGGCTAGGTATGCACTGTCTTTGTGGCCCTCGGGTTTGGCGAGGACAAGCGTAGCTCCGTTTAGTAAGGGCCAAAAGATTTCCCAAATGGATACATCGAAGCTGAGGGGTGTTTTGTGAAGGACGCGCTGGCCGGTGGTGAGCGCGTAGGTTTGTTGCATCCAGCAGAGGCGGTTAACGAGGGCGCGGTGGGTGTTGATGACGCCTTTGGGCTGGCCGGTGGAGCCGGAGGTGTAGATGATGTAGAAGCTGTTGTCGGGGTGAAGCGTGCGGACAGGGTTACCTTTCTCCTGTGCTGAACTATCTGGCAAGTTGCTCAGCGTAATGACTGCTTCTGCATCGCTGCGCATGTAATCTATACGCTCTTCTGGATAGCTAGGATCAAGAGGCACATAGGTGGCCCCCGCTTTAATAATGGCAAGCAGGGCGATCACCATTTCTACAGAGCGCTCTAGATAAACGGCGACGCGGTCTTCTGGGCCGATGCCTTTACTTTGTAGGGTGTGTGCGAGCTGATTGGCTTGTTCGTTAAGAGACTGATAGGTGAGAGATTGGTTTGAGAAGATGAGAGCGATCGCATCTGGCGTTTTTCTAGCTTGTTCTTCAAACAAATCAGGAATTGTTTTTTCTAATGGATAGGTGCTGACCTCAGTCTGGTTCCAGCTTGCTAGCTGCTTTTTCTCTGCTGAGCAAAGCAGGGAAATATTTCTAACTAACTGCTCAGGTCGATTCATCAGCGCAGTCAGTACGTTCCCTAGATGCCCAAGAAAGCGACTGACCGCTGCGGGCTCAATCTGTTCTTCTCGAAACTTGGCAGTAACGGTGAGCTTTTCTTCGCCTGATACCAACAGGGTGAGCGGGAAGTGTGTCCATTCATCAAACTGAATTTCCTCTAAGCTTAGATCCGTCTGGTTGCTGACCAAATGGGTCGAAACTGGATAGCTTTCAAAGACTAACAAACAGTCAAACAGGCTTCGACCTTCATTTACCCAGGCTTGCAGCTCGCGCAGAGAAGTATATTCATAGTCGGTCGCTTCAGCCTGCTGAGTATGCAGAGACTGCAACCAATCTGCAACCGTTGCCTGCGCTGAGAGCTGAACGCGCACGGGTAGGGTATTAATAAATAGCCCTATCATGTCCATAGCACCCGGTAGACTCGCAGGACGTCCGGCACAGGTAGCGCCAAAAACAACATCAGGCGTATCGCAGTAGCGGCTAAGAACCAGTCCTAGCGTCGCTTGAATTAACGTGTTGAGTGTGACTCTGTGCGCTTGGGCAAAGGCTTTGAGTTTTTGAGTGAATTTGATAGAGAAAGGACGCTGCTGTTCGGTGAGTGTATTATTTGAGCGGGTTGTTTTGGTCGGTGTGGTTGATAAAATCGGCAGCGAAACCGGACCTTGCCATCCGACAAGATAAGTCTTCCAAAAAACTTTTGCTGCATCTGTATCTTGTTGCTTTACCCAAGCAATGTAGTTGCCGTAAGCAGGCGCAGTTGACGAAGGAAAGGGTGGAATTTGGCCAACAAGAATAAAATACTGCTGGAAAACTTGCTTGAGTAGCTGACTGGCTGACCAACCGTCGAGAATGAGGTGATGATAGCACCAGATAAGGACATATCGCTCATGTTTCCTTTTTACCCATGTCAGCCGCATAAGCGGAGGCTGATTCAGGTCAAAAGGTTGACTGCGATTACACTCTAGCAAGGCAGACAGCTTAGCTGATTGTTCTACCTCTGAGAGTTCTGTCCAGTCTTGCTCTACCCAAGGTAAGACACTTTGACGATAGACCACTTGAAACGGTTGGTCTCGCTGTTCCCAATAGAAACCAGTTCGCAGTATGTTTTGGCGAGCGATCGCAATTTCCCAAGCTTGTTTCAACAGTGAACTGTCTATCTTTCCAGATAGGGTCAGTGCGATTTGTGGGGTGTAGCTTTCTGCCGTGGGAGACAACAACGTGTGGAAAAGTAATCCCTCTTGCATAGGGGAGAGCGGATACATGTTTTCAATAGCGGCTTTCATTACATGTCACCTCCTAAGCTGGCTAACAAATCATCTAACTCACTTTGGTCTAATCCCATTTGAGGAAAATCTGTGGGGCTGTATCCGCTATCTGTTTCTGTGGATAGGCAGTGAGCGATGAGATCACTAAGCTGTGTGAGATAGCCTTTTGCCCAGCTTGCAATGGTTTCGGCTTTATGGCATTTGTAACTATATGTCCAATGCACAGTGAGATGCCCTTGACTAACGACAGCGTTGATTTCTATCAAAACATCACGCGGATCATGAGGACTGCGGGCTGCGCCTGTAGATTCTGTAGCAGGAGTAAACCAGCTGCCTTTGGTAAAGAGTTGGTCAGTCTGACCCAGATAGTTGAATCGGATGGGGCATTCTATTTTTGAAGGTGACTCGGATAGAGTATTGTGCTGCAGATAGTTGAGTACGCCATAGCCGATGCCCTGATTGGGAACAGATCGCAGTGTTTCTTTGACTGCTTTAATGGCAAGCCCTTTATCTATTGCAGCGTTTGCTGACGAAGGAACGCTCAGACAGACAGGATACAATGTTGTTAGCCAGCCGACAGTACGAGAGAGGTCTGTATCCAGTGGCCGACCGTGGCCTTCTAGTGATACACGTATGGTCGGGCCAGCTTCTGGGGCTAGTGCTAGCAGCAGCGCAGTGAGTAAAATATCGTCGATTCTAGCGCTGTACGAATTGGGAACTTCTTTGATCAGCCTTGCAGTGTCTTCAGTAGAGAGAGAAACTGAAACGGTATCTGCTGTCGCCATCGTATTTTGGCCAGCGTCAAAATCTTGTGGAAAAGGATGCAGGGTATCTGACGTAATCTGACTCCAATATGGGACTTCTGCGCTGAAATCAGTCGTTTCTAACTGTTCAATCCAATGCTGACACGAGATAGTTTTTGGCGGTAGCTGAGCGATTTCTGATTGTGCAAGCTGAGCGTATAGGTTTTGCAGGTCGCTGAGCAAAATCCGCCATGAAACGCCATCTATGATTAGATGGTGGCAGGCAATAAACAAACGATATTCTATTTCTGTTGCGGTCTCTAGCTCGAAGTAGATGACTTGTAGTAACGGACCATTAATGAGATCGAAACCTTTCTGAGCAGCCTCGGTTTCATCCGCGATGAGTTGGGCTGCGCTATCTGTTTTTGCTTGGATGACCCTAAGTGGAACGTGGTCGGATGGTTCACGGTATGACTGCTGCCATCCAGAATCTGTCCTTTCGAACGTCGCTCTGAGAGCATCGTGATGATGAATGATCTGCCTCAATGCCTGAGTAAGCTTCTTGGGTTGCAGAGCTTGCTTGACAGTCAGTAAAACAGATTGGTTCCAGTGATGAGGCTGAGAGAGGGGCTGCTCGAAGAACCAATGCTGAATAGGTGTGAGCGGGACAGGGCCAACAATAGGTGCCTGAGGCACTAGAGAGACAAGTTGGGCATGAGAAATGCCTGCTAGTTGATAGATGGTTGAATTCTGAAAGAGGTCGCGAGCAGAGAATTGGAGACCTGCTTGCTGAGCTTGTGCGATCACCTGAATTGCCAAAATAGAATCTCCGCCCAGTTCAAAGAAATTGTCATAAATGCCGACTGAACGACCCAGCAGCTTTTGCCAAATCTCCACTAGCGTTTGCTCAGCGGGTGTAAGTGCTTGGTCGTGAGTTGGCGCAATCTCAGATATGATTGGTATAGGCAATGCCTTGCGATTGACTTTGCCATTGGGTAATAGAGGCAGGGACTCTAGAACAACAAAGGTGGCTGGAAGCATGTAGCTGGGCAGGATGGATTGGAGATACGATCGCAACCTTTCAAAAGTGACAGAGGTAGGCGATAGAGCTTTGCCGAATGCTTCTTTTTCCGTGACTTCACGAAGAACGACATAAGCGACTAAGCGATGGTTGTTGTTTTTATCCGTCTGGGCACTTGCTGCAACCTGAGTCACCTGAGCATGAGCCAGTAGCGCCGCTTCTATTTCGCCCAGCTCAATGCGGGACCCGCGTACTTTTACCTGATTGTCGATGCGACCGAGGAAGTCGAGCTGTCCGTCAGGGCGGTGGCGGGTGAGGTCGCCAGTTTTGTAGAGGATGTGGGAGAGGGGGAGAGGGGGGGAAGGGGGGATGAATCGCTCGGCGGTTAATGCTGGTTGATTCCAGTAGCCACGGGCGAGGCCCGCACCGCTAAGATATAGCTCTCCGGGCATGCCGATGGGGACAGGGTTTTGTTGTTTGTCTAGGATGAATGCTTGAGTGTTGGCGATGGGTTTACCGATGGGAACAACTGGCTCGTCTGGGGTGAGAAGGGTATAGGTGGAATAGGTGGTGTCTTCGGAGGGGCCGTAGAGGTTGAAGACTTTTTGAACAGACTGTAGGGCGTAGAGCTGATTGACAAGCGTGGGTGGGATGGGTTCGCCTGCGAGGTTGATAGTGGTGGCGCTTTGAGGAATGCCGTTGATGCGGACGAGTTCTGTGATCGCAGTGGGCACGGTGTTAATCAGCGTAACTTGCTCTGCGGCAGGATGCGCCGGGAGCTGCAAGATATCTTTGGCCAAGATGATGCTACCGCCTCGACTGAGCGGTACAAAAATTTCGAATATGGAGAGATCAAAACAAACTGAGGTAGCAGCAAGAACGCCAGATAGCTGTGAGTCGGTGTATGTTTCATTGGCCCACTGCACTAAAGCAACCGGACTACGATGCTCTATCGCGACGCCTTTTGGTTTGCCGGTAGAGCCGGACGTGTAGATGATGTAGGCGAGATTATTTGGCTGTGGGTCAGTAAGCTTGTTCTCTCCATAAGTTTGAGACTGGAGGAGTTCCTCACTGAGCGTAATAATAGGAACTTCTGTCGTTATGATTTTCTCGTATTCAGATTGTGTAATGACAATGGAAACCTGAGCGTCTTCTAGAATGTAAGCTAGTCTACTCTGCGGATATGTAGGATCTAGTGGAACGTAAGCGCCTCCTGCTTTAAGAACGGCGAGGATGGCGGTGATAAGCTTTGCTGTGCGATCTAGACAGATAGCAATCCGAGATTCAGGGGCGATGCCTCGTGCGCTTAGGCTCTGAGCAAGCTGGTTCGCACGGTCGTTTAGGGTTTGGTACGAGAGTGTTTCTGTCTGTGTGATAAGCGCAGGAGACTGGGGCGATCGCATTACTTGCTGCTCAAACAGCTGATGCAGACAAAGATTCCCAGGATACTCACGTGTGGTATTGTTCCATTCGTTCAGCTGTTGCTGCTGTTGCGTACTGACCAACGGCAATGTAGAAATAGACTGTTCTGGTGATTGAACAATGGCCTCTAGCAATGTGCAGAAGGCGTCAGCCATTGCTTCGATGGTGCCTCGCTTGAAGAGGTCTCGGCGATATTCTAGCTTGCCACTGAGCGATACGTTCTTGGCTGCTTGCACTTCAGCCATAGAAAGCGTTAGATCGACCTTAGCTGTGGTGCTTTGCAGCGGTAGAGGCGTCCAGATAACCTCGTCTAAGGTCTCGATGGCAGTAGGCTGCTTGGCCTGCCAAACAAACATGGCCTGAAATAGAGGAGAATGACTCCAGTTTCGATCAATGTCTAGCGAATCTATAACCTGCTCGAAGGGAACTTCCTGATGGGCGTAGGCAGCAAGTGCGGTGTCTCGGACTTGTTCTATAAGCTGAGAGAAGTTCTTCTCCTGGGAAAAGTCGCTGCGTATTGCTAATGTGTTGACAAAGATACCCAGCACGTTTTCAAGACTTGCATTAGGACGTTGAGAAATGGGTGTGCCTACAACAATATCTTCCATGTTGCTGTAGCGATGGAGAAGTAGCTGAAAAGCGGCCATCAGCGTCATAAAGAGCGTGGCGTTGTGCTGCTGGCTAAGCTGCTGAAGCGCATGAGTTTGAGTGGGTGACAGCGTGAAGTGATAGCTATCTCCATCGAACTGTTGCGTAACAGGACGAGGAAAGTCTGTCGGTAGCGCAAGTAAAGGAGGCGCGTCAGCAAGCTGCTGCTGCCAGTAGGTGAGCTGCTCAGTAGTGTCGAGCGTTTGCTGCCAAGCGGCGTAATCGACGTATTGAATCGGTAAGTTTGGGAGAGTGATCTCCTGCTGTGTCTGAAGCTGTTTGTAGATATATACGGTCTCTTTCATCAGCAAGTTCACAGAGGCGGCATCGCCAATGATGTGATGCAGTACGAGAGAAACGATGTATTTCTCTTCCTCTATTTGAATGACCTTAGCTCGCATCAGGGGCGCTGCACTGAGGTCGAAGGATCGGCGAATGAACGGTGTTAGACGCGCTTGAATGTCAGCTTCTTGATGGTTTTCTTCACGAAGGTATACGTACTCGATTTGAAGAGAAGCTGTTGGCAAGATGTTTAACTGCGCTTTGCCATTGACGGCTGTAAAGGTAGAGCGCAGCTCTTCGTGTCGCTGACACAGTAAGTTTAGGCTCTCTTCTAATGTGGAAAGTGAGAGCGTTCCTGTGATTTGTAAGGCTGCAGGAATGTTGTAAAAAGGGCTGTCTGGTTCTAGCTGTGCGAGTACCCACTGTCTCTGCTGAGCAAAGGAGAGGGGTAGAGTCTGTTCTCTAGAAACAGACGGAATAGTTAGCTCGCGGTTGCTGTTCTCTGTCGCATCTATGACAGCAGCGAAGGTGGAAAGGGTTGGATTTTCGAAAAGCGATCGCAATGATATCGCCTTATTTAATGCAGTTCGCGATCGCGCAATCATCCTAGCTGCCAGCAGAGAATGGCCTCCCAGATCGAAAAAGTTGTCATGAATGCCAATACGTTCTACTTTCAGCGTCTCTGACCAGAGAGCTGCTAGTGTTTGTTCTGTGTTAGTCTTTGGTGCGACAAACTTTGCTGCTGCTTGGCTGCTACCGATCGGTTCCGGCAATGCCTTTCGATCAATCTTGCCATTGGGGGTCAGTGGAAAATCCGTCAGCAGTATGTAAGCCGTTGGAACCATGTATGCGGGTAGCTTTTGGCTCAGATGCTGGCGAATGTGCCGAATGTTTTCAGCAGGGTTGGATTCGATATCTATATCTGTTTTGACTTTGCAGTATGCAACCAGCTGGGGTTCACTATACTGTTTGTTTTCTCCTGAACTTTCTTTCCCTTGGTGGAGTGTCACAAGTGCTTGGTCAATATCTAGATGACTAATCAGGGCAGTTTCGATATCGCCTAGCTCAATGCGGAAACCGCGTAGCTTGATCTGGTGATCGAGACGGCTAAGGAATTCTAGGGTGCCGTTGGGGTGGCGGCGGACGCGATCTCCCGTGCGGTAGAGGATGGGCGTTTTGGCTCCGCTCAGCGTGGGAGAGTGGGGATTGCCCTGAGCGGAGTCGAAGGGGAGTGGGATAGCTTGAAATTTCTCAGTCGTCAGCTCTGACCGATTGAGGTATCCAGGGCTTAGTCCTTTTCCGCCGATATATAGTTCGCCAGATATGCCTATTGGCAATATCTGTTGTTGTTCATCTAAGACATAGAATGTAGTGTTGTCTATGGGACCACCGACGGGTACAAAGTCTGTTTCTAGTAAGGTTGAGCTGATACGGATGGCGCTCGACCAAATGGTGGTTTCTGTGGGGCCATAAAGATTCCATAATTCGCGGCAGTGAGTGAGTAGTTGCTGTGCGAGGGGCAGGTCGAGGGCTTCGCCACCGCAAAGAACTTTAAGGGTTTGAGAGCCTTGCCAGCCGCTGTCTAGGAGTAAGCGCCAAGTAGCAGGAGTGGCCTGCATGACGGTGATGTCGTGGCTTTCTAGCTGGGCGATAAGGCGATCGCTGTCGCGCACAGTTTCATCACTAGCGATGGATAACCTTGCTCCGACTATCAGCGGTAACAACAGTTCTAAAGTCGCAATATCAAAGGAAATAGTCGTGACTGCGAGTATGGCATCATCGGCAGTAACACCTGGCGCTTTGGACATTGAGGACAGCAAGTTGACCAAGCTGCGATGACGAATCGGTACACCTTTGGGGTTACCTGTACTACCGCTGGTGTAGATGATGTAGGCCAGATCATTGGGCTGTAGGGGCGTGTCTAAGTTGCTAGATGAGCAATGGTCAATTTCTTTCGATTGTTTCTTGATATCGAGAGTTGTGACTGCCAGCTCGGTGAGATGGCTAGACAAAGATGCATCAGATTCTAGAATTAGTGAAACATCAGCATCTTGTAAAACATACTTGAGACGGCTTTCAGGATGAGTCGGGTCCAGCGGAATGTAGGTGCCGCCTAGCTTGAGTATGGCAAGCAGGGCAATCATAAGTTCCGCTGAACGGTTGATAGCTAGGGCGATGCGGCTTCTCGGTGTAGCGCCGTGGCTGCTCAGATAATGAGCCAGTTGATTGGCTCTTTGGTTGAGCTGGTGATATGTCCAAGACTGTTTGGAAATAGAAAACTGCGAGGCAACGTTGTTGGGTCGGGTGTGGTCGAGAGAGAGGGCGATCGCATCCGGCGTTTTTTCGGTTTGAGCTTCTATTAGCTCATGGGCACACTTCTGTGGAATATCTACTGTGGTTTGATTCCAGTCGGCCAGCTTGGACAATTCCGTGCGAGTGAGCAGAGGGAGTGCGCTGATAGGTGTTTCGGGTTTTTCGATGATGCCGGACAGTAGCGCTCTGAAGTGATCTGAAAATCGCTCAACTGTGCTCTCGTTGAACAGTTCAGTATTGTACTCAAGGGTGCCTGTGAGTTCTGTTTCGTTCTCGTACATATCCAGGCTGAGATCAAAGCGGGCGGTGTTGCTCTCTATCTCTATGGGTGTCACCTTAAGATCAGGTAGCTCAAAGGAGAGCTTAGGGGTGTTGTGGAGAATAAACATCGCCTGAAACAGCGCGTTGTGGCTAAGCTGACGATCAATACTGAGCGTGTCTACAACCTGCTCAAAAGGAATGTCTTGATGGGTGTAGGCTTCTATTGCTGTAGCTTTTACCTGCTGTAAAAATTGTTGAAAAGACTGCTGCGAGTCGAGGCTAGCGCGGAAAACGAGATTGTTTACAAATAGGCCGATGAGGTCTTTGGTTTCTGCGCGATTGCGATTGCTCACCGTTGAGCCGACTAAAATATCTGACTGCCCTGAATAGCGATAGAGCAGTACTTGAAATGCGGCCAGTAAGGTCATAAACAGCGTTGTCTGCGATCGCTGTGCTAATTGCTTGAGCCCAGACGATAACTCAGCAGACAGAGCAAAGCTATGCTTAGCGCCGCTAAAAGTCTGGATCGAAGGGCGAGGGCGATCAGTCGGGAGCTGCAACACAGCGGGTGGATGAGCAAGCTGTTTGCGCCAGTAGTCCAGCTGATTTGAGCCTTGATTTGCGACGTGAGTTTGCTGCCAAGCGGCATAATCTCCGTATTGGATAGGTAAGGGTGGTAGGTGCGTTGGCAAAGCCTCTCTCTTAGAGAATTGCTGCCCAGCCACAAGAGACCGATAAATTAGAACAATCTCTTTCATCAATACTCTAAGCGACCAATAGTCAGCAACGATGTGATGCACAACGACAACTAAAATATGATCTGTTTCATCAAGCCTGAGTAGCTGACAGCGCAATAATGGCCCTGATTCGAGGTCAAAAGGTTCGCTAGCTATCTCTTGTAGCTGTGGTTGAAGATAAGTAGACAGGCTTTGGTCTACCACTATCTCTGGTAGTTCAACAATTGGTAGCTCAATCGTTACCGTCCGTAGAATCTTTTGAATCGGTTCATCTTCGCTAGTGACGAACTGAGTACGTAATATGTCGTGACGGGCTATGATGTCATTTAGACAGCGGTGCAAGATATCTGTTTGCAGGTCACCTTCTAACCTGAGCGCTGCTGGGATATTGTAAACCCCTTGTCCTGGCTGAAGTTGATCAATGAACCACAGTCTTTGCTGAGCAAAAGAAAGCGGCGCTGTAGATCGAGTTGGCTTAGCGGGAATCGATTGATTGGTTGTCTTTTCTCGTGGCTTATTTAGCTGGTCAGTTTGTGATGCTTTTCGCTGCAGCAGTTTTGATAGCAGCGCTCTCTTTTGCTCAGCGTTGAGATTGGATAAATCAGGAGAGTTAACTGGGTTCATGAGGTTACCTCCTGGCTGTTTACTGAGTTGCTATGCGTGCTCTTCTCGGCTAGGAGTTGACTGAGCAGATTGTCTACCTCTTCTTCTGAGAGAGCATTAACGTCAACTGTGTTGGAGTCTTCTTCTCCCAGTTGTTGTTCTTTGAGGTTGGTTTCTCCATCGTTCGAAGTTTGACTGACCATCTCGGCTTGCTTAGCGGGCGTCAGTGCGCCAAATAGCTGAGCAATCGTGAGTTCTACCGCAAAGGTATTTTGTAGCTGGGACAGCAGCTGTATGGCAATTAAGGAATTGCCACCCACCTCAAAGAAATTATCGTAGATGCCAATTGGGTGGGTTTCTAGTAGCGTTTCCCACAGGTGAGTGATGGTTTCTTCTGTAGAGTTGGTTGGTGCGACATAGGTTGTTGTCGAGTCCAAATTTGGAGCGGGTAGGGCGCGTCTGTCTACCTTTCCATTTGCGGTTAGAGGAAGCGTTTCTAAGATTTGGTAGCGGGCCGGGACCATGTAACTAGGCAGCTTTGAACTCAAGTGTTGTTTGAGGGTGTCGGTGATGGATTGGCTTTGGGGTTGAGGCGCGATCGCTTGCCACTGCTGGTTCCAACTTGGGTCAATCGCACCACCCACAAGCGCATGAAGGGGAATATGCTGCGAGCTTAAGCTGAGTATTTGTTGAAGTGTGTTTGCCTGGAAACCACCAATAGGGCAAAGGCCCAAATTTAATTCAGGTGCTTGTTCCATGAGTAATTGACCCATGTAGCCTGTTTCTATCAGGCAAAAGTCTCTAGCTTTTTCACCATAAATAGGTTCAATGGCACTCATGTTGGCAATCAAAAAGAGACTAAACGCACTGGCCTGATGAATAGAGCTGTTAGGGCCGTAAAGTTCTGAAAAGTCGGTTTCTGAAGAGCTGGTCGTGACTGCAATTTTCACCAGACGATGGTCGGCAGGGTGGTAGTAGTACCAGCCCGAGTCTAGACCTAGAATTCGATTTTTCTGAATGTGTAGGTAGGTCTGAATAGGATATAAGCTACCTGCTGAAGCGTAGTGATATTTGGGCAGAGGCGCATTTGGTAGGCTTTGAGAGCTGAGCTTAGAGAGAAGCTCACTGAAAGTGGACAGATCAATAGCTTCTTCTAGGTATTGTCTGTGGCTTTGGCGACGGATAAGACGCTCTGTTGTTGTTTGAACCGCTGGCAGGTTAACAATTTCATCTTCTTCCTGATTTTTTCTGAGACCTAGTTGCTGTTGCTTAAAGTCTAGCTTGGACAGTGGCTGGTTCAGTGCCTGACTCGCTCTAAGCTTCGGCACGATGTAGGCAACCAGTTCAGTTGGCACGCCAACCGCTTCAACGACAGCAGATTCGATAGCTGGATATTGTTGCAGAGCGCTTTCGATCTCGCCTAGCTCAATGCGATAGCCGTTGATTTTGACCTGGAAGTCTTCTCTGCCGAGGAATTCGAGGTTGCCGGTGGGGAGATAGCGGCCAAGGTCGCCGGTTTTGTAGAGGAGAGTGAGGGATGGGGGATAGGGGATAGGGGATGGCTTGACCTGAGCGTAGTCGAAGGGGGGACAGATAAATCGTTCTGCGGTGAGGTCTGGTTTGTTCCAATAGCCTTTTGCAAGGCCGATACCGCTGATGTAGAGATCGCCGGGAACCCAGGGGGGACAGGGTTGGAGGTTTTTGTCTAAGACGTACCACTGTTGGTTAGTGAGGGGGCGACCGTAGGGAATGCTGTGCCAGGTAGGATCAACAGATTTAATGGGGTAGAAGACAGACCAGATAGAGGCTTCGGTGGCCCCGCCGAGGCTGATGATTTGAGACTGGGGAAAGTAGCGCTGAATCTGTTGCGGTAGGGTGAGAGGAATCCAGTCGCCGCTGAGAAGCACAAGCCGAAGGTCAGCGGGAAGAGAGTCGCTTTCAGCATTTGCTGCCTCTAGCTCGTTGGTGAGGAGGTGCATCAGAGCAGGTACGGAGTTCCAAACAGTGACTTGATGCTGAGTGAGGAGCGATCGCCAGTGAGTCGGGTTTTGAGCTTTTTGGGCGGCAGGCATGACGATAGTCGCACCCGCTGCTAACGTGCCAAATATGTCGTAAACGGAGAGATCGAAACTAAGAGATGAAAGCGCAAAGATGCGATCACGGTTAGTCACTTCAAACCGCTGGTTGATATCTAGAAGCGTATTGACTGCGCCCTGATGGTCGATCATCACGCCTTTTGGTGTCCCTGTAGAACCAGAGGTGTAGATGACGTAGGCCAAGTCTGTTGATTTTTGCTTTCGCTCAATCACGTGGTCTATGTTTATTTCAGGGAACTGTTCGTCTATGCAAATTTGAATTAGACCAGTCGGCCAATCAATAGTCTGACCGCTGGCTTGCAGTACAATTTCTATCTTGGTTTCTGCAATCAACTGCCAGCGTCGCTCCTGCGGCAGGGCTGGATCGATGGGAACATAGGCAGCACCTGCGCATAGGATGCCTAATACTGCAACGACCTGCTGCCAGCCCTTTTCCATTGAAACGGCAATAAGCTGGTTGGGCTGAATGTCTAGCTTCTGAAGTTTGCAGGATAGGGCGTGCGATCGCGCTGCTAGCTCTTCATAGGTAAGTGTTTGAGCGGGCGTGATGATTGCCGGATGCTCAGGCTGTTGTTTTGCCTGATAGAAAAATAGCTCGTGTAGGAGGGAATCGGCTTGAGTGAAAGATTGTTGGGTTTGGTTGAGTGATCGCACGTAGTCAGTCGGCGCTAGCTGAGGGTAAGCCTGCCAAGCAGCTTCGTTTTCAGCCAGCTGATGGAGTAGCTGACTGTAAGCAGTGAACATTTGATCTAAGACATCCGGCGGGAAGAGATCGGCGATTGCATCCCAGTTAAACACCAGCACTCCGTCAATTTCGGAGACTTGATGATCTAGATAAACCTGAGAGGTTTGGCTGACACTAAAAACAGTTTCTGTTTTCCAGGCTTGTCGCCTAGCACTTGGGATAGATTGGTTAAGCGTGCTAGTGAATACAACAGGCATTAGCGCTGCGGTGCCGCGATTTTGAAGGTTCGCTAGCTCACGCAATACGCGCACGCCGCTGACCGCTCTGTGTTCTAAGTCCTCCCATAGCTGAGATTGTAGGCGTTGTGCTCTGACAGAAAAAGCCTCTTGTCCAGTATTATCAACTGCGAGCAACAGAGAAGCCGTAAAGTCCCCCACAATTTGATTAACCTCTGGATGCAGGGGCAAACGATTAAAC
This sequence comes from Cyanobacteria bacterium J06623_4, assembly GCA_038524545.1. Taxonomy (GTDB): domain Bacteria; phylum Cyanobacteriota; class Cyanobacteriia; order Phormidesmidales; family Phormidesmidaceae; genus Phormidesmis. Next base: position 39,637 of record JBCBIK010000005.1, on the reverse strand, counting down.
AATGTGAGATTGAGCGTAAAGCGCTTATACTTGCTCCACGTTGCCAGAACTTCTGCGAAAGCAGAAAGAATTACACCCGAGGGTGTGAGTCCTGCTTTATTCGCCCGCTGCTTTATGTTGGCCCATTTACTCGCCTCTAATCGCCCGCTACGCCGCTCGAAGCGAGGGTTAGATACTTGGCTAGGCGTCATAGTCAGCGGCAGTTCTGGCGCGGGCGGAAGCTCGGCTAGTCGCTCCCGCCAATAGGTTAGAGAGTTACTGTAAGCGTCCGTGGCATAGAACGCCTGCTCTGCCATCACATAATCACGAAAGCTGAGGGTTAAGGGTGAGAGCTGCTGTCCGCTTATGAGCTGAGCCATTTCCTTACCCAGAATCTGAAAACTCCAAGCATCTCCAATAAGGACATCAAAGCTCACGAAGAAACGAACTTTGTTATTGGGCAGCAATGCCGCTTCGATATGGAAGAGAGGCCATTGTTGAGGTGTAAAGACTTGGTGAGAGAGTTTCTCTCTAAGGTCAGCTTCCCTGCGCTCTAGCTCTGAGTGCTCTAGCTCTAAGGAGGGTTGGTCATTGTCTGAGAATTTCTGTAAATCGGTAACCTTAATACTGTAATGAGGAACCGTAGGTAGAATCTGTTGCTGGCCGTCTGGATTGACTACTGCGCGTAGCATATCGTGACGGACGATGAGGGCATTGAGAGCCTGTTCTATTTGTTCTACGGATAACTCTTTGACTTCAATTTCTCGATAGCCATGCGTGCCAATGTTGCCAAGTTCAAAGGCTTGGGTACGGCCTATCCAGTAGGCTCGCTGGATATCTGTCAGTGGGAAGGGTTGATGACGCTGCGTAGGATTGACTGTTATCTGTGGTCTTTCGGATGCGCTCGTGGCTGGTGCGTCTGCTTCTAAGTGAGTTGCCAAACCTGCAATTGTGGGCGATTGAAAAATGGCTTTGAGTGGCAGCGATCGCTCAAAAGCATCTTCTGCTCGTGCCACAATCTCTATGGCTAAAAGAGAATGTCCGCCCAGCTCAAAAAAGTTGTCGTAAATGCCAATTTTCTCTCGATTGAGAACGTCGCACCAAATACTGACAAGTGTCTGTTCCGTCTCAGAGCGTGGGAACACGTAGTCAGCCTTGGCCTGGACCGTTGGCTGAGGGAGTGATTTTCGGTCGATTTTGCCGTTAGGGAGCTGGGGCAGCTCGTCTAACTCCACCCAAAGCGTGGGTACGAGGTAAGCCGGTAGTCGCTGCGAAAGATCTCGTCGTAGTGTTTCGGTGAGGTCGCTGTTTGTCAAAGTCTCTTTCGGAACAATGTAAGCGACCAGTCGTTTATCTGTGTTGCCGTGAGCGATTATAACAGCTTCTTTGACAGCTTTGTTTTCGCGGATAGCGGTTTCTACTTCGCCTACTTCAATACGGAAGCCGCGAATTTTTACCTGATGATCGAAGCGGCCCAAGAATTCGAGAGAACCGTTGGGGAGGTAGCGGACGCGATCGCCCGTTTTGTAGAGAATGGGGGAGGAAGGGAGTGATGGAATGGTCTGGAAACGTTCGACAGTGAAATCTGGCCGATTTAGATAGCCTCGGGCAAGACCGTCGCCACCTAAGTAGAGTTCACCGCTGACACCGATGGGAACGGGATTTTGATAGTGATCTAGGACGTAGGCTTGAGTGTTAGCGATGGGGGTGCCGATAGGTACGCGACTATTGCTCAAGGCAGCGTTGTGAAGGGGAGCGCAGGTTGAGTAAGTAGTATCTTCTGAGGGACCGTAGAGATTGTATATTTTTTGGATATGAGAAAGCGTTTGGAGTTGATTGACTAGTGAGGGGGGCAGGGCTTCTCCAGCGAGATTGACTGTTTGAACTGAGGGGGGAAGCGTACTGATGCTGAGTAGTTGATTGAGTAAGCTAGGTACTGTGTTGATAAGGCTGACGCCTATTGTAGAAGGCAGTTTGGTCAGCGATAAGGCATTTTCGACAACGATGGCAGTACCGCCCCAACCAAGCGGGACAAATATCTCGAATATCGACAGGTCAAAACAGATGGAGGTGGCGGCAAGGACGCCTGAAAGTTCTGCCCTCGAATACTGCTCTTTTGCCCAGTGCAGAAGGGTAACCGTGCTGCGATGCTCGATAGCAACACCTTTAGGTTTGCCAGTGGACCCAGAGGTGTAGATCACGTAGGCGAGGTCGTTGGGCGTTGAGAGGCTGTCTAGATTGTTGTTAGTGAAGTTGTTGGAGTCATCTCCACCCTGAAGAACAGTGTCGATATCGACGATTGAAAGGGATTGATCTACATCAACAGTATTATTGGTTGCCAGCATGACTGAAAGTTTGGCATCTTCTGCGATGAAGGCTAACCGCTCGGTCGGATAGGCGGGATCTAGCGGAACATAGGCTGCGCCAACTTTGAGGATTGCAAGCATTCCTGCAATCATTTTGTGAGAGCGGGGTAAGCACACGCCGACTAAATGACCTGGGGCAACGCCTAAGTTACGTAGGTGATAGGCGATTTTGTTGGCCTGAGCGTTTAGCTCAGCGTAAGTGAGCTGATGTTCTTCACTAATTGCATCGATCAGGGCGATCGCATCAGGTGTTCTCTCCACTTGCGCTTCAAACAGGTGATGAATGCAGCGATTTCTTTGATAGTCGCGCTGGGTCCGATTCCAGTCTGTAAGAATCATCTGGCGTTCTGCGTCACTCAGGATAGGAAGCTCAGACAGACGCCTTTCTGGGTTCTCTACTAGGCCAGTGAGCAAGGTTTGAAAATGCTCAACCATTCGAACAATTGTATGTTCATCGAACAGATCGCTATTGTATTCAATCTGTCCGGCGATTCCTTGCGGTGTATCTTGTAGATTGAAACGGAGTTCGTATTTGGCTTGAGTTTCTGGAAGCGGATAACGGCTAATCGTGAGTCCGTCTAGCTGCATCGGCTTAACATCTACCTGCTGCAAATCTAGCTTCACCTGAAAGAGTGGCATCATCTGGCTGAGATGACGCTCAGGGTTGATGACTTCTACCAGCTTTTCAAAGGGGAGATCTTTGTGTGCAAGGCCAGTCAGAACTGTTTCGCGAATCTGCCTGAGTAAATCGCAGAAGCGAGGATTGTCGGAGAGATCGCTGCGAAAGACAAGCGTATTGACTAGCAAGCCAATAAGACCTTCTGTTTCGGTGCGATCGCGATTGGCAATATCGCTACCAATAACAATGTCGTTACTGCCTGTGTAACGATGAAGCAGAACCTTGAATGCAGTGAGCAGCAGCGTAAAGAGTGTAACCTGATACTGATTGCTCAGTGTCTTGAGTCGAGTCGTGAGAGCTACAGACAATGAGAGAGGGACTTGGCTACCTTTGTAAGTTGCGATCGCGCCGTAGGACTGATCAAAAGGAAGTTCTAGGACGGGTAGCTCACCAGAGAGCTGATTTGTCCAGTACTTTATCTGTCGCTGCAACTTCTCACCTTGCAGTTGCTGACGTTGCCAGATAGCCCAGTCTGCATACTGCACCGGCAAGGATGACAACGGAGATTTTTGCCCCTGTGAAAAGGCGCGATAGAGGATGGTCATTTCTCTGAGAAAGACCATGACTGACCAGCGATCACTGATGATGTGGTGAGTTGTTAGCACCAATAGGTAGCTATTATCCGCTGTTTGCAGAAGCGCTGTTCTGAGTAAGGGTTGACTCAAATCGAAGGGCGTTTGAGTGAGAGATTCAATGGTTTGTTCGGCAATCTCCTGAGAATTGTCTTCTTCGCGGAGATCTTGAACACTGAGTTTGATAGATTTGGGTGGATTGATGACCTGTAGAGGCTGAGTTTTGCCTGCTGAGTCTGTCGTTGTGTCGAAGTGAGTACGAAAAACTTCGTGACGCGCTACCAATGCATTTAGGCTTTGTTCTAGCGCTGAAAGATTTAAGTCGCCCTGAAGCCTAAGAACGCTGGCAACGTTGTAGGCAGCGTTGTTGGGTTCTAGCTGCTGTACAAACCAGAGCCGCTGCTGTGCAAAGGACAGCGGCGCAGTATTTTGCCCGTTGGGGCGAGCTGCAATCGTGCTGAGGCTAGGGCTTTTTAGTCCTTTTTCGGCAAGCTTTTGCTCGAAAAGGGCGCGTTGCTCTGGGCTTAGGGTAGCGAGTTGCTGATAAAACTGACTCATACGTCACCTCCTGCCGATAGCGTTTGTTCTGCGAGCTGAGCTTGAACATCTTCTGTCGAAAGGCTCTGTACCTCAGCTAGGAGCGCGGCCATTTCGTCTAACTCTTCTGCTTGGGGCAGCTGCTCAGAAATGACAGCGGCAATCCCGGCAACAGTAGGCGATTCAAAGAGAAGATTGCGCATTTCTACCGCAACCGGGAAAGCTTCTCGAATGCGAGAAAGGGTTTGAATCGCGAGGAGAGAATGGCCTCCCAAGTCAAAGAAACTGTCGTTGACGCCGACTTTTTCTATCCCTAACAGATCTTGCCAAATGGCTGCAATTGTTGTTTCAACTTCGTTTCTAGGTGCGACGTAAGCGGCAGAGAGCTGGGGGCGGCTGTAGCTGCCTGAGCTTTGTTCTGTCTGCTGTGATGATGTACTGGCAATTATTTGTTGTGGAACCGCATAAATCCATTTTTGGTAGCGTGCTAGTAAATCACCCTTAGACACAATCATTTGGCCGGGAAGCGTTTGCGTAAGAATGCGTTCAGTGGCCTGCCAAACTTCCTCCGGCGTTAAGGCAAAATCAGCAAGCGTACTTCCCCAGCTGGTAGCCGTTGCGACGCTGCGCTGACTGTCATGTTTCGGGTTGGTTTTAGGTTGAGTGCTGGCATCCCAGTTGATGCTAAACCAGGGAAAAGAAGCGGTTTTATTTTGCTGGGCAACAAAGGCGTCTATAAAGTGGCTGGCGCTGGCGTAGGCGGCTAGACCTAGACCGCCAATGATAGAAGAGAGAGAGGATTGTACACAGCAGAAGTCTGGCTGATGGGAGGAGAGTGCGATCGCTAAATTCTCCAGTACTGCTCGCTTCGTTTGACAGTTATATTCCCAGTGATTGGGCAGTAGTAGGGCCAGTGGCGCAGCCGATTTCTCATTGGTTGTTGGCGTGCTAAAGAAAACGCCGTTGATAGCACCCCATTCATCAACCGCCCGCTGGAGTGCTGTCTGCATCGCGTCTAGCTCGGTTTCACGGATGCGCACAATCTTAGCTTGATAGCGTTCAGTGAGCTGATGTGCCCATATATGAGCCAAGCCTTCTTCTGTTTCTGCGGAGGCTTCTACAATGACGTATACGCCTCCTTGCTTCAGCAAAATGCCAGATAGAGACTGCTTAGACGCTGCCTGTGGCAGATGGATTGACTGATAGGTTTGTTGCCAGCGGTGTCGCCCGCGATAAGCAACGACAGCAGGTGGCGCATCTGATTGTAGTTCCTGCCATATTCGCTGAGTAACCCGCTGCGGTGACTGCTCTACACCCATGCAATCGATCTGACGGCATCCAATGTTTGGATATTCTTGCCCGATTACTTGACAGAGCCCCTGAATCTCCGCCTGAGAAGGATTTAAGGCTTCATTACCAACAACATCATATGCAGCATTAGTCACTACCGTAATCTGTATCGGCTTAGTTGTGCGACTGCAAACATTTAGCAAATGCATAAATGTCAAAAAACGCTCAGATGTTTCTTCATCGGCAGATTTGTTGGCCCACAGGTAAACAATTTCTGTAGGTTGCATTTCTCGCAGCTTCAGATCTTCCCACAGCTGTTGAAATTCCTTCGGCTGCTGAGGATTTAGCTCAAACTGACGGTATCCTGACTGTGCAAATGACTCACCCATTCGCACCGTAAACACATCTTGGCCAGCTTGTTCAATCGTTTGCGTTAGCTTCGCGCCAATACCGCTATTGTCTGAGAAGACTAACCAACGAGGTCTCTCAGTCGGATCTTGCAGGCGTTTTGTAGGTAAACACCGCTGCCAGCTGGGAGTATAGAACCAGTCTGAAAGGTCGGGCTTGATCTGAATATCGGTTTGTTCTTTTTCAGCCCGAGCATGGACCGTTGGGGTCGTCATTGAACCATCAAAGGCTACCCAGTAACGCTGCCGCTCAAAGGGATAGGTCGGTAGGGGAATGCGTCGATGGCGGCGATCGCCATGCAAGGCTTGCCAATCTATTTCTATGCCCGCTTCCCAAATCTGGCCAACAGCAGTTGCCAGCTGCATAACATCTTTTTCTTTTGACTTAGGATGAGGCAGACTGTAAATAGTGGGCGGGATTCGCTCAGACGACGAGTCACCAGATAAGTGCTGTTTTGTGAGCGTAGCGAGTGTGCTACCGGGGCCAATCTCTAGAAAAACAGGTTCCGTGAGCTGTAAAAGTTCTCTAATGCCTTCACTGAAACGCACCGTCTGACGGATTTGGCGACCCCAATAGTGAGGATCGGTGGCTTCGGCGGCGGTAATCCAGGTGCCTGTAACGCTGGAGACGAAGGGGATTTTGGGTGGCTGAAGAGAGACTTGGCTGACAGCTTCTACGAAGGGGGCGATCGCGGGTTCCATCATCGGTGAATGGAACGCATAGGCGGTATGCAGTGGGCGACAGCTAATGTTTTTGCTTTCTAGCTGGGTTTGGAGAGATGCGATCGCCTCTTTGCTGCCTGAAATCGCGCAAAGTTGTGGACCATTGCTAGCAGCTAGGCTAATTTCCTCTGTGAGCCACGGCTGCATTTCTGTTGTAGACAGTGCCACAGACAGCATCGTGCCTTCTGGCATGTTGGACATCAGCTGCCCGCGTAGAGTCACTAGCTTGAGCGCAGTGGGTAAGTCAAAAACACCGGATAGACAAGCTGCGACGTATTCTCCCAAGCTGTGGCCGAGCATAGCGGTAGGCTTGACGCCCCAGGAAAGCCAAAGTTGGGCAAGGGCATATTCGAGCGAGAAAAGAGTGGTTTGGTCGTTAAAATCATCACCCATTCCTGAGAGCAGGTCAGCGCAGCGATCAAAAGATTGTTTGAAGAGCGACTCTGTTTCGTACAGACCCTCTGCCATATGTAGATACTGACTTCCTTGTCCAGAGAACAGGAAGACGGGCGAAGGTTGTTCTGTGGCAGTGAGAGAAACCTCTGCGAGACTGCGAAGTTGTTGACTCGCTTCAGAGGCCGTAGAGCAGACAAGGGTGCGACGGTAGGGGAAAATGCGACGACCCACCTGCAAGGTGTAGGCAGTCTCTGCCAGAGAAATATCTGTGGTTTGTTCTATATGGTCAGCTAAGTTGAGGGCTGACAGTTCTAAGGCGATAGGCGTTTTGGCTGAAAGCGTGATAATTTGAGGCCGAGCTGATGGTTGAAGCGCGTTAGGCTGAGGTGCTTCTTCTAGAATGACATGGGCGTTTGTACCGCCGATTCCAAAGGAGCTGACACCGGCACGGCGCGGTGAGCTATTAGCCGTCTCTTGAGACCATTCCGAAAGAGTCGCATTGACGTAGAACGGGCTATTGTCGAAGTCTATATTGGGATTGGGTTGCTGAAAATGTAGGCTAGCCGGAATTTGTTTGTGCTTGAGGGCAAGAACAGTTTTAATAAAGCCTGAAATACCTGCGGCTGCATCTAGATGGCCAATATTCGTTTTCACTGAACCCAGGGCGCAGGTCTGTTGTTGCATGGCACCTTGAGACTTGAAAGCTTGGGTGAGTGCTGTTAGTTCAATGGGGTCACCGAGGGTGGTGCCGGTGCCGTGAGCTTCGATATAGCCGATGCTCTCTGCGGGGACTTCTGCCATTGCGAGTGCAGACTGAATGACAGCCGTTTGCGCATCGACGCTGGGGGCAGTGTAGCTAACCTTTTGCGCACCGTCATTGTTGATAGCTGAGCCTTTGATGACCGCATCGATGGTGTCATTATCTGCGATCGCATCTTCTAATCGCTTAAGAACAACAATTCCCACACCATTGCCGCTGACGGTTCCCGCCGCGTCAGCATCAAAGGCTCGGCAGTGACCATCAGGAGAATAAATGCTGCCTGCCTGTGTTCGGTAGCCGAGCTGCTTAGAGATAGCCACACCGCCTGCTAACGCCATATCGCATTCGCCGCTAAGTAAAGACTGGCAGGCCAGATGTACCGCCACGAGCGAAGAAGAACAGGCTGTCTGCACATCTACACTGGGGCCGCTCAAGTTTAGTTTGTACGATACCCGAGTGGCCAAAAAGTCTTTGTCGTTAGCGACAAACAGCTCATACGGGCTGACGTTTTCTCGAATAGCTTCACTACTGTACAAGTTGAGCAAGTAACCATTCATACCTGCGCCACCATAGACACCAATACTGCCTGCGTAACGCTCGGCGTCGTAGCCAGCCGTTTCTAATGCTTCCACAGCGATTTCTAAAAATGCTCGCTGCTGTGGGTCTAAAATTTCAGCTTCGCGAGGGCTGTAGCCAAAGTAGCCTGCATCAAACAAATCGGTCCCTTCCATCAGACCACCTACTTTCACATAGTTAGGGTCAGTCAATGCTTCTGTAGAGACGCCTTGAGCAAGCAGCTGTTTATCTTCTATTGTTGAAATAGACTCGACTGACTGCTGCAGGTTTTGCCAGAATTTAGAGATATTCTGGGCACCAGGGAACCTTCCGGCCATTCCAATAACAGCAATTTCTAGCCCCGTTGTTTCAGCGGCAGAAGCGGTGAGTGGCTTAGTCGATATCATTTGGCGGCACCTCCTAGCGGCTCTGTTGCTTGCCTTCGTTTCAGCCGCTGTTTTAACCGCTGTTTCCCGGCAGTCATTGCAATGCCTCTTGCTTTTGGCAAGTCTTTTGGCAGGCCTGTTTCTTCTTCTGTGGCACTGAGCTTGTTGCTAATGTGAGCGGCTAGGCTGCTCAAGGTTGGATAGCGGAATAAGTCCACTAGAGAAAGTTCAACGTTCAGCTTTCGTCGGATTTGGCTCTGTGCGTTGATGACTAACAGGGAGTGTCCGCCGATTTCAAAGAAGTTGTCGTGGATGCTAACAGCACCTGAAGGTAAGAGAGATGTCCATATTTCTAAAAGCGCTGTCTCTACTGTAGTTTGAGGGCGCGCATCTTCAACGGCATTGTCAGCTTTTGGAGGCTGTAGCGCTTCTAGCGCTTTTCGATCTAGTTTGCCGTTTGGTGTGAGCGGAAAGCTTGGCAAAACATGATAGATCGCAGGAAGCATGTAGTGGGGTAAGCGACGTGTGAGTTGCGATCGCAATTCTTGAACAACATCAGCGTCATCACGCTTCTGCCTTAGCGTCACATAAGCTGCTAAATATTGCGCTTCAGGAGAGTCCCCTTGAACGATAACTACAGCTTGGCTGATCCAAGCATGTGCTGTGATTGCAGATTCAATTTCGCCTAGCTCAATGCGATAGCCGCGTAGCTTGGTTTGATAGTCGAGTCGGCCTAAGTATGTGAGGGTGCCGTCGGGGAGGTAGCGGACGCGATCGCCGGTTTTGTAGAGAGGGAGGGGGAGAGGGGGAGAGGGGGAGAGGGTAAGCTGGACAAATCGTTCGGATGTTAAGTCTTCTCGATTCCAGTATCCAGAGCTTAACCCTATACCGCCAATGTAGAGTTCTCCAGCAACGCCAATGGGAACAGGTTGTTGCTGAGCGTCTAGAACATAAAATTGCGTATTGTCTATTGGGTGGCCAATGGGGACATTGCCATCGGTGAGCATCTCTGGCGAGAGTTCTAAGGCGCTAGACCAAATAGTAGTTTCTGTTGGGCCGTAGACGTTCCAAACTTCTTCTGCGCAGTGGAGCAGCCGACGAGCTAAGTCAATATCAAGCGCTTCTCCACCACACAGAATTTTGAGGTTGCTCTGTCCGGCCCAGCCACTGTTTAGCAGCAATCGCCAAGTGGCAGGGGTTGCCTGCATAATATCGATGCCGAAGGTATCTAAGTAGGCGATGAGCTGATGACTATCACGGGTGGTTACTTGACTGGCAAGAAAGAGCTGAGCACCTGAAATAAGAGGGAGAAACAGCTCTAGGGCGGCAATGTCAAAAGCAAGCGTAGTGACCGCAAGCAGTGTGTCGCTAGGCTGTACTCGCAGGCGAGTTGACATGGCGTTGAGCAAGTTGCTAAGACTATTGTGGGTGATGGGAACACCCTTTGGCTGGCCTGTGCTGCCACTGGTGTAAATCAAATAAGCGAGATCGTCTGGACTGGAAGTAATCGCTGGTGCAGAGATGGGTTGAGCGGCGATCGCCTCGCTTTGCTGATCCAGATTTATCTGTTGTGGTGCTGATTGTTCTAAGGATGAATCAAACGTTATCTTTTGAGCGGTTGAATCCTGACAAATGATCCAGCGAATGCCCGCATTCTCGACAGTGTATTTCAGTCTAGCCGCTGGGTAAGTCGGATCTAACGGAACATACGCGCAGCCTGCTTTTAGAATGGCCAAAAGAGAAACGATCATGTCGATAGATCGCTCTATACAGAGACCAATAGGCTGGTTGGGAGATATGGATTTCTGTTGTAGTTGTGATCGTATGTGGCGAGCCAGCTGATTGGCTTGATTATTTAGCTGGCTGTAGCTAAGCGATTCGCCCTCAAAGATGACGGCAGTTGCGTTAGGATTTTGGGTCGCTTGATGAGCGATCATTGTCTGCGCTGTAGTGTGCGATCTCGCTACTGTTGGTCCTTTTCCGAATTTCAACAGTCGCTCTCGCTCTGATGATGGCAAAATGCTGAGCGCACCCAAAGACTGCTGAGGGCCGTTAATAATGTTGGCTAGCGTGGTGTGTAAATGACTGAGAAGGTGGGCGATCGCATCTTCTGAAAACCGCTGTGCATCATAAATCAGCTTAAAAGAGAGTGCCCTTGTCGCTACGGCGAATAGGGTCAGCGAGTAGTGGGTTTGCTCTGTGATAGAGACATCTAACAGATTCAATCCTGCTAGATCCTGAGCAGGCTCGATCGGATAATTCTCAAAAACAATGACACTTTCAAACAAAGGTGACTGTCTTGGAACATCACTGACTGATTGAACTTCGACTAGCGGCGTATATTCGTAAGGTTGCTGAGCGAGCTGCTGAGCCTGAATTTCTTTCAGCCAGGGCACGAGCGTCTTATCCGCTTCGACGTTTACTCGCATTGGCAAAGTGTTGATGAACAGTCCGACTCTACTGTTTGCGGCAGCGAGATCTTGAGATCTGCCCGCACGCGCTAAGCCATACATCACGGTGGCTTTACTGCTATAAACACTGAGAATTTTTGCCCAAGCACCTTGTACTATATTGCTGAGAGTGAGACGATGCTGCTGTGCGAATGCTTTGAGCTGCTGGCTTAGCTCATCTGATAGGGTGAGCAGTTGAGTTTTGAATTGTTCCTGGCTGGGTTCAGATGCTTTTGGCGCGGTATTATCTATCCCTAGAGGCGTGGGCGAACTGATGCCAGCAAGGTGTGATCGCCAAAACTGTTTGGCAGCAACTAAATCTTGCTTTTGCAACCAGGCGATGTAGTCTCGATAAGGATGCGCCGTTTTTAGCAGTGTCTGTAGCGTATCAGCAGCTTGGGTACAGGCTGCTCTGTAGCAGGCAACCCACTCTTTGAACAAGATGGGTAGCGACCAGCCATCCAGTAGGATATGGTGATGCGTCCACAGTACACGATAGCAATCTGAATGGGTCTGAATCGAGCTGACCCGCATTAGTGGCGCTTTAGAAAGGTTAAAGCCACGTTGCCGGTCAACGGTGAGCAGGTCACTAAATTTTTGTTCTTGTTCACGATCAGACAAATGTTGCCAGTCTTGCCAATAGATTGGCAATGCTACTTTTTGACCTACAACTTGAACAGGCGCATCCAGCTTGTCCCAAGCAAAGGCTGTTCTCAGAATGGTGTGGCGAGCCATGAGCTGCTGCCAAGCTTGATTAAACGCAGCACGATTAAGATTGCCTTGAAGGGTGTAGCTAACCTGAACAATGTAAATGCCATTGTGATCGCTTGCTCGCTCATAAAGGCTGTGAAATAACAGTCCTCGTTGAGTTGGAGAAAGTGGGTAGATATCTTGTACAGTAGGGCTTGTAGGATAACTCATGGGCTTACCTCCTGTTCTACTGACTCGGTTGTAAAGCTGACCTGATTCAGTACCGATGACAATGTGTTTTGATCAAGCTGTACAAGGCTAAAGTCGTCGGGCGTGTAATTTGTCGTTTCGTTTTCACAGCAGTGATTGATTAGCGCTGAGAGATTGTCTACAAAGTTTTCAGCAAGGGCAGCGATGGCTGCTTGAGAAAAGTTAGCGCTGTAAGTCCATTCAGTGAAGAATGTCTCGTGTTCTATCCAGCAGTTAACATCTATTAAATGCGTTCGGAGATTCCTTGCCGCTTGGTTAGGGCTAGACAGAGGAACCCGCTGAAAAATCATTTCACTATGAGCGTCTAGCTGCCTCTTGTCCAGCTGACCCAGATAATTAAAGCTAATAGGTGGCGTAACCGTCAAATCTTGTTGATGGTGAGTGTAGCGCAGTAGTCCATAGCTAAGCCCATGATTGGGGACAGCTCGTAGCTGAGACTTTATGGCTTGGATATTTTCTGATAAGGAACGATTAGCCTCGAAGGTAAGGGCAACTGGGTAGAGCGACGTGAACCAGCCAACGGTGCGAGAGGTATCTAGCCTCTCTGAGAAACGTCCGTGGCTTTCTAAATCAATTAAGGCTGTCTCTTGTTCTGCCCACTGAGTCAGTATTTGGCTAAAGGCTATTAGCAGAGATTCTGTAATTTGTGTGTTGTAAGCGGCAGGCACCTCTTGCAATAGGGACTGGGTCGCTGCTTGAGAAAGTTGAGTTGTGTGTGTGTGACTGTTGCCGATAGTGTTTTCTTGGGTTGACTCAGTACCGGGCAGTGATGGGTATGTGGTTTGAGCGATCGCTAGCCAGTAAGTGCGATCGCTCTCCATCTGCTCAGCCATCTGTCTCAATTCACTGGCCCACTGCTGGTAAGAGTGAGTTTTTGGGGCAAGCCGAATCTGTTGATTACTAACTGCCTGCTGATAGGCCAGTTGCAAATCTGAGAGCAGTATCCGCCAAGAAACACCATCTACTAATAGGTGATGAATCACTATCAAGAGCAGGCTAGAACGCTCTGAACCTAAGTTAAATCCATTAACAGCAACTAGCGGCCCATGCTGAAGATTTAGGCTACTTTGGAGCCTGGTGGTTTGCTGATGAATAGCTACGTCTTGTTCTTCTGTTGAGAGTGAAGAAAAATCGAACCAATCAACGGTCGGGGTTGCATTCTCGGTGTAGCGTTGCTGCCAGTCAGCGTCCGTTAGAACAAAGCGGAGCCTGAGTGTATCGTGGTGGCTGTAGAGATGTGTGATCGCCTGCTGTAGCGCTTCTCGGTTCAAGCCATCTGGTAATGCCAGACAAACAGACTGATTGAAATGTGCAGGGTCAGCCAACTCTTGCGCAAAGAACCACTGTTGAATCGGCGTCAGTGGGACATCGTCGCCCGTAGATACGTGAGAAACAGAAGGCTGCAGCTCACCTTGCTGAGCGACGGTCGCCAGCTCTGCAATAGTTTGATATTGAAATAAATTTTTGGGCGAAATAAACAGCCCTTTCTGACCTGCTCGGCTGACAATTTGCATCGCCAGAATAGAGTCTCCGCCTAGCTCAAAGAAATTATCGTGAATCCCCACCGTTTGCACAGGTAATAGCTCTGTCCAGATGCCTGTCAGCGCTTTTTCAATGTCTGTCTGAGGGAGCGGTTGTGCCTGTTCTGTTGGACTCTCCCAGGGCTCAGGCAGGGCAAGTCTATCGATTTTGCCGTTAGCCGTTAGCGGTAGTTCATCAAGCCAGACAAACCTGCTGGGCACCATGTAGTCTGGAAGTCTTTCTAGCAAGAATTGCCTCAGCGCTAGTGGCTGAGACTCACCTCCCCCTGCGGGGACTCCTCCGGGGAGGAAAGATGCTTCAGGTTCCAGATAGGCAATGAGTCTCTTCTTCTCGGCGGATTGTCCTCTGACGGTGATGATAGCTTGTTTAACTTTTGGATGTGTTTCTAAAGCCGTGACAACTTCTGATAGCTCAATGCGAAAGCCACGGATTTTCACTTGTTGGTCTAGTCTGCCGAGATATTCTATGGAGCCGTCGGGAAGGTGGCGGGCGCGATCGCCGGTTCGGTAGAGGGTAGGCGCTTCGACTCCGCTCAGCGTGCGAGATTGGTGAGAGGGTGAGGGGCTGAAGAACGGGTTGGGGATAAACTTCTCGGCGGTCAGATCCGGGCGGTTGAGGTAGCCACGTGCAATACCTGCTCCGCCGATGGTGAGTTCGCCAGGGATGCCGACAGGAACTTGTTGTATATTCTCGTCGAGAATATACACTTGCGTATGTTGAACGGGTTTGCCAATGGGAATAGAGGTTGCGAGATCTGTTTCGGTAATGGGGTGGCAACAGGTAAAGGTAGTGCCTTCTGTGGGACCGTAGCCATTGATGATTTGAGTTTCTTTAAGAGCGCGGAGAGCTACTTTGAGGTGGGGAATAGAGAGAACATCTCCGCCCGCTAGCAGTTGACGAATGGACTTGAGCGCTTCCAAATGCTCATCAACCATGAGATTGAACAGACCGGAAGTGAGCCAGAGTGTCGTGACGCCGTATGTGGAGATAGCAGCGGCTAAATCTTCTAAAGCAGGGGAATCGCTGGTCAGTAGGCCGAGTGTGCCGCCATTGAGTAAAGCGCCCCAAATCTCAAAGGTGGAAGCGTCAAAGGTGAGCGGCGCTGCCTGTAGCAGAACGTCTTGTGATGTAAGCGTGACGTAGTTTGGCTCTGTGACCAACCGCGTGACGCCTTGGTGCGGAATGCAAACGCCCTTTGGTTGTCCCGTAGAGCCGGAGGTATAGAGGATGTAGGCAAGGGAGGTTTGTGAGATGGCCGCGCCTACTGTATGGGTGATGTTGTTTGTTGGGAAGGCGGCAATCTGTTCTGTAACTTTACTGAGATCGACAGTGTTTACTTCGTCTTGGACAGCTAATGGAACAGATAGCTCGGCAGTATGAGTAAGCAACAATGCCATCTGAGTGTCTTTTACCATCCAGTTCAGACGCTCAACTGGGTAGTGAGGATCTAGCGGAACATAGACGCCGCCTGCTTTTAGGATGGCGAGAATAGCGATAATGATTTCAGGCGATCGCGTAGCCCAAACGCCAACACAGGTCTCAATACCTACACCGCTTTCTCGCAGGTAATGGGCTAGCTGATTCGCCTTTTGATTTAGTGACTGGTAGGTGAGCTGAGTGTGTCCTTGAAGAATAGCCGTTGCTGTAGGCGTTGCGATGGCTTGCGCCTCAAAGCGCTGATGAATACTTTCAGTAGGCAGTTGCTCAGCGGTATTGCCCTGCTGCCATGCCTGCAATTGCTTTAGTTCATGACGAGAAAGCACAGATAGCTCTGAGAGCCTGAGTTCACCTTGTTCTGGCAGACTTTTTAACAGGCTGCGGAAGTGCCCTGCCATACGATGAATAGTATCCGCGCTAAACAGATCAGTGCGATACTCCCAGCGGCCAACAAGTCCTTTTTCAGTCTCTCTAACATCTACAGAAAGATCGAACTTGGCCGTCGTTTTCTCTAGCGTTAGCGGCGACCACGTTAGATCGGAGACGGTTGTTCCTTTCATCAATGCATTTTGCAGTGAGAACATCACTTGCACCAGGGGCATATGGCTCTGGCTACGGGAGATATCTAGCTCATCGACTAACTGCTCAAAGGGCAGATTTTGATGACTATAGGCTGCCAGTGTGGTCTCGCGAATCTGCGCTAAGAAATCTCTAAAACGTGGATTGCCTTCTGTCGATGTGCGAATCACCAAAGTATTAACAAACAGACCGATGAGTCCTTCTAATTTGGCTCTTTGTCTATTCGCAACGGGTGTACCCACTACCAAATCTCGTATACCGCTATAGCGATAGAGGAGTGCTTTAAACGCAGCCAGCAACGTCATAAACAGCGTCGCTTTGTGCTGTTGACTAAAGCGCTTCAGTGCGGCTGTTTCTTGCCCAGAAAGGCGAAACTCGTAGCTGGCTCCAGATCCAGTCGCCTCAGCAGTACGCGCAAAATCTGTAGGCAGCTCCATCAGTGGCGAAATACCGGCCAATTGAGATTTCCAGTAATCGAGCTGATCGCTGAGGTCGAGTGTTTTTTGCCACGCGGCGTAGTCTGCGTAGCTAATAGGAAGCGGTGCAAGTGTAGTCTCTATGTCTTGCTCAGATTGTTGAGCTTGGTAAAGCGTCGTGATTTCTCTTAGCAAGATGCCCATAGACCAGCCATCAGTGATGATGTGGTGGAAAGTGAAGAGCAGGATATGTTGGTGAGCGTCTAAACGCAATAGGTGCGATCGCCACAGCGGACCACTCTCTAAATCGAAAGATTGTTCTATTTGCTGTTTAAGCTGTGCTTTGACTGCTAGCTTCTGCGCCTTTTTGTCTAACTGAGTTAGCTCTGTGACTTTTAGCGCTGGACGCTGACCCGAGAGTACAAGCGGTTTCGCGGTGCCATTGGCGGATGGATAGACGGTTCTGAGTGTGTCGTGACGGTTGGCAATATATCTGATGCTTTCACACAAGGCCTGCACTGAAAGTTCGCCTGTGATCTGAATAGCAATAGGAATATTATAGGCGGTGCTGTCGGGCGCAAGCTGAGCTATTAGCCACTGACGCTGCTGCGCGTAGGAGAGCGTTAGATCTGTGGCCGGAGAGATAGGCGGAAGGATGTGCGATCGCTTGTTCTGTTCAATCTGATCGACAAAATCAGACAGCGTAGAATACTCGAAGAGCGTTCGTAGCGAAACCTCTATGCTCAGAACTTGACGCACTTGGGCAATGACGCGAGTCGCCAGGAGAGAATGTCCACCCAGCTCGAAGAAATTGTCGTTGAGGTTGATGGTTGGAAGATTGAGGATGTTTGCCCAAATCCCTGCAACTAGCTTCTGAGTCGGCGTTTGAGGCGGCTGGCTTGCAGTCGTACTCGAACGATGGGTAGGAAGCGACTTGCGATCTATTTTGCCGTTGGGTGTAAGCGGGAAAGAGTCTAAAACGACATAACCCGTCGGTACCATGTAGGTCGGTAGGTGCTGGTTTAGCCACTGACGCAGATTTGCTTCTAGCGTTTCAGAATATTGCTGAGCGGTTGTTTCTTCAGAAAGCGTAAGGTATGCAATAAGCCGAGGATTCTCATCTTTTGTGACAGTCACCACGGCTTGCGAAACCTGTGGATATCGGTTCAAACAGGTTTCAATTTCGCCTAGCTCAATCCGGTAGCCGCGCAGTTTGACTTGGTTGTCTAGTCGGCCTAAGTATGTGAGGGTGCCGTTTTTGTTGTAGTGAACGCGATCGCCTGTGCGGTAGTAGGGGAGTGGGGGAGTGTGGGAGTGGGGGAGTGCGAGCTGAACAAATCGCTCTGATGTCAAATCTTCTCGATTCCAATATCCAGGGCTTAAGCCTGCACCGCCGATGTAGAGTTCTCCGGAAACGCCTACAGGTACTTGGTGCTGTTGCTGGTCTAGAACGTAAAACTGGGTGTTGGTGATGGGGCCACCGATTGGCACAGTCCCTTGAGAGAGACTATTGTCATCTAGCTTGAGCGCTCCAGACCAGATGGTGGTCTCTGTTGGCCCATAGAGATTCCAAACTGTTTGGCCACAGTCCAGTAATCGCTGGGCGAGTGATAAATCCAGCGCTTCGCCACCGCAGAGGATGTGTAGTGTAGAGGAGCCTTGCCAATCTGCGTTGAGTAATAGCCGCCAAGTGGCAGGTGTTGCCTGCATAAAGGTGATGCTATGCGCCTCAATTTTTTCGACGAGTTGGTGACCGTCTGCGGTGACTGCCTGAGGGGTGATAACAACGCAAGCACCCGAAACTAGGGGCAAGAATATTTCCAGAGCGGCAATGTCAAAGCCGAGAGTCGTTATAGCTAGCCACCTGTCTTGAGCCGTGAGGCCGGTGACTGCGGCCATTGCGCCAAGGAAGTTGGTTAGATTGCGATGGAGAATAGGAACACCTTTTGGTTTGCCGGTGCTGCCGCTGGTGTAGAGGATATAAGCGCGGTCACTCGCTTCAGTATAGTCTGAAAGATTCTTCACTGGTTGTGAGCCGATGACTCGTGACTGCTCGTCTAAGAGGAGAACTGTTGTATTTTGTTTGACTAATAAATTTTGCGCTACATCACAGGTTGAAACGAGTAGTTCTATTTGAGCATCACTGATAATGTAGCTGAGTCTTTCAGTAGGGTGGCTAGGATCTAAGGGAATGTAGGTACCGCCTGATTTTAAGATGGCGAGCAGCGTCACGATCATCTCTGGTGACCGTGTTAAACAAACGCCGACTCGGGTTCCTTTGCCTACGCCCTGTGACTGAAGATAGTGAGCAACTTGATTTGCCTTGTGATTTAGCTGCTGATAAGTCAGCTTGCTCTCGGAGGTTTTAGAATCGGATGCATCTGGGGAAAAGAGAACTGCGATCGCCTCCGGTGTATCAGCAACTCGCTGTTCAAACTGCTGATAGACGCAGGTAGGTGAAATAGGGGCGCGATCGCCTTCACCCATTGCTCTCAACTGCTGTTGTTCTGCTTGTGTTAGTATCGGCACCTCGCTGAGAGTCCGTTCAGCATTCTCCACAAAGCTACTCAAAATTACTTCCAGGTGATTCAGCAATCGAGTCGCCGCGTCACTGTCAATACGCTGCGCATCATAACGTAGGCTGAGCTGAATAGCGTCTCCGGGAATAACGAATAGCGTTAGTGGATAGTTTGTTTGCTCGTATCCTTGTCCATCTCTCAGCGTTAGCCCAACGTCCAGATGCTGGGCTGCTGCTTCTATAGAAACGGGATAGTTTTCAAATACCAGCAGACTCTCAAAGAGAGGACTACCACCGGGAACTTCGCTCCATGTTTGGATATCGGTGAGTAGACTATAGCTGTAGGTCTCCCGCTCTCGCTGAGATTGCTGTAATTCTTGTAGCCAAGGTAGGAGAGGTGCGTCGTGGGGAAGCTGCGATCGCAATGGCACTGTATTGATAAACAGACCCACCATAGACTCTACGCCCGTTAGCGTAGGTGGCCTGCCGGATACGGTAACACCGAATAAGAGGTCGTCTAGTCCGCTGTAGCGACTGAGTAGGATTGCCCAAGCTCCCTGCATCAGCGTGTTGAGCGTAAGGCGCGATCGCTGAGCAAACGCTTGCAAATCGTCGGACAGGGCTTCTGAGAGAAAATGCTGTTTTTCTTCGTGAATATGAGAGTCTTTTCGCTGAGTGGTAATCTGCGTATGATCAATGCGATCAATTCCTAGCGGTGTTGTTGCCTCAAACCCTGCGAGCGCGTTTCGCCAGTAGGTTTCCGCTTCGGTGTTGTTCTGTTGTTGTAGCCAAGAAATATAGTCCCGATAGGGCCTTACTGACAGCAGCTGTGCGGATTGGCCTTTGCAGGTGGCCTGATATAGCGCGAGAACTTCTTTGATTAAGACGCCATTGCACCAGCCGTCCATGAGTAGGTGATGATAGCTCCAGACAAAGCGATAAGTGCGATCACTAAGCTGAAAGAGTGCGCAGGTCATCAGGGGTGCGCGATCAAGCTGGAATCCTTGAGTCCTTTCTAAGGTCAAAAAAGCATTTAGCTTTTCAGTCTGTTGCGCAGGGCTAAGTTCTCTCCAGTCAGTTTCTGTCCACGGCAGCTCAGCAGTGTTGTATACGACTTGTAAAGGCTGGTCTACTTCTTCCCAGTGAAACTCACTGCGTAATACGTCGTAGCGGTTGACCACTTGCTGCCACGCTTGCTTAAATGCCTGCCGGTTAAGGTCACCGTCTATCAGGCAGTGGCGCTGCTCAATGTAGATGCCTGTGCCTGGTGCGTAGAGCGAATGGAACAGCATTCCCTGCTGCATAGGAGAAAGCTCATACAGGTCTTGAATGCTATTTTGAACAGTTTCTTTGGGGTCTGTGTTCACAATCATGACTGTCCCTCCCTGGCCTGCAATTTGCCCAACAGCTGATTAAGCTGACCTGCATCTACACGCGCTGCCGAGAAGCGGTTAGCCGTAGAACTGTTTTTGCTTGTATGCGACTGAGAAGCGATTAATGATTGGAGATTGCTGTAGAACTGCTGAGACAGCTGCTCTATGGTATTTCGCTGATACTGCTGCTGGCTGTAGCGCCATCGAACGATGAGCTGATCGTTTTGGATGAGCGCGATAATTTCAAAGAGATGAGTGCGATCGCCTGCTGGACTCTGAGTTGCGGTGACAGGTTCAGGTGCAATCCCTGTAATTATCTCATTAGGTTCTAAAATTAGCTGGCCCAAATAGTTAAAACTCACCTGCGCGGGAGAGGTTAGCTCTTTTTCTAAATCTTGGCTGTCCGAATCCTGGCTGTCTAAACCTTGGCTGTAGGCGCGCAAAGCACCGTATCCCACACCCTGATTAGGCACTTGTCTTAGCTTTTGCTGTACTCGGCTGAGCTGTTCTTCTAAACTGCTGGAGGGTAGCGAAAATCTGACCGGGTATCGAGCCGTGAACCATCCTGTTGTTCGAGATAGATCAAGTTGTTCATTCCAAACTCTGCGACCGTGTCCTTCTATATCTACAGTCACTGTGCTGAGCTGACTCCACTGTTTCAGCGTTTGCACAAGCGCCGTCAATAGCACGACGTTGACAGAGACCTTTGTCGATTTTAGCGCTGCTGTCTGCGTTGGAGAAAGTTCGACAAAAACCTCATCCGTTTCTGATACCGTATTTTTCCCAGAGGAATGATCCACTGGCAGTGTCTGCGTCGAGCGGCAAGTCTCTAACCAGTGCTCAATCTCTGCCTGAAAACCGTCGTTTTCTACCTGTGTCCGTAGATGCTTTGTCCAAGTGCCAAAGCTGGTCGTGCGAGCCGGTAAGCTCACAGCTTCATTCGCAATCACCTGTTGGTAACTCGCCACCAAATCAGCTAGTAAGATACGCCAAGAAACACCATCTACCAGCAAGTGATGAGCGATCAGTAACAGACGCTTGCCTGAGTCAACTGTCAGCAGTACGCTTCTGAACAAAGGGCCTTCTTGTAAGTTCAAACTACTTTGAAAGCCTGTGACGGTTTCTTCTAAAGAAAGAGACTCAGGCTGAGTCAGATCAACAGATTCAAACAACAGAGGTGTTTCTTCAGGTGTCTTAAAAGACTGCCGCCATCCTGACTCGGTTAGTTCAAACCGCAGCCGTAAGCTATCGTGATGATGGATAAGCGTTGATAACGCTGACTTTAACGTTTCGATATTGAGGTTCTCATTGACTGTGAGTAAGACAGCCTGATTGTAGTGATAGGGCTCCGGTCGGTTTTGATCAAAAAAGTCTTTCTGGATTGGGCTGAGGGGAATGTCTCCTATTTCTGGCGCTGTCAGTATTTGCCCCGCGACTGATTCTTTTGCGACTGCGGCTTGCTGTGCAATGGTTTGAGATTCAAAGAGTTGAGCAGGCGTCAGTGTCAATCCCTTCTCATTCGCCTTAGAAACAATCTGCATCCCTGAAATAGAGTCGCCACCCAGATCAAAGAAATTGTCGTGAATGCTGAGGTTCTCTTTGCCTAAAATTTGCTGCCAGATGTCTCGCAGAATTTCTTCTTTATGATTGCGTGGCTGTACAGTTTCTGTCGCTGCGGTTGTAGTAGGCTTAGGCAGTGCGCTTTTATTAACCTTGCCATTGGTTGTGAGTGGTAAAGTTTCTAGAATAACAATGTGAGAAGGCACCATATAGCTTGGCAGGCGATGGTTGAGCATCTGATGTAGCTCGCCAAGCAGAGCGTCTGTTTGATTTGCTGACACAGAAGAAACAACATAGCCAACTAAATCAGTCGCTACTTCTGTTTCTACAGAAGTAACAACCGCCTGATCGATTTGTGAGTGTTCACACAAAGTAGCTTCTATCTCACCGGGCTCAATGCGGAATCCTCTTAGTTTAATCTGATCGTCAATACGACCCAAATATTCTATTGTGCCGTCACAACGGTAGCTCGCAAGATCGCCCGTTTTGTAGAGGACAGACGAAGAATCGCCACAAATAAACTTCTCCTTTGTAAGTTCTTGTCGATTCAGATAGCCCCGTGCAACGCCTCTTCCGCCAATATATAGCTCACCAGGAATGCCTGCGGGGACTGGCTGTTTATGCTCATCTAGAACATATAGCTGAACGCCGTGAATGGGACGACCGATGGGGATATTGCCGCTATCTTTTTCGGTGACTTGGTGAACACAACAGCCGACGACAGCTTCTGTTGGGCCGTATTCGTTGAAGAGTGCAATTTCTGGATAGCGTTCTCGCCAAAGGGAAATGTGGTGTTCTTTTAGCGCTTCGCCGCCGATAATAAATGCTTTAGGGAGTTGCGATCGCTCAATCATTTGCGTCTTTAGCAATGGCTGTAAAGCGCTTAAGTGAGCCGGTGTCAGCTTGATAAAGCTAAAGCCTTCAGAAAGGGCTGTCTGGATAGATTCAATTTCAGTATCTGCTAGGTTGAAAGCAACTTGCTTGCCCGCCAGCAAAGGAGAAAATAAGCTAGTTATGGTCGCATCGAAGCCAATAGAAGACTGTACAGGCGCACCACTGCCTTGTGTGACCGGATAGGCCGTCAGGCACCAGTCGAGATAGTTGATCAGTCCACCGTGGGTCAGCAGCGTTCCTTTGGGTCTACCTGTAGAGCCAGAGGTATAGATGACATAGGCCAAATGCTCAGGCGTAGTCGCAGATGCGGGATTATGACCTGGCTGAGCAATCAGCTTGTAATCATCTTTGTCTATGTATAAGATTTGCTGAGTGGCTTGATTGGGAAGAAACTGCGTCAGGCTATTTGCTAAGGATGACTCCAAGCAATCGCTGTGAATGATTAATACGTTGGGCCTAGCATCTTGCAGCATGTACTGCACTCTTTCTGGCGGCAGAGTTGGATCGATGGGAATGTAGGCTGCGCCTGATTTTAAGGTGGCGATGAGCGCCGTCATCAAGTCAATGCCATGCGGCAAGCAGAGCGCGACTAGCCTATCTGGTCCAATCCCTTGGCTACGCAGCCAGTGAGCCAGTTTGTTGGCACGTTGATTGAGCTGTTGATAGGAAAGTGAGAGATTATTAGCGCGATCGCTTACTGCGATCGCCTGCGGTGTCTTCTCTACCTGCTGTTCAAACCGAGCAGGGAAACCGTCATTCGAGCATTCAACAGATTTTCCCTGACTCCATTCGGTTAAAATTTGTTCTTTTTCTGAATCTGAGAGTAGTGAAAAGTCCGACAGGACACGATTGGGAGACGTCACAACAGCGTCTACAAGCGTTTGGAAATGAGACAGCATGCTTTTGATGCGATCGCCCTCAAACATGCTTGCCCGGTATTCCACCGCAACTAGCAGCGCTTCGTCTCGTTCAATCACATGCCAGCTCATGTCGAACTTAGTTTCGCTTGGGGCAATCCACTGCTGAGTGAGCGTCAACCCTGGCAAATCTAAATCGAGCTGCTGGGCATTCTGAAGCTCGTAACCACCACTCTGCACCTGAAACATCACTCGAAACAGCGGATTTTGACCAGGAATGCGTTGGGCTCCAACCGCATCGACCACCTTGGCAAAGGGAACGTCCTGATGCTGCAAGGCATCCGCCAATGTTGCCTGCACCTGTTTTAGCCAATCAGTAAACGTAGAGTCCGAGTCAACTTGAGAGCGCAGCACCAGCGTGTTTACAAAAAAGCCAATCAGCGCTTCTGTTGCGACGCTACTTCGGCCAGCAACAGGTACACCAACAGCAATATCAGCCTGACGGCTGTAGCGATGAAGCAACAGCTTAAAAATAGCGAGTAACACTGTGAAAACAGTTGTACCGGCTTGCTTGGCTAACGCTTTAATCGCTTGAGTTTGTTCAATAGAGAACCTGCGAGTACAAATTTGGCTGCTAAAGTCAGTGCCTGCTTCTCCAGTGTGAGGCAGCGCTAACGGTGTAATATCAGCCAGTTGATTTTTCCAATAATCGAGCTGCTGCTGGCTGGCATTGCTTGCTAACCACTGCTGCTGCTGAAGTAAATAATCTGCATATTGAAAGGAAAGCGCGGGCAAGACGCTTTCTAATTCCGTTTGAGACATCGCTACCTGCGATGCATTCATATGGCGATAGTAAGCAGCAAGCTCTCTTAACAAAATGCCTCGCGACCAACCATCCGCAATCAGATGATGTAAAACCAGTATTAACTCGAACGCTTGGGTGTCTAACCTTAGCAGCTGAGCGCGAATGAGCGGCCCGATTTCGAGATTAAAGGGTGTTTGAACCAGGGTTTGTTGCCAATGCTCAACTACTGAATACGGGTTTTCCTCGGTGCTCAAGTCTACGATGGGTAGCGCTAATTCAACCTGTGGGAGAACTTTTAACCAGGGCTGATTGTCCGCTTTGACAAAGACAGTTCTCAATGAATCATGTCGATTGACAATACACTGCAAACTTTGCCGTAGAGCTGCTACAGATAGATCGCCATGAATGCGCAATGATAGGGCAATGTGATAAGCGCACGTGTCTGGATAGAGCTGGTGTAAGATCCACAGATGCTGTTGAGATGCTGAGAGCGGCAGCTTGTCAGGTCTTGAGCGTCGTGCCACATTCTTAGCTTTTAATGCGCCTATTTCAGTGTCTGTACCAGCGCCTGTCTCAGCGCCGATAGCTTGATCCCAGGGGATGCCTTTTGCTTCTAGCTGCTGGCGAAAGAGTCGCCGCTGTTCAGGAGAAAGCGACAGAATTCGCTCCCTCAGAGACTGGCGGTTTTGCCTTTGTGAGAGCCTTTTCTGGGTAGTCTCTTGAGCAATAATGTTTGGAGAACTGTTCTGTGGGCGATCATGAATCATCGTGAATCATAGAAGAGATGAGATTTTCAGAATATAGTTACCTCCCTTCGACCAAAGACTTCAAATACGAAATCTAGAGAGACATATGCTAAACATTTTTGTCAATGTTTAAGAGGTTCCGGCCATTGCGGGAACGCCTCGTTCGCATGACTGCTTTAGCTGAGCTAAGTAAGGCAGTGCTGCCATCACAGCGTCAAAATCTTGAACAAAGTCAATGAGACAGGCAATCTCATTGACGCCTGCGTCACTTACTTGCTGAATAAAGGGTTGACAGCTTTCTGGTGTTCCGATTAATGCCCGCCCTTTCATAAAACCTTCCACTCCAAATAATAGCAAACTATCCAAATCATCATCAGAAAAATCAGATAAACTCACGTTCAATCCCATTCCTTTGGCCAAGTTTTCCAGCAATCCGTAATGAGTCTTTAGATAGTCGCAAAACGGTTGACGGATGTCCTCTTTTACCCGCTCAACGTCTGCTCCTAAAAAGGTATGCATCATCATCGAAACCGTTCGAGTAGCGGGATCATGGCCGTGTTTTTTTAATGTTTCTCGATAGCGAGTAATTTTAGGGGCAATCTGTTCTAGCGTTTCTCCTAACAGAGAAGTTAAAACATTGACACCCAGTCGTCCGGCTTCGATAAAGGTCTCCATTGACTGGCAGGTCACCCAGGTAGGCAGCTGTGGCTGCACAGGTTTGGGGAGTGTTTTGGCGCTTACCGTTTTACCGTTGGCATCTTCAAAGTTTACGGCCTCTCCTTTCCATAGCTTTTGCACGGCGTCAATGCCTCGCCACATGACCGATTTGCGGCTACCGTGGGGCTCTTGCGAAAGGATGAATTCATCCATTGTCCAGCCAGAAGCAAAGGCGATCGCAGCCCGACCACCCGACAGATTATCCACCACAGCCCAGTCTTCTGCTACACGTACAGGGTGGTGCAGTGGAAGCACGACACTGCCTGCTCTCAGCTGAATCTGTTCTGTTACCATTGCGAGCGCGGCGCTGGTCATGGCTGGGTTCGGGTACAGTCCACCAAAAGCGTGAAAATGCCGTTCTGGTGTCCACAGCGCACTAAAGCCATGCTGATCGGCAAACTTAGCACTCTCGATCAGTAGCCGGTAGGGATTGCCTTGAATATTTAATCCATCTCCATCAAAGTAAAACAAACTAAATTTCATTTTTCACCTCCTCGGGGCTCATGGCTTCGATATTGTCTAACAAACTTTCTAACGTGGCTTGCGTATCGGGTGGAATGCTGACCTGTTCTTCTATGATTTTGGCGATCCCCGCTGCAGTAGGTGCTTCAAACAAGAATGCTCTCATGGGTAAATCAACCTGAAAGTCTTGTCTGAGTCGGGTGACTGCTTGGATAGCGAGTAGAGAATGTCCGCCCAGTTCAAAGAAGTTGTCTTCGACGCCGATAGCGTCAATCCCGAGTAAGTCACCCATTTCTTTGGCAACTCTCTGCTCAATGGGCGATCGCGGTGCGACATAGGCAGTCGTCAGCTTCGGTCGCTTGTGGTGAGTCCGTTGATTGGATGGAGTAGTCGTAGAGCGTATCTGGTCTTGGCTTTTCTCTCTTGGCGTAAAGGCTTCGAGCCGTCGGCTCTGAAGGTCGCGAGGAGAAATGATCACTTGAGAGAGGTTCGCTTGAGCGATCGCTCGCCGGGTTGCTTGCCAGACCTCCTCTTTTGTCATCGCTAGCGCCATAAAATCTGAATGGCTATTGTCTGCTGTATCATCTATCTGGCAGGCGTCCCAGTTTAGACTAAGCCATCGAGTCGAAGAAGACGGGCTTAGGCGATTTTGTTGATTGGCTAGCGTGTCTAAATAGCAGTTGGCAGCGGCGTAAGCACCAAAGCCAATACCGCCGACCACAGTAGAGAGAGAAGATTGGAGCAGATAGAATTCGACTGGATGGTTGGCAAGGGCTCGCTGTACGGATTGAATGCCTTGGATTTTGTTTTTGCTGATGCGATCGCTTTCTGCTTGAGTCAGCTGTTCAATCGTGCAGCTAGCGCGATCGCCCATCACCCCCGCATGAAATACGCCTGTAATCTCTCCAAATTTCGCGATTCCTTGCTGAATACTTTCCTCTACCCAGTCTTCATTTGCCAAGTCGCCGCTAAACCAGAGAAACTGCTCGCCCTCTCTCCCCAGTGCTTGCAGCTTACGAATGAGCTGACTGATCTCATGCTGAGGGCCGTGGGTCACCAGCCATTTCTCCCATTCTTCTCTGGCAGGCAATCCAGGCCGACCCAGCAAAATTAGCTTTGCGCCCAGCGCCTTCACCAGTGCCTGAGCATACACCATGCCCAACCCTTCGACTAAATCTCCAGCAATTAGATAAGTACTGTTGGGCTTAAGGTGTGAGGATGTTTTTTCTGGTAACGCCAGTGGTTCGTAAGTCTTGATCCATCGTTGGCCTTGTCGGTAGGTAACTTCTCTGTTTTCCGCACTGTAAGGCGTGAGGAGGTCTGCGCTGAGTAATTGAACAGTGGTATCGGAAATAGGACTATCCAAATCGATGATACGACAGGCATGACCAGGATATTCCTGGGAAACGACTTGGCAGAGTCCTAAAATCTTAGCGTTGTGTGGATTGATGGGGTCTCTACCCGTAACGTCTTGCGCAGCTGTTGTCAGCACGCTAAAGGTAATAGCAGTCTCAGCAGACCCGTACGCCTTTAGAACAGAGAGAAACGTTTGAAAGTCGTCATTTTTTGAACTGTTTGGTTGAGAAGTTAGTCCCCAACCATAAATAATTTGCGTAGGTGGCGTTTCTACAGATTCCAGGGAATAGGGCTCGCCTGGACTTATCCAAATCAGTTTGGGTCTGTTCTCAAGGTTAGCAAGAGAGGCTTGAAGCTGCTGGTGAAGTTTTTCATCTGCGAAAACCAACCAGCGATCGCCCGAACAGTCTTTTGCTTCTGCCGTTAGCGGTAGCCGTTTCCAAGTAGGCAAGTAGAACCAGTTCGACATATCTGGCTTCTTTGAGACTGTTGTCGAGTTCGTTGCAACTGGCTCAGTCTGCAACGGCACCCAATAAGTCTCTCTTTCAAAAGGATAAGTCGGTAAAGACAGCCGATGTCGGGTCTGTTCTTGATACCCGCCCATCCAATCAACCGGGACGCCCGCTAGCCAAAGATCGCCCAGCGCAGCCATGACTGTCGCTGTATCGGTTCGGTTGTCTTTGGGATGAGGCAGTGACTGAATAGCGGGCGTTTGAGAATCAGCAGATAAGTGCTGCTGTACAAGCTTTGTCAGTGTGTGGCCAGGACCGACTTCTACAAGTACCGGATTTTCTAGAGTCAGTGCAGTTGTCACGCCCTGGCTAAAGCGCACGATCTGGCGAAGATGGCGTGCCCAGTACTGCGCACTGGTGGCCTCTTCGTCAGTGAGCCAAGTTCCCGTGACGTTAGAGAGGATGTCTAAGTTTGGCGCAGAGAGGGTAACTTTTTCGAGTACAGCAAGAAACTTGTCTACGACAGATTCCATCGTGGCTGAATGGAAGGCATGCGAAGTCGTCAGCTGTCTGCAAGGGATGTTCTGCTTTTCTAATTGTTGCTGAAACGTCGTAATGATGTCGCTAGGCCCAGAGATAACACAATTTTGCGGCCCGTTGATAGCAGCAAGTTCAAGCCCTTTGGGTAGCTGCGGCTGAACGGCGTCAACCGTGTCCAACACCGAGAGCATCGCGCCCGGTTCGCACGCCTGCATCAGCTGCCCCCGCTTGACCATAAGCGTAAGGCCATCTTCTAGAGAGAAGACACCTGCAAGACAGGCTGCAACATATTCACCAACGCTGTGGCCGATGAGGGCGTGGGGTTGGATGCCCCAGGAGCGCCAGAGTTGGGCGAGTGCGTATTCGAGAGAGAAGAGAGCGGGCTGAGCGAGAAAGGTTTGGTTTAGCCCTTCGACTCCGCTCAGGGCACGAGAAAGGCATTGCGCAGGTTGGGTTTCACGAAACCCAACATCGGACCCAGGATCGGACGCATCATCCCACAAACTAGGATAAAGGATTCCAATTAAATCAATACCGTCATTCGCAAGGAAGGTCGCGCATTTATTCAGCGTATTGCGAAAGACGGGCTCGGTTTCGTAAAGTCCCTTAGCCATGTTCAGGTATTGAGCCCCTTGACCAGAGAACATGAAAACAACAGATTTGCTTTGACTGTTGGCAACCGCAGAGGTGCCTGTTGTTTTTAGCTGAGCAATCGCACCCTCCACGTCCTGACAAAGATAATAGCGGCGACATGGCCAAGCACGTCTGCCAATTTGCAGCGTGTAAGCAACATCAGCCATAGAAAGGTCAGGGTTGCTTTGCAAATAGGCTGCTAGATTTTGGGTGGCTTGTTCGAGAGCAGTCTCTGTCTTGGCAGAAAGGGTGATGAGATGCCAGGGGCGAGACGCTCCTGATGTCGAGCGCTCAGGGGCTTCTTCTAAAATAGCGTGAGCATTGGTTCCGCCCATCCCAAAGGAACTCACGCCAGCACGAAGAGGAATAAGATTACCTTGATCGTCTTTTTGAGCAGGCCAAGGGCGACAGGTATGATTGACTGCAAAAGGACCGTTTTGAAAGTCGATTCTGGGGTTGGGCTGATGGAAGTTCAAGCTTGCCGGAAGCGTTTTGTGCTGAAGGGAGAGCGCCGTTTTGATGAGTCCCGCAGCGCCTGCAGCAGCATCTAAGTGACCGACGTTTGTTTTCACAGAGCCAAGCGCGCAAGAGAAGTTTGCGTTATCTTCGCTGCTTGCTTTTCCAAACGCTTTATTCCCAAATGCCTTATTAAGTGCAGCCACTTCGATTGGATCGCCCAGCGGTGTCCCCGTTCCGTGGCCTTCTACGTAGCTGATGGTGTTGGGATGAATGCCCGCTCGCGCTATGGCATCGCGAATCACAGCCGCTTGTCCAGAAACGCTAGGCGCAATTAGATTGACCTTATCGGCTCCATCGTTGTTGATAGCTGATCCTTTGATAACGGCGTAGATATGGTCACCATCTGCGATCGCCGCTCGAAGCCTTTTTAGAACAATAATCCCTACGCCATTTCCAAAGAGCGTCCCTTGACCATCGGCATCGAAGGCGCGGCAGGTGCCGTCCGGTGAGGCGATACTGTCGGGCTGATGCAGGTACCCTTGGGGCATCGCTTGATTAACCGTGACGCCGCCAGCCAGCGCGATATCACATTCCTGCTTTAGTAGAGTTTGGCAAGCTGTATGAATAGCAACTAGCGCAGTAGAACAGCCGGTTTGGATACCACAGCTCGGACCTTTGAGATCGAGCTGATAAGAAACCCGAGTGGGCATCAAGCCCATGACGTTGCTAACAACTGCCTGTACGGGATCGGTTGATTCTCGAATCGATGTGTTGGAGTGTAAATTCACCAGATAGCGATTGAGCGCTGCGCCACCGTATACGCCAATACGACCTTCATATTGGTGGCTGTCGTAGCCCGCATCTTCTAAGGCACTCCAAGCACATTCTAAAAAGACGCGGTGCTGAGGATCTATTAGCGCTGCTTCGCGAGGAGAGTAGCCAAAGAACTGAGCATCGAATCCTGTCGGATCTGAAAAACTGGCATAGGCGGGGACATAGTTAGGCTGAGTGAATGTGCTCTGGGGGATGTCAGCAGCTAACAGTTCTTCTTCAGAGAGAAATCGAATGCTAGACTTACCTTGTTCAAGCAGTTGCCAAAATTCTTGGAGATTGTCAGCCCCAGGAAATCGTCCGGCCATGCCAATAATGGCGACTCGCTCACTGCGGGCTTGTTCAATCGCTTCTAGCTGCGATCGCGCTTCCTTCAGTGCCTTCAACATTCGCTCAGAAGACCTCTGAGCGTTAGTGCTGTAAGCATCAGGTTGAGATGAGTTTTGAGCGGCGTGACGCATGGTCTTTTAGCAATCAAAGAAGCAACTATGAACAGTCTGGCTATGAGCGGTCTAACAGAGATTCGAGGGCAGCGAGTTCTTTTTCGATATCGGGTGAAATATCTGATGGCTCTTCGAATTCAATAGCCGTAAAACTGGGTGGGGGTTGAGCTTGCGGCTCGATGCTAGAGCTGTTCTCCTGCGAATCAGAATCCCTAGCTTCACTGATCGTTTTTACAATATGCTCTGCTAATGCTTGCGGGGTGGGATGTTCAAAAATGACTGTAGAAGCAACGGGTTGGCCCAAACGATCATCTAAGCGATTCTTCAGCTCTACGGCCATCAGCGAATCCATGCCTAAATCGAAGAAGTTGGCAGTTGGCTCGACGCGCTGAGCATCATTGAGTCCCAACACTTTGGCAACCTCTGCGCGTAGTTCTTTAAGAACAAAGGCAGATTTGCGCCGCTGTGGCAGCTTTTCTATCTGTTTCTTCCAATCAGCAGTCGGCGCTTTGTCGAAGGCTATGGTTTTCTGAGAAATGGGTGTAGATGCTTGGCTGAAGCGGGAGAAAAATCTATCTGAGCCGATGCCGCTTTGACAAAGTGTTGGCCAGTGAATCGGAACGACGCCGACTTGAGCAGGAGTAGATGAGGCGGCATTCGTCAGCAATTTTGAGAGAATTTGTTGGCCTTGATTGGGCGCGATCGCTGCCACACCTTTTTGCCGCATCTGATGATGTAGCTGCTCTCCTGCGGCGGACCCGACCTCAGCCCAAGGCCCCCAATTGATGCTTAGCGCCGGGAGCCCCTGCTCATGGCGATAGCGGGCCAACACATCCAAGAAACTATTTGCCGCCACATGGCTCCCCTGCCCCGGAGAACCCAGCAAAGAGGCCGCTGAAGAGTACAGCACAAAAAAGTCTAACGAATCGGTAGCCGTCAGCTGATGCAGATTCCAGGCACCCCAAACCTTGGGCGCTAGCACAGGTTTCATTTGCCCCCAGTCAAGCTGTTGCAAAACGCCATCAGACAACACGCCTGCTGCGTGAATCACACCTCGCAGTGGCGGCATCGTGTCTCTTATCGTGGCGAGGGCAGAAGCGAGCTGCTTATGATCAGAGACATCGGCCTGAAGCCAGCGAATGTCTACGTTTTGTTGGAGTCGTGCGCTGACTATTGAGGCGCTTGCTTTCTGGTTGGATTGGCGACTCAGTAAAGCTATGTGCTTTGCCCCTTGTTCAGCTAGCCATTCAGCCGTCACTCTTCCGAGTCCGCCTGTTCCGCCTGTTATCAGATATGTGGCGTTTGGATGGATAGGCGACACCTCCAATACAATTTTCCCTACATGCCGCGCTTGCTGCATAAATCGAAAAGCCTGACGCGCCTGAGTGATGGGAAAAACGCGATGTGGATTAGGCGTCAGTGCGCCGGACTCAAACTGTTCTTTCAGCGTTTGAAGGAGTGATTGAATGCGCTGTGGCTGCTGCTGTGCGATCGCCATCAAATCCACCACCTCATAGCGTATCCCCGATGGCAACGCGCTCACCTGCTCCGCCTTTAAAATATCTCGCTTCCCAATCTCTAAAAAGCATCCCCCCGGCGCAAGCACCGACAATCCTTTTGTCACAAACTCACCCGACAGTGAATTCAGCACGATATCAACGCCCTGCCGATCTGTTTTCACCATAATCTCATCGGCAAAATCCAGCGTACGCGAGTTCATCACATGTCTAACGCCAAGCGCTCGTAGCGCAGGCCATTTACTAGGACTTGCCGTCGCATACACGTCAGCGCCTGCTTGCTGTGCAACTTTCACTGCGGCCATCCCAGTGCCGCCTGCCGCCGCATGAATCAGGACGCGGCTACCGGGCTTTACTTTAGCTACGGTTTGTAGCGCGTAGTAAGCGGTTAAAAAGTTAGCCGGAATAGTGGCGGCGGCTTGGGAACTGAGAGTTTGGGGCTGGGCGATCGCCAACATCGCCGGAACGGTCACAAACTCTCCTAAGCTACCCGCAGCTAGCGCCAGCACTGATTCTCCGGGCGAGAACTGTTCTACACCCTCACCGACGGCAACGACCTCGCCCGCACACTCTACACCTAGCCAATCTCGCTCAAATGGAAGCAGGCTCAGCGTATCCAACACATCAATAAAGTTGAGTCCTGCCGCACTGACACGAATTTCTATTTCGCCTGCTTTGGGGCTTTGGCGCTGAGTAGAAATCAGCTGTAGGTGATCAGGACTACCCTTGGTCGGTAGCGCTAGCTTGCAGGGGCCGGATGGACGTGAGAGCGCATCTAGTAGGCTCGTGCCGTTGTCAGGAGAATGCAGGGACAGTCTAGCGGCCTGACGAGTCGCCTTCCTGTAGCGAACGGTATTTTCTCTGTCGCTAGCGTTTAGCTCTTGATAGAGCCACTCTGCTTGCAAGTCAGGTGTCTCTTGCGGATCGAGATCAATGCGGCGACAGCGAAGTGCTGGAAATTCTAGCTGGGCGACTCGCATCAGACCCCAAGCGGGTGTTTGAATCAGCTGTGTATTGGTTGCCCCTCTCGTAACTACGGTGAGCTGTGGCATTTGACCAGAGCGGGCTGATAACTGTTGAAGTAGCGTCAGCAGGTGAGAGATTGTTTGCTGCGATCGCGATTGAAGCTCCTGCCCAGATGGTTCACCTTGTCTCTGAGAAGATTCAGCCACTACATAAACAATCTTTTGTGGCAGAGGCTCCACAGTTGCAATCGTTGCAAGTTCTCCTTGACTAGCTTCATCCGTTAGCCAAATGAGTTGTTTTTCTCTTTGATTATTCTCCAATCGTTCTGCTAGGAGGGGCGCTACAGATGCGCCAGATTCGGCAAGTACCAATACGTTATTGGCTTCATCTGCGCTGTCATTACTGACCACAATCACCGACTGCGGCAAATCTTGCTTGCCGGGTTCTGATACCACAGGCAGCACAGAAGCAAATCCAGCCGCCCGGAGCTGCGATCGCCATTGCTCAACCGAAAGTAAGGGATGCGTGTTGCGCTTCCACCAACCCTCGGTCATGCCAAAAATCAGATCGAGCCAGAGTAAAGGGCGAGTGCCTTCTAAAAGGATGAGTTGGCCGCTGGGGATGAGAAGCGATCGCACATTCTCTAAAACCTGTTCAATATCTGCTGTTGCATGTAGCACATTCGCTGCAATGACAACGTCATAACTATGCGCCTCAAAACCCTGAGCTTTGATCGGCTTCTCAATATCTAATGTTTGATAGGACAAATTCGGGTAGTCAGCAAAACGATCTTTTGCCTTTGCCAAAAATAGCGAAGAGACATCTGTGAAGGTATATTGGACTTCTTCCTTTAGGCCACCTAGCAACTGCGCTGTAGTACCGCCTGTACCTGCTCCAATTTCTAAAATGCGCAGCGGTCTATCTTTCTCAGCAATGAGCCTCTCGACTATCTGTTGGACCTGCTGATTCATCAACTGTGCGCCTGGTGAAGCGTGATACAGATGAAACAGTTCATTAAGTTGGCCATCTGGCAACAGCAATGTGAGCGGATCGAGCTTCCCTTGCAGCACATCGGCTAAGTGAGTTCCACAGCGGTGAATAAGTGCCAATTCCGCTTTGGCTTCTGGATACTGCGCGACTAACTTTTGTTGAATATGCTCTAAGGACGCTACAGATGTGTCGGACTGAGTAGCCTGCGAGACAGCCGTGACTAGCTGACTGAACAGGGCCTGATGATTAGGAACAATCTGCCACGAATGCAGCAATTCCTCAGTTCGTAGGGTTTGTGAGAGTTCTCTTGATGGGAGTTCTCTTGTCCCGTTTGTTTGCTGCTGTAGCCGAGAAAAGGCGACAGAGATATAGTCTAAACTCAGTCTATCTAGCTGCGGTAGGAGAGTAAGGTAGCGCTGTATTTCGTCGCGCTCTAGAGATTTCGCGAGCTGGCTGCTTACATTCGCAACGATAGAGTGAACAGCCTCAGACGAGACAACCGCTGGCAACGGTGCGGCTTGCCAGTCGAGGGTGTAGAGCCAATCTGCAAGTGCCTGTGAAGATCGTTTGGTCGATAAGTTCAGTACTTGCGCTTTGCTAGCAGGCTGAAGTCTAAGCTTTTTCAGCGTGACTAGCCGTTCCCCCTGAGCAGAGATTAGCTCAATATCTGCTAATAACCAGCCGTCATAGGGCGTGACTTCTACATAGCTCCAAAGCTCTACATGATCAAGGCTATCAACATACAGCTTTACTTGTCCGATAGCGGCAGGTAGATAGGTTTGCGTGTCTGTCTGAGCATCTGTTCGATGAACCAAGATGGCCGCGATGCTTTGCAGGCAAGCATCCATTAAAACAGGGTGCAGCCGATAGTCTTTTCGAGTAGATAGCAGGTTGTCACTTAAACGTAAGCGGCTGAGCGCCTGGGTTTGGCTCACCCAAACTTGTTGAATAGCCCTAAAGCGACTTCCGTAGGTGATTCCCTGATCTGCTAAGCGCTGATAGCAGTCTGTGATCGCAATTTCTACAGAACATTTTTCTCGAAGCTCTTCGATATCTAAACGGTCTAGCTTCTCATCAGGAAGAACGCTATCAGCGTCTAGGTAGCCGCTGGCGTGGAGCTGCCATGTTTCATCTTTTGTATTGCTCGATGCTAGGCTGAAAATTTCAAACCGCTGCTGGTTTTCTCCGGGCGTCAGCACGGTCTGAACAGTGGTCGGTTCGTCTAGTAAAAGCGCTTGGTAAAAATGAACATCACGTAGGACATAGGCTGTAGATGGCTGCAATGAGGTCGCTACAGCCATTTCTAAGTAGCCAACCGCTGGGAGAATGGTTGCGCCATAGACCTGATGGTCTTGGAGAAAGGGAACAGAAGTTGGGGTGAGGATGTTGTTGAAGTAGGTTGTCGTTGTACTGGCTAAGGGGAGGCGATCGCCCGCCAAAGGATGCCACCTCGCTCCAGTCTGCTGTCTAGATTTTTCTTTAATATCAATCCAGTGACGCTCTCTTTGAAAGGGATAAGTGGGCAAGGCAACAGGGTTCCCGGCAGAACAAGGCCACTGAATCGCGACGCCACCCGCATAGAGCTGACCCAAGCTAGAGAGCATCGTTTGCCGGTCATTCGAGCGATTGTCTCGCGACGGATGAAGGCTGGGCAACCACTGAGCCGAAAGGACTTCTGGGTGAGTTTCTAAGCAAACTTTGCCAAGGGTAAGCAGCGTTGGCCGAGGTCCAATTTCTACAAAAATATCGTAGTCATTGCGAGCGAGCGTGTCTATCGCTCGCCAAAACTGGACGGGTTGACGAATGTGTTTTTTCCAATAGTCGGGCCAATCGGTTGGCACTTTATCGGCAGTGGCCTGAAGAATCTTGTTGCCAGTGACCGTAGAGATAAAGTCAAGCTTGGGCCGATCGTAGCTGATTTGCTGAGCCGCAGCTATGAATGGTTCTAGCACCGGGTCCATGAGCGATGAGTGGAACCCGTGAGAAACCCTCAATGATTTAGAGTGAATGCCCTGGTTTACCAACTCTTGTAGAACCGCGTTTAAGACGGTTTTTGGACCTGATAAAACCGTATTTAACGGACCATTATCGGCGGCGACAACAACACTTTCTCGCAGGTATGGCGTGACTTGAGATGCCGCCGCCATGACAGCGGCCATGCCACCGCCTACAGGCAGTGAGTCCATCAATTGGGCCCGCTGACAGATGAGACGCAGCCCATCTTCCCAGCTCATAATTCCGGCAGTACAAGCAGCCGCGTATTCGCCAATGCTGTGACCAAGGACGGCATTAGGGGTAATGCCCCAGGATTTCCAGAGTTGGGTAAGCGCGTATTGGAGAGAGAAGAGAGCGGGTTGGATGTTGGTAGAAGAGGGGGAGAGGGGGAGAGGGGGAGAATACGTAGGTTGGGTTTCATCTAACCCAACCTCATCTATATCAGCACCATAGCCAAGCACCCCAACCAAATCAATCCCCATTTCAGAAAGAATATTGGCGCAGTCGTCAATGGTTTGCCGAAAAACAGATTCCGTTTCGTAAAGTTGGCGACCCATGCCAATGGCTTGTGCGCCTTGTCCCGTAAACAAGAATGCGATTTTAGGCGATCGCTTTGAGGATATTCCTGTCGCGATCGCACAATCCTTCCTATCAACAAACGCAGCAAGTTGATTACTCGCTTCCGTAGCATTAGCGGCAGTCAGTGCGAGGCGATAGGAGAAGTGCGATCGCCTATCCCAAGCACTCCAGCACAAATCCCGAAAAATTACCGTTTGATCAGCCAAAAAATCGACATAGCGACCAGCCAATACCTTCAGTGCGGCTGAAGACTTTGCAGAGAGCATAAGCAGTTGAAGCCTATGCCCACTGTCTTCTTCTGCCTTGTCAGAATCATTGACAGCGCTTACAGGTGCAGATTCAACAATCACATGTGCATTCGTCCCGCTAAAGCCAAAAGCGCTAACCCCTGCAAAAATTGAAGCACTGTCTTGAGAAGACCAAGCCTCTCCATCGTTCGTCCATTCCATCGCCTGTTGAATTACGCGAATAGGCAACCTTTCCCATTCAATATGAGGACTCGGCTGTTGAAAATGAAGATGCGCGGGCAGTGTGCTATGCCGCATCGCCAACACAACTTTGATTACTCCCGCGATGCCAGCAGCCGCCTCCAAATGGCCGATATTTGTTTTTACAGAGCCAATATTCAACGGTTGCTGCTGAGAATGACTGCGGCCAAAAACCGCACCCAGCGCGCCGACCTCTATTGGATCACCCAAAGCAGTCCCTGTACCATGCGCTTCCACATAGCTAATCTGTTCTGGTTTGAGGCGTGCATTCTCCAGCGCCTGACGAATCACGCGCTGTTGCGAAGGGCCATTTGGAACCGTCAGCCCCCCGCTACGCCCATCTTGATTCACTGCCGAGCCTCGAACAAGCGCCAAAATGTTGTCACCTTGAGCGATCGCATCCGAAAGCCGCTTTAGTACAACGACGCCACAGCCCTCAGCCCGAGCAAATCCATCCGCGCTCGCGGCAAATGTTTTGCAGCGTCCATCGGGCGCAAGCATATGCGCCTTAGAGAAATTGATACTGTACTCGGGTGCGAGAATGCGATTGACTCCGCCTGCCAGCGCCATCTCGCATTCTTGATGACGCAAACTTTGACAGGCTAAGTGAAGAGAAACCAAAGAAGAAGAACAAGCCGTATCGACCACTAGGCTAGGGCCAGTAAAGCCTAGCGCGTAGGAAAGACGCCCCGCCGCCGAACTGTGAGAATTACCCGTAGCAAGATAGGCATCAATCTCGGTTTCGTCTCGGGCCGACAAGTACTGAGCATAGTCCTGGCTGCTCATGCCGATAAAAATGCCTACAGAGCGGCCTGCCCAACGCCCAGGCACGATGCCGCTATCTTCCAAGCTCTCCCAGCTCACTTCCATCAGCAGTCGCTGCTGCGGGTCAAGGCTAGCCGCCTCCCGAGCAGAGATATTGAAAAAGCTCGCGTCAAAGGTTTTCAGATGATCAACAAAACCACCATTTCGAGTGACAATTTTGCCTGGAGCATCAGGGTTAGGGTTGTAGTATGCCTCAGCATCCCAGCGATCACTCGGCACTTGAGTAATCGCATCTCTCCCTTCAGACAGCAACTGCCAAAATAAATCTGGATTATCAGCACCGCCAGGGAACCGACAACCTAGCCCTATAATCGCAATTGGCTCATAGCGAATATTGTCTGACGCCGCTAGCTTGCCCTGTAGTTTTTCAATCGCCTGCAGCGCACGAGCCATACGCTGATCATTCTGGTTCGGGAGGGTCATCCTACTTCACCTCCCACAGATTCATTGCCCAAAATGCTGTCAAGCTCAGCGAGCTTTTGATCCATTCTCTGGGTGAGATCGTCTGCGGATAACTCAGACGTTAAAGGCCGCTTTTCTAGGACATCTGACAAAGGAGAAGGCTCATTCGAGATCAGCTGCGATGAAAGGTAGCCTAGCAGTGCCTCTACCGTTGGATAGTCGAAGACTAGAGTACTCGGCAAGGATATTTCCAAATCTGTTTGCAGACTGTTTTTTAGCTCTAGGGCAGTCAGTGAATCCATGCCGAGATCAAAGAAACCCGCTTGACG
The DNA here is from genome assembly GCA_038524545.1 of Cyanobacteria bacterium J06623_4. Taxonomy (GTDB): domain Bacteria; phylum Cyanobacteriota; class Cyanobacteriia; order Phormidesmidales; family Phormidesmidaceae; genus Phormidesmis. The sequence continues at coordinate 866 of JBCBIK010000005.1, read as the reverse complement.
ATCTAGCTCACTGTCATTGAAGCCAAGCGTCTGGCAAATTTGCTGGCAAACATGGGCTTCGAGTGCCGTTCTCTGTTGGGCGGCAGGAATGCGTTTCAGAGTCTGGATGAAATTTATGTTATGTCGCTGTTCAGCTTTTGAACCATGTAGTTCTTGTCGTTGAGTCTTTACTGCACTAAAAAGAGATTGGTCTTTTATTGCAGGCTGCGATAGAAAGCTTGGCCAGTGAATTGGAACAATGCCGACTTGGGCTTCTGTCATAGTCCACACATTGTCTAGCTGAGCGAGTCCCTGGCTTGGATCAATCAGGCCAACACCAGAGAGCCTTTTCAGAGTCTCTTCTTCCTGATATTTCAGCGCTGATCCCACCGTAGACCAAGCACCCCAATTAATGCTGAGTGCAGGCAAGTTGAGCTGCTGCCGGTAGCGAGCAAGCCCATCTAAAAATGCGTTAGCCATTGCATGGTTGACTTGACCCGGAGACCCTAGCAGCCCAGCCGCCGAAGAAAAGAGAATGAAAAAGTCGAGTTTCTGTTCATAATGCTGAGTCAACTTATGCAAATTCCACGCGCCAGTCACCTTCGGTGCCAGGACTTTGTCCAACTGCTCTGAACTCATCTGCTGAATCAGCACATCAGACAGTGTACCTGCGGCGTGAATAATACCGCGCAGGAGCGGCCTAGAGGAATCTCCCTTCTGAAACATTTCCTCTTCTATCGCTGCCTCGTCGGTAATGTCAGCAATCACCACCTCAATATGAACGCCGCTCTCTTCCAACTGTTTAATCTGAGCGCGAGCATTTGCAGCGGGCTCACTGCGACCTAGCAGTACCAAATGCCGCGCACCGCGCTCAGCCATCCAGTTCG
>JBCBIK010000004.1:0-70271 GCA_038524545.1 Cyanobacteria bacterium J06623_4 | reverse complement strand
CTTTATCAACCTCTAATCGGTGAGCTTTCATGCAAAGCGTAGTTAAACAAGGTTATGAATTAGTAAGTCGTATGTGATTTCTGGTAAGAATAGAGGTGCTATTTTTTCTTTTTTAGGATAAAGATTCTTATAAATCTACAAGTCTTATCCCTTTTGTTCATACATTTGCTGGCACCTTACATGTCTTATGTGTCAATCCCTGTAACATCAGGAATTCTTTGTATATTCTGTCAGGGAAGGCTTTATCAAAATCTTACTAATCTATCCGTGATCAGTGGCTTTTGAGTAAATTTTTGACCAATCAAATTTTCTTCTACCGATGTCATAGCAATTTAAACAAGATTAGGCTTTTGACTGTAGTTGGTATTAACACTGAGATAATGCCAACTACAGTTTTTAAGTAAATCGGGAATGTATTAATGAAGTCCAAAATTGCTCAGTTGATGGCAGTTTCGTGTTTGGTCGCGACTGCGATCACTCTCCCAACTACGGTAAAAGCAGAAGTTGAAGCGCAATCTACCTTCACCCTTAGTACCACCAGCAGTGAGCAGGTGAACGCTGAACTCAATGGGATCGGCTGCTTCTGGGTGCCTGGCTACGGTTGCCTCTCCTGGAACTAGCGCTATCTCTAAAAACGATATGCTTCAATAGCTTTATCGTGATTTTGTTATTTTGAAATGGAGTAAACTAACCGAACAAAACCATACTTAGATAGCTGTCAATAGCCTCATTCTATCAGTGCCTACTTGTAAGGTTGCTGGTGGAATGAGGTATGTCTATTAATGAAGTGTTTGCTGTGGATGGTGGTGTCAGAAGCTTGATAAAAGGTAAAGAGGAATGCTAGGTATTTGAGCTGCGCGCTTTCAGTCATGACCTCTTTCTAATCTGTGAAACCGTGTTTACTTTGACAGTGAAGACTCGTAAAACTGTCATAATGTTTGACGCTTGAACTGATAGGGAAAATTGATTGATGTAGGCTTTCCCCCAGCCGCACGGGCCTATTTTTGGTCTGTCAAAATCTCTATGAATTCTCAAAGGTGCATTCAGTTACGATTAGGCTCGGTACAGATATCGGCCTGTCCCAAAAGGTGTAAGCGGGCGACTCGTAGGCGGCTAGAAAGTGGCTTGGCTAAGCGCTTCGCTACCTTTGTGACTTTGTTTGGCGTGTGGAGCTTTTGGTGCGCGCATCCTCTGTCTGTACGTGCTCAGAGTTTGACAGTGGTACCTGATAGCACTACCGCAACGAGGCTGCTAGACAGTGACGACTGTCGTCAACATTGCACGGTGGTGGGTGGTAGCCGCTCGGGTGACAATCTATTTCATAGCTTTGAGCGATTTAATATCTCTGAAGATGTAATAGTCACCGTAAAAAATCAGGGTGCGGCAAACATTTTTGCACGGGTGCTTCAGGCGGCTTCTACGATTAACGGCACGCTGTCGATTACGGGCGAGGTGAAGGCTAACTTTTTTTTGATTAATCCGCAGGGCATTACGTTTGGTCCTCGAGCGACCTTGGTCAGCTCTGGCTCTTTTGTTGCGAGTACTGCTGAAAGTGTTACGTTTGCAGATGAGACAGACTTTGGCACTGCTGATGCAACGGGTCCTCTGCTAACGATCAGCGCACCGGTTGGGCTGCAGTTTGGGCAAGAAATAGGCGCAATAGTCAATCGGTCACAAGATAATCAAGCCGGTGCTGTCACCCTTGCCGGCCAGCCTGCTGGTCTACAGGTTGCTAGCGGTGAAGCATTGGCGCTCATGGGTGGTTCAGTGGTTTTAGACGGGGGACGACTCACCGCGGAGAGCGGTCGAATTGAGATAGGCAGTGTGACTGGCCATAGCTGGATTTCAATTTCTGATGATTTTGTGTTTGGGTATGAGGAAGCGACTGGATTTGCAGATCTTGCTATTACGAATGGTGGCGGGCTAGATGTCAGTGGCAGCGGCGGATCTATCTTTTTGCGTGGTCATCGTATTGAAATCTCTGACCGGGCCTTTATTGCCAATACCAATACGGGAAATTTGTCGTCAGCGGTGATAGATCTGACGGCAGAAGATGCGATCGCGCTGTCTGGCTTTGGTATCTTTTTTTCTGCGAATCCTGGTAGCACGGGCAATGGCGCTAGCCTAAATATTGATGCGAGAACGTTGACGGTGAGCGATGGTGCCTTGGTCGCGGGTGGGACGCTTGGTGCTGGTAATGGCGGTAGCATCACGATCAATACCTCGGAAGAGACAACACTGCGTGGTGTTGGTTTTTTCTCGCCGACATTGGTGACAACGTCTTCTCAGGCGACTGGGCGAGGGGGCGATCTGACGATTAATGCTCGGGAACTGCATGTGCTCGACGGGGCGCAAATTCAGGCGGTGACTTACGGTAGTGGCACGGGTGGAAATATTACGATTAACGCCACTGATCGCCTTCATGTATCGGGCTCAGACGTGATGGGGTCAGGAGGGCTTTCGACGAGTAGTTTGCTTGCTTCTTCTGGGGTTGTTGGATTGCCGTTTCAGCCGGATGGAGATGGCGGAAATTTAACGATTACGACGGATACGCTCACTGTGAGTGATAGCGCTCAAATTGCGGTTGATAGCCTGGGCCCGGGCAATTCGGGCGATCTTAATATTACGGCGCAGACAATCTGGCTCGCTGACCAGGCGCAGATTTCGGCGGCAGCAGCCTTTGGAAATGGGGGCAATATTCAAATAGAAGATGCAGAAACGCTCATCCTGCGTGAAGGCAGCTTAGTCTCGGCCCGTGCTGGTACTGGGAGCGGGCGGGGAGACGGCGGCAATATCAGCATAGATGCAGATTTTATTGTGACGAACCCTTTGGAGGATGCTGACATTATTGCGAAGGCGACTCAGGGGCGAGGGGGGAATATTGCAATTGGTGCGCGGGGACTGTATGGCATTGCAGAACGGACCGCGATCGCCGGTAACCAAACAAACGACATTGACGCGAGTTCTGAATTTGGTATCAGCGGCACCATAGCGATTGATCAGCTCATTGCGACGTCGGCTCAATCCCTAGTGACAATTTCTGAGCGAGTTTTGGAAGCAGACGCGGCGGTGACGCAGGGCTGCCAGACGACGGGCAATCATCTCAGGGTAACCGGGCGAGGGGGAATGCCTACTGTGCCTTCTGGCGAAATTGAGGTTGCCAATACACTGGTGGACCTCGGTGAGCGCTATATATCTGGCAATAATAGCGGTCGTCAAGACAGCTCGCCTGCTGATGTAGATGCGGGTTTGGATGTTGTTGTGGAAGCCAATTTAGAGTCTGTTTTAGTGACTGATAGGGGTCGTGAAGTCACACAAGAGGCGCTTAGGGCTGAGCCTTTTCGATGGCGTGAAGCCAAGAACTGGCAGGTGAATGAACAAAATCAAGTTGTGCTGACTGCTGAGCGATCGCACGGGGAAGACGGCCCCATTGCTTTGCCTGGTGCCAGCTGCCATCGCTCATGAATATCCCGTATCGGCTAATTGTAAGCTTTTGCCTAGGACTGGCCATTAGCCTGAGTAGTCTGACGTTTGCTGCTGCTGGACCGTTTGCCCATGCGCAGGAACCCGTTTCAACCGCTGAAGTAGTCACCTTAGCGTCTACTGAGCTATCAGTTGAAGAATCGATTGAGCATTTGATGCGGCAGGGGCGGCAACGGTATCAAAATGGGGAGTATGAAGCGGCGATCGCAGCTTGGCAATCTGTGGTGAGTTTGCAGTCTGCCCGTCATCACAGCCTAGCTCAGGCGAGCGCTCTGAGTAACCTTTCACTGGCTTATCAGCAGCTAAGTCAGTGGTCACTGGCCAGAGAGGCTCTCGAAAAAAGTATCCGTCTCATCGAAAATCAGCCAGAAGATCAATCGTATTGGCAGATATTTGCCCAGGTTTTGACGGCGAGAGGACGTCTGCAGCTGGCAACGGGCGGGGCTGACTTCGCACTGGAGAGCTGGCAGCAAGCCGAAACGCTCTACCGGCAAGCCGGTGAAGAACCTGGAATCATCCGCAGTCAGATTAATCAGGCTCAAGCGCTGCGTGAACTGGGCTTTTACCATCAGTCTTTAGAAAAGTTGACGGAGGTGAGTAATTACCTGGGCGCGCAGCCCTCCTCACTCATGAAAGGGGTCGCGTTGCGCCGACTAGGTGATATTTTGCGGCTAACCGGAGAGCTACATCAGGCCAAGACCTTGCTTACACAGAGTTTGGCAATTGCCAAAGGGGAAAACAATTCGGCAGAGATCAGCGCAACCTTGCTCAGTCTTGGCCATGTGGCGGTTAAGATAGATAGCCCGGCAGCGGCAGAAGACTTCTATCAGCGGGCAATTTCACAATGGCCCGATTCTACCGAGCAGCCCTTTTCTATCGAAGCGCTTCGGTACATTGTGCCTGCTGAACTCTCGCAGCTGGCGCTATGGGTAGAGAGTGGCAACTGGGAAAATGCAAACCGACTCTGGCCACGCCTCCAGACCCAACTTGATGCTTTGCCTGCAAGTCGCGAGGGTGTTTTTTATCAGGTGCGCTGGGCGCAGAGTTTGATGAAGCTCAGGCGAGCTAATCTGTCTGCAGAAGCGAGTGGTCAGATGCCAGACTGGCTAACCATTGCCCAGCAGCTACAGAGAGCTGCAGAACAGGCTCGCAGCTTGGGTGATCAGCGAGCCGAAGCTCATGTGGTCGGTACGCTCGGCGAAGTGTATGAACAAACTCAGCAGTGGGCGATCGCCCAGTCCCTAACTCAGCAGGCCCTAACCCTGAGCCAAAAGACGGGGGCGACTGAAATGATCTATCGCTGGCAGAGTCAACTGGGCCGACTCTGGCAAGCTGACAACAATCCAGATAGGTCAGTGGAAAAGGCGTTAGCTGCCTATGGTGATGCGGTTGACGCTCTGTCAAATTTGCGCGGTGATTTGGCGATCGCAAGCGAAGGTGCACAGTTCTCCTTCCAAGAGACTGTGGACCCCATTTATCGTGAATACGTCACTCTGTTACTCCAGGCAGCTAAACCCGACGTGGACAACAGTCCGCAAAGTTTGGCGACGCGGCAGCAGTACTTAACGCAGGCTGAAGACATGATTGAGTCGCTGCGACTGGCAGAGCTTGATAACTATTTTAAGGAAGCCTGCCTCGACACAAGGCCAGTCAATATTAATCAGATAGATCCCAAGGCTGGCATCCTGTACACCATGACGCTGAAAGATCAGCTGGCCGTTATCTTACAGCTGCCCAATCAGCCGCTACAGCAATTTTCGACGTCGATAAGTGCAGCTGATGTGGAACAAACGGTCGCTCAACTCAGACAGGAGCTAGTGACTCGGAGCTATCGGCGCTACTTACCACTAGCTCAGCAGGTGTACGACTGGCTGATCAGACCTGCCCGGGCGGCCATCAATAGTGCTGAGATAGAGACCTTGGTATTTGTGCTGGATGGTTCTCTGCAGAATATTCCGATGAGTGCTCTGCACGATGGTCAGCACTTTTTAGTAGAAGACTATGCAGTGGCGCTGACGCCTGGCGTTACCCTGATAAACCCTCAGCCTTGGGAAAATGAATCGCTGAGCGTTTTGGCTGCCGGTCTTACGGAGGGGCGACGGGGCCGGGCGCCGCTGCCCTACGTGGCTGAAGAAATTAAACGCATTGGCGAAATCATTCGACGCAGCACAATCTTGCTCGATGGGCAGTTCACCTATGACAGACTGCTTGACCGGGTGAAGACAACTCGCTACCCGATCATCCACATTGCCACCCACGGGCAGTTTAGCTCTACCTCAGATAAGACCTACTTGGTCGCGTGGGACCAGCAGATAAATGTCCGTGAAGTCAACCATATTTTGCGAGCAAACTTGGGCGATCGCAAAGCGATAGAGCTGTTGGTTTTGAGTGCGTGTGAAACGGCTAGAGGAGACAATCGGGCTGCGCTGGGGCTGTCAGGCGTCGCTATCCGAGCGGGGGCCCGCAGCACCTTGGGTGGACTTTGGGCTATTAACGATGAAGCGACAGCGCAGTTTACAAGTGCCTTTTATCGACAGCTTACGAGCCCAGGAAGTACTCGGGCGCAAGCGCTTCGCAAAGCGCAGCTGCAGCTGATGCAGAATCCGCAGTATCGCCATCCGGTGTATTGGGCGCCGTACGTGTTGTTGGGTAGCTGGCTGTAGCGTGCGATTGGCGGCTACCTAGATGGCGGATGCTTAGCGAGTGCCGGATGTGGCAAATTCAATTGGGTTTTGGTCGCGGCGGTGCCTGACTGGAATGGGTGGGCCTTGTTGCTCACCTGCGAGTGATGCTGTTTTTTCTAGGGCGCTGCGCAGGTGCCTTGCCGCGTAGATGGACATATCTCTGGGGACATTGATGCGATCGCGTAGATACCGCAAGGCCACATCGCTTCCGGCTGGCGGCTGGCAAGCCTGGTCTGTCATGAGGTAGGTCAGCGCGCAGCGCAAAGCTTCATCCATCACGGTATTCTCTGCCGGGTTTACTCGAATGATGTTCTCTCGATGCTTCAGTACTCGCTGTAGAGCCTCAGCCTTGGCCGTCTCTGGCTCGGGATACATGGCATCTGGCAGCATATCCCAAGGGCCTTGGTCGACTCGGTTTCTAAAGATTTTTGTCTGAGGCTCATCATTTGTATAGCAGCCTCCCATTTGTGGCGGTAGGTCGTGGGCGTGGGTATGAAAATCGCTTTGGGTCCCTCGGTAGGTCTCTCTCGTTTCCATTGCATCAAACCAGGCAGACAGACGTGGATTGTCTTCTCGCAGAGAATAGCCTTTGTAATAGTACAAGCTGGCATTCATCCGTTCTACGTAGGGTGTGAAGACAATATCAGCAGTGCTAAAGTCTTCTAAAAAGTAAGGCCCTGGTGCGCTAGCGAGCGCTGTTTCTACTTTTTCAACAACGTTGATGAACTGAGCGCGATTGTTCTTTTCTTGCCCAAACCATCCGCCTGGCTGACATAGCCAGCTGCACCAAGCTCGAAACAACAATCTTTCTAGCTGCCGCAGAGGGAGTACGGCGGGATTTCGCATGCCATAAACCAACGGACCGAAGGCGGCCTCTAATGCAAGCAAAATATCGTCACTCTCGGTGATGATGCGCTCATCTAGCTTCAGAGCCGGTAGCATGCCGGATGGAACAATGCTTTTGTACCAGCTTTCTTTTGTGCCGTAGCAAAACATGGTGACTTTTTCGACCCGGTAGGGAATGCGCTTTTCTTCTAACCAAATCCACACTTTTTGGCAGTAAGGACACCAGGCATGATTGTCGCGATACAGCGTCACCCTCACCGACGATTCGGCTTGGCCGAACAGCCGCAGGCGAGACTGGGAATTGGTGGGTCCGTTGATGGGATCTGTGTGGAGGTCGGTGAGGGATGCTAGCGCTGACCAGGTGAGTGGGGGCATAGGATGGGGGATGCATGTGAGCAGTATAGGTACAATCTGGGAGTGACGTGATGGCGCTGAGATGAGTGGTCGCTGAAATGAGTGGTAGCGTTATCGGCTCTGAAATATATTCTGTACCATTTGCCTGCGGCAGGCGGCGGACGCTTTATCTAGCTCGTCGACTTCTGCTGCGCTGAGATGCCAGCCTAGTGCGCCTACATTTTGCTGTGCCTGCTGTAGCGTTTTGGCACCTGGAATAGGAATGGCACCTTTGCAAATACACCAGTTGATGGCCACCTGAGCCATGGTTTTGCCCCGTGACGTTGCAATGGCCTCTAGGCAGGTGAGCAAGGGTTGAACGCCGGGTAAGATTTGGCCTAGGGCAAATCGTCGCAGGCCCTTGGGAATATCTGACTTTTGCTTGTACTTTCCGGTTAGTAGGCCGAGTGCTAGAGGGCTGTAGGCAATAAGCTGAATATCTAATTCATCGCAGACGGCTTTTAGCCCCAGCTGACTGACCGGGTAGGTAGAGAGCAGAGAGTACTGCACTTGCAGTGTTTGAATTTTGACGCCCTGTTTGCTCAGCCTTTTGTAGGCCCAGCGGAGTCGCTTGGGTCCATAGTTTGAAAGGCCGACACCGTCTGCGAGGCCTTGCTTACAGAGCTCGGCTAGGCCATCGAGCAAGGGACCTTCTTGTGGAGGGAGGTAGTTTGCGGTGGACCAGTGCATCTGTACGAGGTTGAGCTGGCCTAGGCGCTGGGCGGAGGCTTCTCCCGCTGCGACCATAGACCGGCGGGTGAGCCGCCATGGGTAGGGAGCTAGCTTGGTGGCCAAGCATATTTTGTCTGCGTTAGGGCCTGTATAGGCGGTGCGAAACTGACCTAGTAGCTTCTCGCTTTGGCCGTTTAGCTTGCCAGTGCCGTAAGAATCTCCACTGTCGAACAAGGTGACGCCATGGCTGACGCAGTAGTCAAAAACCGCGTTTAGCTCGCTATCCATGGTCTCCTGATAGTCCCACAGGAGACGGTTGCCCCATGCCCAGGTGCCACAGCCCATCGGCGGCAATGACAGTGTGGTCGCAGAAGAGGGTGTCATAGTATTGTCGTGGTCGGCAGTGGCCAAGACGCTGGGTGAGTAAGTTCCTACATATTTTCCCATACTCCTACGTTCACATTCTTAGCTATCTCTTGCGCATCCTTTTACCCATAAGAAAAAGGGAGGAGACACCACAGGTAGTACCTTCTCCCTTTGCTATTCACGCTGACAGCTTGTATGCCTATTTAGCAATATTTGAAGTAACACTCATGAGAATTTGCTCATGTGAGCGGTCATCTCATCGTTGGACTTGAGGCTCTGTGTAAGGTAGCAGCTCTTAAAACCCGAAGTCAGAACTTACAGTCGCGCCACAGCCTGCGGCGTGAGTGCAAGAAGGCATGTACACCTGAACTGAGAAAGTTCCTTCATAGGGTGCTGTCACGATGGGAAATGAATCTACTGCTTCGTCAGAATCCACGAGTACACCCATTTCATTGTACAGAAATAGATCTAGGTCCATGCAGTCTTGATCGCAGCTAGCATAGACATCTTCACCCTGGAGGAAGTATCCAGTTATGGTGGTGTTCTCATTGTCTCGTAGCCAGATTGTACGGTCTTGAGCAAAGGCAGGACTAACCAGTCCGACGAAAGCAACAGAAGCGCAGGCTACTGTACTTGCCAATACTCGGAGGTTAAAGCGAGAAGACATCATAGGTGCTCCAATAAAAAGTGAGTGAGAATGAAGTTGTTTAAGAGAGGCGCAGTGCTCACTGCGTTCTGTTCTTTTGCCGCTGAGTCAGCGCTAAAAAATAGCGACTTGAGTGGTCTATGCGGCTGATTTCAGCTTGCCTAAATGGCCTGACAACTATCACTTCTGACGGGCGGAATCCCAACAAGAAATGCTGTGATTCCGCATGTACGTAACCAAAAATACGCAGTAAAAAACAAATGTATCTAGTTGTATGTATGTGTGATAGCGCCTTCTAAAACCCTGCATGAAGCGCATTTGACGTGAGATAACAAGATCCTTTAATGCCTCAGATGACGACTTAAATTACTCTGTTGTCCGAAGTTAAAGCTTCTGTGAATGTTGTATTCGAAAAAGTTGTTTGTTTGCCTATGCATTTACGTAGAAAGGTATTTCCCCGGTGGCTTATCTCCCGGTACGGATAACAATGGCATGCGATCGCTGCTTATTCTTCAAAGAAAATTGAATAAAACTGTAAGCGAAACTCTGAAAAATCTTTTTGATGAGATGCATTGTCAGAGCAATCGAGCTGAACGAAGTGGCCTTGACCGGTAGGGCCACCTGTCTAACAGAATCTATGGCAATTTAGATAGTAATGGTGGAATAAATGGAGTAATGAGTGGTTAATAGCAGTAAAACAGTAAATTATTAAAGAATTGCTGATTCAAAGCTTTCAAATGCCTAAAATATGCGAAAAATGATGGCCGATGCTGCTTGCTCTGCGAGGAATCGTGGGGGATGATCAGATCTTCACGGAACAATCCGTTTTAAGGTAGCTGGTTTTGCTGTTGCTCTATTCGCTTACAGCTTATTCTTTTGGGGGAATTATTAGGAATTTGCTATTGTCAAATTGTATCGAGGGGAATACAGCGTTCTGAAGCGTATTGAGGAGATATAGGGCATGGCAAGTGCGTAGCAACAAGATGTGATGTGTTAGAAGGTGGCCCTTCGTAGCAAAAGGGATAGCCGTAAGAAAAGCTATCGGTAAAGGACTGATTTTAGGAACTGTCTTTGAGCTGTTGAGAAATACGGAAACCAGTATGGAAAGATGGAACGAACTGATTGCAGGTCATGTCCTAGACAACTTGACTGAGGAGGAGCAGGAAGAACTCTCCCAGGTGCTGGCCAAGCAACCTAAGCTGATGACTGAAATATCGCGATTGCGCCGAACGGCTACGCTAAGAAGCAGTCTGCAGTTGGAAAGTGGCATAGACGCTCGGCAAGCGGGCGCAGAGGGCTGGGCAGATAGGGTTTCACAGCTGTCTGAGCAGCCAAGCAAAGCGGACTCAAGCGGTGAGGAATCGGCAGAGCCAGCGCGAACTGAACCAGAAAGGATTGGCTTAGTTATCAATGAGTCAGCTAGTCATGCTGTTAGGCTATCTTCGCGACCACACTATTTACTGACAGGGCTACAACCTCTAAAGAGCGTTATTCAGAGTACCAGAGCTTGGCTCGGCCTGATGCTGGTGGTACTGATAGCTGTGAGTATTGACAACTGGCGGATGCGGCGGCTGTTGGCGATCGCACAGGAGCAGGTTTTGCAGTTAGAGTCGACCATAGAATACATTCCTGCCCGGTCTGACTAGCCAGTACTATAAAACTTGTAGGTGGGATGGCTTATAAAAAAGCCTTCCACAAGTCAGGCTAACTAGCGGATTTGTCGCTGGAGTGGGGACCAAAAGAAAGGGAAAAAGATATGGCTGAACCCCTTTGGCAGAGAAAACTACGGCAGGGTGCTACGAATATTTGGCGAGGTGCGATCGCTCAATTCAGTCAGTGGATGCCCGCGGATGCATCGCAGCTGAAGCGAGCCTATGCCGACGCCCAGAACAAGCTGACGCAGAACGCGCTCAAGACATTTAGCGTTAGCGATGCTCAGGTGGCAGAAATTTTGGCTCAGGTACGCGCCGAGCTGCCTACTACAGAAGCTTTGCTAATTGGTAAGCCCCAAGCGGGAAAAAGTTCTATCGTTCGAGGACTTACAGGAGTCTCCGCGGACATTGTCGGGCAGGGATTTCGCCCGCATACTGAAAGTACGGCTCGTTACGCCTATCCCTCAGAAGATCTGCCGCTGCTGATTTTTACCGATACGGTAGGGCTGGGCGACGTCGATAAGAAGACAGATAACGTTATCCAAGACCTGACCAATGAGCTGGCCCAGGAGAGCCGCGCTCGCATTTTGATTGTGACGGTGAAGGTGACTGACTTTGCCGTTGACCAGCTGCGGCAGATCGTTCAGCAGCTGAGAGCAACCTATGCCGATGTGCCATCTCTGCTAGCGATTACCTGTTTGCACGAGCTGTATCCTGCTGAGCAAGCAGATCATCTAGCGTACCCGCCGGAAAATGAGGCTATTGAGAGGGCTGCTGAGGCGCTGCGGACATCATTTGAGGGGTGCTTTGATCGGTCTGTTTTGCTCGACTTTACCTTGGAGGAAGATGGGTTTACACCCGTTTTCTACGGCCAGGATGCTCTGCGGGATGTGCTGGCCGAGCTGCTGCCTGCGGCTGAGGCAAAAGCGATTTATCAGCTGATTGATGACCAGGCGATGGTGAGCGCTCAGCTAGGAACCTTGTACCGGGATGTGGGGCGACGATATGTTTCAGCCTTTGCGGTGGCGGCTGCGACGCTGGCTGCGGTGCCGCTGCCCTTTGCGACGATGCCCGTGCTGACGGCGCTGCAGATTTCGATGGTGGGATTGCTGGGGCAGCTGTACGGTCAGCGGTTGACGCGATCGCAAGCGGGAGGGGTGGCGAGTGCGATCGCTGGTGGATTTTTTGCCCAGGCAATTGGCCGCGAGCTGATCAAGTTTATCCCTGGCTTTGGCAGCGTGGTGGCTGCGTCTTGGGCGGCGGGCTACACCTGGGCGCTGGGCGAGGGGGCCTGCGCGTATTTCGGTGATTTGATGGGCGGCAAAAAGCCTGACCCGCAGAAAATTCAGCAGGTGATGGCGACAGCTTTTGAATCGGCCAAGGCGCGGTTTCGCGAAGGGCAATAAGTGTTAAGACTGGGGCGATCTGATGGTGCATCTACGCGGGTGCATCAATTCTGGTGCATGTACGCTGGCGCATCTGCTTGGGTGTGTTGACTGCAGACAAAGGAGTGTAGGCGAAGGAGTAGAGGCCCCTGTGAGTTTTTTTGTCCGTCTTTTAGAAACCAGCATTCCGCTGGCGGGCTCTGACCTGACGCTGGCAGAGTTGCTGTGGATGGTGGCCTGCTTAGCCACGGTTTGGCTGGCCTCGCGGCTGGTGGCTGAGCTGGTGAAGCGGCTGATGCTAAAGCCAATGAGGCTCAACCGGGGACGGCGGGAGGCGGCAGCGACGCTACTGACCTATATTTTGGTGGCGCTGGGCGGGCTGAGTGTGTTTCAGGCCTTTCAGATTGACCTAGCTTCTTTGACGCTAATTGCGGGTACGGTGGGCATCGGCATTGGCATTGGCCTGCAGGCGCTGGCCAGCCACTTTGTCAGCGGCCTGATTTTGCTATTTGAGCAGCCGATAAAGGTGGGGGATTTTATTGAAGTGGATGGCTTGATGGGCACGGTCGAGAAGATTTCTGCTCGCTCCACCATTGTGCGGACTTTGGACCGGGTGTCAGTGATTGTGCCCAATAGCCGGTTTATTGATAACAATGTGGTGAACTGGAGCTATGAAGATCCGCGATCGCGCTTGCATGTTCCGGTTGGGGTGGCCTACGGTAGCGACATGATGATTGTTACAGAGGCACTGCTAGCTGCTGCCCGCCGTGAGTCTCGGGTGCTTCGGCAGCCTTCTCCCAAGGTGTGGTTCACCGGCTTTGGCGATAGCTCTCTCGACTTTGAGCTGCTGGTGTGGATCGATAACCCCATTGAGACCGCGCCTATTCGCAGCGCGCTAAACTACGCGATGGAAGCAGAGCTAAGGCTGCGCCGGGTAGACATTCCCTTTCCTCAAACGGATTTGCACATTAAGGATATTGACCGATTGCAGAGCCTGCTGCGGCCTGATGCGATCGCTCAATCCACTGCGGTCGCCCAAACCCTACCCGCTGTTGAACATCATGTCGCCGCCGGGTTGAGCAATGTGAACCTGAGAGAATTGCTGCGCCGGATTCGCTACTTTGAGCAGTGTCACGATTGGGAGCTGCGTCAGCTGGTGGAATATGGCTACCGTCAATCTTTTAAGGCTGGTGAGATCCTGTTCAAAGAAGGTTCGCCGGGTAGCTCATTTTATATTGTGCTCTCGGGGAAAGTAGATGTGTATTTGGAGAAACTGGACAATACGGTGGTGGCCAGTCGGGGAGTGGGAGAATTTTTCGGTGAGATGTCTTTGCTGCTGGATGCACCTCGCTCGGCGAGCGTTCGGGCTGTAGAAGAAACGTTGTTGTTTGTGGTGGAGCGTAGCAACCTGCAGCCGATTTTGCAGCAGCATCCGGAGCTGGCAGACCATATATCAGAGGAGCTGTCTAGCCGGAGCGATTCGCTGCGCAGCCTGGGCGTTACTGTTGGTAGCGGCAGCAATGATGAGAATATGTTGCTTTGGGTTCGGCGGCGTCTTGCGAAGCTGTTTGACCTGTGAGAAATTTATCTGAACCGGGGCTGTGAGAGATGGAAGTACGGTTCGATAGAGAGATTTATTCCGGTAACTACAGGGTTCGAACCGTCATATTTAGGCCGGCATTGTTTTACAAAGAGGGTGTATCTATCGGAGACTCTTCGGGGGGTGGGTGCTGATTTTTTATGTGCTCAGCGAAGTAATCAATAAAGCCAGATACTTGTCTGGGCAAGTATTTTCGGTCGGGGTAAACAATCTGTAGTCCGACTGTTTTGTCGTCTCCGGCGTAGGTGCCGACGACATAGTTGTCTAAAACAGTGACCAGGCGACCTGACAAAATATCTTCTCGGACGTCCCAGTATGACTTCAGTGCGATGCCCGCGTCCGCTACGGCCCACTGACGCATTAGCGACCCATCGCTACCGGTGAGTGCAGCGTTTACCCTGATGGTCGTTGAAGGAGAAGATTTGTTTTTTATTTTTCCTGTCTTTTTTTTTTGTTCTTGTTTCGCTCGGTCTGAAGCGCCACTGATCGAACTAATGCCACTGGGCGAGACTTGCTGGTGGCTGTCAAAGCAATTTCAGTGAATCCGGTAGATATGAAAGTGTGATCGCCTAAAGACAAGAAAGAAGACAGTCCCCGTATTTTGGGCTGGGATGCAGCGGGTACGGTCGTTAAACGTCTATTTGGAGCATGCTAAAAATCAGACTAAAAATAGACAACGGAAAAATGGGGTATGATAAAGCTTGTGGTAGTCAGCGTTGCAGCTGCTTTTGCCATTCATCGCAGCTATTGATGAGATCTAAAGAAGTGACTATCAATGCCAATACTCATTAGATTTTCTGGGAAAGTGCGAATAATCGTCTACCCAGGTGATCACCCGCCTACCCACGTTCACGTGAAGGACAATCAGTATGAGGTAAAAGTCGATATTTCCGGCGATACTGTCCAAGCGATGCCACCATCCAAGAAAGAACGATTCAAAACAACGCCAAAGTTTATGGCAAAGGCATTACAACTGTGTCAGGCAAACTTAGAATTTCTCAAAGAAGAGGTGAAAATATACTATGAAGCTGAGTAACGCAGTGTCGGTAGAGTATCAAAGAGACCGTAAGGCTGTGGCTGTTTCTTTTGCTGATGGCTCGCAAGTTTCTTGGCCTGTTCGCTTGTTAGAAATGACCCAGCGTACGGAGGATGGGTATGTCGCAATTACACCTAGCGATGATGAGCTATCGGCCGTTGAGCTTTTTGGCGGCGACTCTATTATGTGGGATGAGCTTGGACAGGTTTTCCGCATCGAAGATCTTCAAAACCATATATATGGTAGAAAAGCGTGGATGGAAGCACTGACCGCTAAAATTGCGTCCTAGCACGGTAGTGTCGCTATCTTTTGAAGGGTTATGGAAGAACGGGTTACGTTTGATTGTTTTTGAACTGAACCAGGAGTCGATCCTGAGCTGGTTCTCTCACGATGTGATGGCTTTGGCTGGGCCACCGCTGGCGGTACGTCAGGGGCTGTTTGACTTTATCGTCGGTGAACTACAACAGCGAGAAGATGAACAATATCCTGCCATCCGCAAGCTGAGAAAAGCATTGCGCAATTAACGCGTTGGCGAAGCCATTCCTGCGGAATATCAACTGCTGGCGTTTGCCGGTGTCGTTGATCAGAAGCTAGCAGACATTGCGAGGGACTTGAAGCTGCCACTACAGGCGGCACGCGATGTTTGTTTGCTGCATCCGGAAACACAACACCTCCAATGCTTACTGGGAACGATGGAATCAACTGCACAGTGAGCTATCTGACAAGTTCTACGAGGTGATGAAAGCTGTTGGTGCAGCGCTCGAAGATACGCAGAGAGCCAGCTCGATGTTGGAGAATCTCAACTTACGCCTACGCAACTACTTCTTTCTACGCCGCAGCCTCGGCAACGGCTACCTGCGTACCCTTCAGTTTTTCCTAGCTCATCGCTGTTTTCTAAGATCTGAAGTGCCAGAACGAGTGGGCAAAAGTCCGAAGCAGTTACTGACTGGGGAAAGCTCACTCACACTGGCTGGAGTTGTTCGGGTTTCAGCGATTTCAGGGAGCCTAGAGACTGATGCATCAGTGAGCTAGGCCGTCTAAGTGACGGTCTATTTTGTGCTGGAAGTGTTACCCTAAATCGGGCATTTTTGAACCGTGCCATAGAAGTTGATCCGTCTTTGCGAAATTGAGAAACAACAACCTGATGTAGAAATTGCCCCATCTACACAGACTAAAATGATATGTTTCCTTTTTGTTTTTTGAGTACCTCTGCTCTGTGCATCGCACCGCCCGCTAACACTGTATTAACGAATAATGTCTTGGCTGAACGGCTCGTACAATCAGCTAAGCAGGTACCCACACTGCCGATAGCTTTTCGATGCGGCGATGGGGTCGACCGTTCTACAGCAGGGCCTGTTCACAGGAGAATGCGGCGGCGGGTACCTAAAGGCTGGCGATCGCTGCCAAGAGACTATGCTCGCAGCACGATAGACTGGTTGCGATCGCCTGCAGATGAGTTAGCGGCTCTAATGAGGCAATCTGCGCTGCTCAAAGCGGAGGCTGGCTCTGCACGGTGGGGTGTCTATGCGGATGTCGCGATCGCAGACTATCAGCTGAGACTTTTTGCCATTGCGAGCACAATGGAGTTTTCTGATAAATCAGCTACACAGCACAGCGAGAATCTTCTTCTGCTTTTGCAGCCAATCGCCAGTAGCTATTTGCCTATCGGCACGACACTTACTCTCAGAGCACAAGATTCACTGTATGCAGAGCCTACCCTACAGTGGGCCAGCAATCCGATTTACCTGTTTTCACGTGTGCTGGCATCCCGTGAGACCCAGTTCACGGTAGAAATTCATCTCCCAGACGCACGATCCGCCGTTCTATCACCTTTGACATTGTTTAGCTAGCTATTTCTAGCGATGTCGTTTTTCCAGGCTGCCACGGGTGACGCCGAGCTGGTTGGAGAGATTTAGGGTCTGCCACAACGCTTCTCCGCTGATGTCTCCTTGCAGTAGCTGTCGGTATGCCGATAGGGTTTGAGTCACTTCAGCAGGTGATTCATCTAAAAACTCAATGCGGAAGGCGCATGCGCCTTTGGCGATGAAGCGGGAGAGAAATTCTGCGCCCGTCTGCGCGCGGCCATTGAACACAGTGTTTCGACAGCCTGCATCGGCTTGTAGGATGTGCTCTGTACCAGTGCGATCGCGCAGCTTGACCGAGTGCTGCTCGCAGGGTCTGCCGCAGTCGGTAAAATCTGTGCCTGTCGATAAAAATGCGCAAAATACGCAGTGCTCCATGTGAAACATCGGCATGTGCTGGTGCAGCGTAATCTCGAACCAGTGGGCCGGTGCCGAGGTCAAGAGAGCTTCTAACTGTTGCACGTTGAGATCGTAGGATGCGCAGACTCTTTCTAACTGAAAGGTTTGTTTGTAGTAGCTGGCAGTCAGGGGGTTGGCCACATTCAGAGAGAAGTCTCCCACGCATCGCTCCCCTGAAAAAAAGGCGAGCTGGTCGTAGTTTCTGATCAGGTAGCCGCTAGCCTTTGCTTTTTTGACCTGCTCGAGGATGTAGTGCTCGCTAGGCTTGGTGATGCGAGGTGGCGCAATGAACAGCTCAACTCCATCATCTGTAGAGAATCCTTTAGCGTCATTGAACTCGGCGACTGCCTGGACAGCTGCTTGGTACTTAACAGGATCTTCGAGTTCACAGTAAATCGTGTGCTGATTGATAGCTTTATGACTTTTAATATTGTCTTTTATCTGTTGTTGAACACTCGGCGTAAGCATGCCTAGCACAGCCTTCAGCTGAGACTGCGTGCGCACAAAAGGGATCAGTTGCGTCGGTCTTGTGTCTTCTCTATCTGTTGTTGTGATTTCTGGGAGTAAATCTCGGTGAGAGGCGTGGGGGTTGAGCGTCCAAGGTTCAGGCTGCGACAAGGGAACCGAGCGCTTTGTTCTTTGCTGCATGAGCTGCGCGACCAACTCTCGCCGCAGCTGATTGAGTTTGCTTACTGGCAGCATTAGGCCATCGGGCAGATGGTTTGTCAGGCCGGCTAGCTCGAAGGGGGTGTTGCCTAATCGGGCGAATTGCTGCTGCAGGCGATCGCTTGTTAAAGGCTGGCTGTGAGCTGCGACCAGTAGTTTGTCCGATGTTGCGATCGCACGATGTCCTTGCGAATCCTGGGCGATTGCGGTCAGTGCCTCTCCAACGGCACCTGTCAGCGAAATGGTGATGGGCTGCTTAAACTTTGGCTGATCGCCGCTGTAGGTCCGTCTCGTTGCTTTGTCTAGTTCTGGGTCATTGGTTTTCCAGAGGCGATCGCCCACCGAGATTCGCTGCAGGTCTACGTCGCGGCGACCAAACCCGATGAGCGTTTCTTTTCTTTTTGTGTCTATACGGTACAGCCGCCCGCCTTGGTCGGCCTCCGGATCACCGCTGTCTACCAGGACGCCGTCCCCTAGCTTGATGGGCGTTTGGGTGACCACACCTAGCAAAGTGTTTTTGCCTTGCCGGGTAATGCTAGAAATTTGGCCAATGTAAGCGCCGCGCTTTTTTCCAAAGCGAGCATGGACCAGTTGCTGGTTGTCAATGCCTTGAAACCATCCGGTAGAAAGGCCCCTGGAAAAAGACATTTCTAAGGTGTACTTTTCTGCGGGTGAAGGGGTGTAGGCTGCCTTGGGGCGAGAGAATGAGATATCGGGGGTATTGGGTGTGGGTGTAGTGGCGGGTAAGTTGGCGATCGCACGCGTTAGCGCCTGCCGGTAGACGCGGGTGACGCTGGCCACGTATTCAGGTGTTTTGAGTCGGCCTTCTATTTTTAGGCTGGTGATGCCTGCCTGAATGAGATTGGGAATCACCGGTAGCCCTGAGAGATCTTGTGGGCTGAGTAAGTAAGCGCGATCGCCCAGCTCCACTTTTTCACCATCTGAGATGAGGTCGTAGGTCATGCGGCAGGCTTGTGCACATTCTCCGCGATTGGCAGAGCGGCCCCCCAGCGATTCACTGGTCAGGCATTGGCCCGAGTAGGCCACGCACAGCGCTCCATGCACAAACGTCTCTAACGGAAGGACCGTATCTGTAGCCTTCATTTGACGCTGAATTTTATTGATCTCTTTTAGCGAACACTCTCGGGCGAGCACCACCAAGTTGCAGCCGAGCTGCTTGGCAAAAGAAACCCCCGCCGCCGAGGTGATAGTCATTTGCGTAGAAGCATGAATCGGAAAATCTGGTGAGAGATGGCGGATTAACCGGCATAGGCCAATGTCTTGAACGATGGCGGCATCGACTCCTGCAGCGATAACGGTTCTCAGATAGTGAGCTGCTGCTTTTACTTCTTGCGGAAAAATGAGCGTATTGAGGGTGATGTAGCCCCTTACGCCTCTGCCGTGTAAAAACGACATCAGCTCAGGCAGGTCGTCCACCGTAAAATTTTCTGCTCGCATACGAGCATTAAACTTATCGAGCCCAAAATAAATTGCATCAGCCCCATTTTCTACGGCGGCCTTAGCACAGTCCCAGCTGCCCGCTGGTGCTAGCAGTTCCGGGCACGCCCAGCCTTCAGTTCTTTCCATGGCTGTTAACTCTTCTTCTGTAGCTGTGCGATGCAAGTTTTGTTTGAATAACGCACCCTACGAGTGTATAGCAAACGCCCAGTTTAGATAGGGATAGGCGCGCTGCTGTAAGACTCATCTTGTTTTCGGCGCTTGAGTCATTGACCGTTGCTCTTTAGAATTGGGATGGCATTAAGAAAATCAAAATTTTTTTCGCAAGAATATTCTTTAGGAGGAACCATGGCTGAACGTCCAATCATCCTTGGCATTGTGGGCGATAGTGCTGCAGGTAAAACCACACTCACCCGTGGTATCGCTCAGGTGCTAGGCGAAGAAAACGTTGTGGCCATTTGCACCGACGACTACCACCGTTATGATCGCAAGCAGCGCGCCGAAATGGGCATTTCAGCCCTACACCCAGACTGTAACTACCTAGATATCATTGAGCAGCATCTAGAAGATCTGAGAAACGGTAAGGCAATTCTCAAACCCATTTACAACCACACCACAGGTGAATTCGACCCGCCGGAATATATTGTTCCGAAGAAATTCGTCATCGTAGAAGGGCTTCTGGGCTACTCTACAAAAACGGCCCGCGATGCTTACGATGTCAAGGTGTATTTGGCACCGCCCGAAGACCTCCGCGCCAGGTGGAAAATCAAGCGAGACACTCGCAAGCGAGGCTACACCGATGAGCAGGTTTTAGAAGCGCTGCGCAAGCGTGAGCCTGACTCGGAAGCGTTTATTCGTCCCCAGCGTCAGTGGTCTGATGTGATTGTGTCTTTTGTGCCGCCGAGCGCAGAAGCTGATAAAGGGAATGACCTGTTGCTAGATGTGAGATTGGTGCTGCGACCGACGCTCCCTCACCCAGACTTTACGCACATTCTGGATGACAAAGGCAATGACCTGGGTGACGCTATCCGGTTGTTGTTGGACCGTGATATGGGCAAGCCTGTCGATGTGCTGTCAGTCGATGGTCACGCAACGGAGGGACAGGTGCAGCAGCTGGAGAGAATCTTGTGTAATGAGGTGCCTTACCTGGGACAGTTCTGTAGCTTAGAGGGCAATCAGGATGTGGGTAAGGTTGTCGGGACAACCGGTGAAACCCTGCAGAGCTATCCACTGGCGCTCACGCAGCTTTTGATTACTTATCACATGCTGAAGGCGGTTGAGCGGACGCAGAAGAACAGACGATAACTGTTCATGTTGGCTGGGTTAGTGCTGATGGCTCGGTCTGCTCGACCAGCTGATTCAGCTGGTCGAGCAGACCGGTGGATTCTCTGAGGGTAACGAGGCTGTTGGCACAGAGAATGCCACTGGCTGCAACAGCCGGTACGCCAATGCCAGGCAGCGTGCTATCACCGACCAGATAGAGCCCCTTGATGGGAGTCTTGCCGCTGGGAAATCGGCCCTCATTGGCGGCGATCGCAGGCCCGTAAGTACCTCTATATCGGCGTAGGTAGCGGCTGTGAGTCAGTGGCGTACCGATGAGCTCTAGCTCAATGCGATCGCTCACATCTGGAATGATGCGCGAGACCGCTTTGAAAAGTGAGGCTGCGCGTGCTCTCTTTTTCTCTCGGTAAGTGGAACTATTGGGGGTTTCTTGTTCCCAGTTTGCGTAGGGCTCTAGTGTGTAGGCGTGGACCGTGTGGTAGCCCTCGGGGGCCTGTTGGGGGTCTAGGGCAGTCGGGATAGAGACCATGCAGGTGTTGCCAGGTGTGGCAATCGCTCGGTCGTTATCGTGAACAACAACATGGTGAATGGGAACCTCTGCCAAGCCCTCTGAGCGGATGCCTAGGTGAAGGTGCATAAAGCTATCGACCGCTGGGGTCTCTAGGGCCTGCTGACGATAGGCTGCGGGCAAGTCTGAGGGGGAAAGCAGCTGCTCGTAGGTATCCCATTGGGTGGCGTTGGAAATCACTGTGTTGGCGCTGAGGCATTCGCCGCTTTTGAGCTGTACGCCAGTCGCTTTACCGTTTTTGGTGATGATTTTGGCGACGTGGGTGCCGAGGCGAAGCTGACCGCCCCAGCGCTTGAAGCCGCGTACCAGCGCGTCGACGATGGCGCCGCTACCGCCGACCGGGTAGTCAATCACAGACTGGGCGCGTTCTCCGAACATGAAGGCCATCTCGGGGGCGACCGTTTCGTGGCACATCATGCCAGAGAGCAAAAAGCACTCTAAATCTAGCAGGCGCTTGAGCCAAGGATCTTGAACTATGTCGGCCATGACCTCGCCCATGGAGCGATCTAGGTCGCGCAGGGTGGGGATGAGTTGAGCGATCGCGCTGGGGTAGCGCCTAATGAGCAGGGGTAGGAGCTGAAGGTCGGCTCTGAGCGCTAGGGTTGGGATGGCTTTTAGCGGCGCATAGATTTTTTGCAGGCGAGCTTCGAGAGCAGCCATTTGGTCAGCTGCGCCTGGGCTGAAGGCTTCGAGGGCCTGCTGATATTTTTGGGCATTGCCATAAACAGGTAGTGTGCCTTCGGGAAAGTGATAGTAGCCAAAGGGGTCGTAGGCGATCGCGTCAATCGATTCTCCTAGCACCGCCAGCACCTGGGTGAGCGGATTGGCAGAAGCAAATTCGCCCAGCCCGCAGTAGAAAGAAGGGCCTGAATCGAAAGTGAACGTTTTCCCTTGGTGCTGCCGGGTGAATGCATGGGCTGCGCCACCCGGCAAACCGTGGCTTTCGCAAAGGATGACGCGACGCCCGTAGCGGGCCAAGAGCGCACCAGCAACGAGGCCGCCCAAGCCGCTGCCAATAACGATGACATCAGCTGTGGTGTGTGGGGTGTTGCGGGCGATCGCGTCAGTCATAAAAAAGCCGTATGAGCAGGTGTTGCTATGCGCACTGCGCCTGCATCAGCGTTCGCTCAATATCGGGGAGATACCGTCTCACCGCTGCCTCTTCATCGGGTGCGATATTGGTCAATGTCTGCAGTCGCCAGGAATTAGCACTGTGAAGCTCTTCCAGCTCTTGCTTTACCTTTTCTCGCTCGTGCTGCTTGGCTGTTTCGGCAAGTTCTTTAGTTGATTCTATCTCGCTTAGGCGCTGGTTGAGCAGGCCTGCTTCGCGCCGAGCAAAAGCTTGTACGGCCTCAGTCTGCGCCTTTACGCCTCCTGACTTGACGATGGAGTAAATTTCCATCAGGCGATAGTAGGCCTTGAGGTAAGCTTCGTCTCCTTTCGGCAAGGTCGCGCTCAAATTACTGCGTAGGGTGGCGACGCGCTTGCGCTGCTGCCACCACTCAAGTAGCAGGGGCACAGAGACCCCCGTAATGGTAGAAGGGCCTGTGGTGGAAGAGATAGGTAGAGGCATTTACGATCTTCTCAACTGTGAAACTTATAGGGCAGGTTGAGACGTTAATCAGAAACTCTTTGGTAACGATTGCGTTTGCTAAGGTTGTCGGTTTAGCAATGTTTCTTTATCGCACCGGTCCTTATACTAGGACGCGACATGACTTTATCATCTCGCCTTTACGAAAAGAACTTACAAACTTGACGTTTAGCCGTGCATCACTGCACAAACCTGACAAAACGTACACCGTACCTGGTCGTTATAACCTATACGTAGTCTATACTCCGTACATTGCTGAGGCATCCGCTTTATGGCTTAGTCTCCTGTTACATTAAGAAAGCATACAGATTGCTCACAGGTAGGGTTGCCAGCGTCAACTATGGCTCTTAAGGTTGTTTTGTTCAGCTTCAGTGGTGTCATCATCAATGATGAATCGATTCGCCAAACGTTAAGCAATCAGCTGTTGCTAGATGAGAACCTGCGACCGGATGAGGATGACTATACACAGATGTGTTTGGGCAAGAGCGATCGCGCCTGCCTAAAAGGCCTACTCTCCCAGCGAGGCCGCATGGTGAATGACGATATGCTCGCTAAGCTGCTGAACAAGAAAACAGCTGGCTACCAAGCATGGGTCAAAGAGGTTGACAAGCTACCGCTCTATCCCGGATTAGACGATTTGATCTTTCGCTGCCGAGCAGCCGATATCAAAATGGGCATCGTAACGGGTAGCCAGCGGCAGCAGGTGCTAGATGTACTGGCTCGCGCTGAGCTATCAGACCATTTTCAAGTCATTATTGCCGGGGATGATATTTCTGCTGAGGGCAGTAAGCCGTCACCCGAAGGCTATACAAAAGCTATTGAAGTGCTCAATCAAACGGATTCAGATTTGCAGCTGCAGCCGCAGGACTGTATCGCTATCGAAGATTCCTTTGCTGGCATCGAAGCGGCGAAGGCGGCGCAGATTCCAGTGGTTGGGGTCGCTCACGTTTACCCAAATCATATGCTGCAGCGCCGGGCGAACTGGGTGGTTGACTATTTGCGAGAGATTAAATTTGACTGGATCGGCGAGCACGCTGGGGGAGAGCGACCTCACGAAGAGGAAGGCCCAATGGTAGAAGAGGGCGAAGCATAGTCTTTGACAGGTGCTCCTTTTTAAGGCGCCTGTTCTATCTCTGCTGCGCTGGTGTCTTGTGTGAGCGCGTCTTTCACTGTCTCTGGGTCGCTAATGGATGCTTTGATTTCAGACTGGAGTCGCTCTAGGGTGGAGTCTGTTTTCGCCTGGGCGAGGATGCCTTGCATCACGGTGTTTACACCGGTTGGCCCCCAGCTGCAGCCCTGCTGAAGGTAGATCTTGGCAGCCTGGCCGACGGCATAGGTGCCATAGCCTGCTGCGCCTGCTTGGGCGGTCATTGCCCCTGCGAATGCAGTGAAACCGGAGAAACTCTCGAAAGCGCTCCAGATAGCTGCGCCACTTTTGCCAAAACCCAACATTAGGCTGGTGCCAAATTCACTCAGCAGTAGGGTGCCTGAGCTGCGGATAATCGACTGCCAGAGTTTACCAGCTTCGAAGCGCGTCATAGGGAAGCCGTACATTTGAGACAGCGCTCGAATCATCACCAAGTCTGAGCCAATGCCGCCTAGCATGTCGAGAAGGGCAACCGGATTGAAAGCAACTGCGATCGCTTTATATTTTGCATATTTCCAAATCAGGTCATCGGCAGTTGCCTGATTTAGCTCAGCCGTTTCTTCTGCAAGCGTTTGTTCGATCAGGCCTGCCTGTCTGAGTGCGTTGAGCGCTACTAGCGTAGCCCCCTCTTCTCGCACCGTTTTCAGCAGTGCTACTTTGAGCGGCTCAATCTGCGCTGGCGGACTCTCCCACTCCTCACTGATGCGGCCATCTGGCCATTCAGTACGCACTTGGATCGGGGCAGGCTCAGCAGAGATCATAATAATGTCGTCGACGAGTCGCGCGCCTTGGGGCAAGTTTGCCTTGCTTTCGGCCTGCTGCCAGAGTGACTGTAGATTGTTGGCAACAGAGTTTCTATCGGCTTGGGGATAGAGATCTACTTTGTTGAATACGAGCAGCAGAGGCTTGGCAGTTGCATAGAGAGATTGAAGCGCTCTGTATTCTGTTTGGGTGACATCGCCAGAAACAACAAACAGGATGAGATCCGCCTGCTGGGCAATCTCCTGAGCCACTTTCCCTCGCGCTTCTCCTTCAATCTCATCAAGTCCGGGCGTGTCGATTAATTCAATTTTGAGAGGTTCTTTGGTGAGCGCTTGGTTAGGTTTGTCAGAAGGCGCTACTGCAGAACCCTGTTCTTGTGTCTTTTCCGGTAACCAGTAAACCGAGCGTGGCCATTGGGTAACACCATTTAAGGGGCCAGTTTCTAAAATTTTCTCCCCGATGAGCGCGTTAATCACTGCCGACTTTCCCCGGCTCACGAGCCCAAACACGGCAACGCGCAGCAGCGCACTATCCAGTTTGTTTTTTAGAATCGTCAGCTGGTCAATTCCGTTTTTTACAGCGGCTTGGCGGCTGAGTTCCTGAGAATCTAGCCGCGTGATTTTTAGCTGCGGAATGTAGCGGTCAATCGCCTCACCTATGCTGATACGGGCCTGTTCGACGATGGGGTTGGGCGGCAGCTCAGGTGAGGGCATAGTCACGACGTTGTGGGGCAAGCATTATTGGGCGGGGACAGCTTTTGGCTGCATGGGCAAATGGGAAAGCGCCTGCTGGACGAAAGCCTGTAGCCCGAGGCCTTGCTTGGTCGCTTTGAAAATAGTTTGTAGGCGATCGCCCATCTCTCCAAAGGCAAACCGCTGCGCTTCCGCAGGCAATAGACTCTGCTCTTCAAAGAAATCAATCAGGCTAAGGCCTACCATCCGAGTCAAGTAAGCTGCGCTGACGCCTTGCAGGGCACCGCCTGCTACATAGGTAGCAAAGTGAGCTTTGAGCAAGCCACCCAATGCTTGGGTAGATAGCTCCACGAGGCCAAGCTTTACGAGCAGTTCAGCCAGCGTACCCGCCGCCTTTTTCGCCTGCTCCAGCGAAAAAGATTGGCCATACACCGCCCCCAAATCGACGATAAGCTGGGCATTAATCGCGGTAGAAGCGAGTAAATCTAGGCTGGGTAGAGGGCTTGTAAAGGCGCTGCCAGCAGCTATCCACTGCATCTGTTCCACGATGGGGAGCGCGCGCTGTCTGCGCTGGCCGTTCAGCAGCTGCTGAACCTCTTGACGCAGGGCTTTAGCTTGTCTGAAAGTTGTTGTTAGTACCAGCTGTTCGGCTTCATTTTCTACTAGATAGGTCAGTCGGTCGGTGAGGCTTTTTACCTGTGCCTCTGGCTGTTCTGTGGATTCTACGACGGTTCCATCTTCTTGATGACGACGAACCTTGATCGGATTCGGATTGATAGAAACTGCGCTGACGCCGATATCCAGTGCTTCTACGCGAGTCTGAATACGCTGCAGAACAGACTGCCTATCGGCTGGGACGAGCTGATCCTGTTTGTTGAAAACGATGTGAGTGCGGTAGCCTGCTTTGAGCAAGGTTTGAAGGCGCTGCAGTTCTGACTGGGTGAGGTCGCCAGCAGTAACAAATAGTACAAGGTCTGCATCTTTTGCGGGAAGGGTTTCCTCTCCGGTGACTTCTGTAATCTTTGTCACTTTCGATTGGCTAGAGAAATCGTTGGGCTGCCAGCGACGCTCAAGATAGGTCACCAAGGAAGATTTGCCGGTTGATTTGTTGCCAATGACTGCAAAGGTGAGCTCGTTTCTCTCTGTATTTTGGGTGATTTGTGCGATCGCTGTTCTCTGCTTTTCAATCTCTACCCAGACAGGCTGCACTTTATCTGATTTTGCTGCCTCTGAAAGTTCAGAAACTAAGGTATCTAGCGTTGCCTCTATTTTCTCAATGACAGACTCAATAGCAGATTTATTCACCGTGCACAGTGCTAGGGGCGGCTCTACAACAATCTCTGTACCGCTTCTCTGCTTGAAAGCCCAGAACCCAGCACCTAGTGCGATCGCACCCAGCATGGCAGACCCATCTCCCAAGGCATGCCCCACCGGCGAATGGCCAACAAGATTGAGGAGCCAAAGACTGGCTGAAAGACCAAGACCACCGACCAAAATAGGACGCTTCAGTTGCATGGGAAAGTTACCACTAGCTGCTGCAACTATTGTATATAGCTAAGTTGGATTGGGGAAGTAGTGAGAACCGTTGTCAGTGTCACAAGTTATCGAGCGGCTACGCTAGAACAATTTTTGAAACTACTGCTCTGCAGTATTGCTCTGTACGTGTTCTGTGCGCAGTCGATAGGAAAGTTGGTTTGTGTCGCCTGTGGTTTCTATGAGGCCTTTGTCAATGAGCTGTCTGAGGTCGCGCTGAAGGGTTCGCCGAGAGGGGTGCGGGCATAGGCGCTCAAAGGTTTGGATTGTTATCCGACCGTGTTGCTGGATGTGTGAGAAGGCGATTTGCTGGCGGGGTGTGAGCCTTTCTTTAGTGTCCATAGCGGTGAGCGTGGAGGTAGACTGAGCACTGCTATCTGTAAGCTTGTGACAAGTAGTGTCGCTAGTTAAGGGGTCGTAAGTCTTTAGATAGTTTGTGAGTAGCTGCTGAAGCTCTTGGTATAGCTGGTGTTTGTAGTGGTGCTCGCTACCTAGCGCGCGGAGGAAGATGGCGTTGAAGGTGCGGTGGCAAATTTCGGCGACCAGTTCACTTTTATCGATGGACAATTGTGGATTGCGCATTCGTAAGAGAATCGCAAATCGGCGAATGTAGCTGTAGTCCACCGCTGCGTCGAATTGAGCGTATAGCTCTGGGTGGGTGTAGTACTGGGTGTACACCACTCTAGAACCGAGGTCTTCGAAATAGCTGGCGAAGATTTTAACAGTTTGCTGGACCATGTCGGCTAAGGGCAACTGCGCAAATTCTGGACTCACGAGCTGAGCTTGAATGTTTTCTACGTCCTGTCTGTGCTGCTTTTCAAGGGCATGGAAGATGGCGAGCTTATTTGGGAAAAAACGATAGAGCGTACCAACGGCGGTGTTGGCTTGTCTGGCAATTTCTTGGGTCGTGGCTGCGTCGTAGCCAACTTCCCAAAAGACTTTGGCCGCTGCCGCTAAAATTTGCTCTACTCGGGCTCGGCTCCGCTGCTGCCGAGGCTGATTGCGAAAAGTAGACTGGGCAGCGGCTCGGGAAGTTGCTGAAGAAGCCTTTCGTTGCGCTGCTTTATCAGAAGCCATGGGTTGAGGACACCTTTAAACTGGATGCGGAACTTGACGAGGCGAGCCTTGACAAATCTAAAACGGGTGAGCTAAATATGAGTAAATGTGAATAATTTCTCATGTTTTACCACTGCTGTCTGCTTTGGAGCGATCGCAATGTCTGCTACCCCTTCCACAGCTCAATCCCTTAAAGATCCATCTGCTACAAACCAATCTACAGATCGATCCATGCTTCAGGGTGCGCCGTGGCTGCTGGCTCACAAGTCTATGCTAGCGGTGAATCAACCTGTCAAGGTATCGGTGTATGGGAAAGACTATGTGCTTTGGAAAGATGCCAATGGTGATGTCTATGCTCTGCCCAATCGCTGTCCGCACATGGGCGCGATGCTCTCTGAAGGGTGGTGTGAAGCGAATGCGGATGGCAGTAGTGCGATCGCCTGTCCGTTTCATGCCTTAGCATTCGATCACTTAGGTCGCACCGTGCTGCCTGATACCCAGCAGAGAACGCTACCCCAGCTAACCCCTTCAGAACTGATTGTGCAGGGTGATTTTATCTGGTCTTACGGCGGCGTTGAACCTCAACGCCCTATTCCTGAAGTGTTGAATAAAATCGCCAAAGACTACGAATTTGTTGGTAGCGCAGGAGAAGTGAGCGCCCAGACCCCGCTGTTGCCGATGCTCTTGAACATGCATGACTACAACCATCAAAACGGAACGCACCGTGAGATGTTTCGGATTAAAACTGTGCAGTTTGAGCGGTTTGTTGATCGGGGTCATCATTCAGAGGCCTTTATGAAAATGCCAAAGGCCTCTCCTACTCGGCAAGAAGTGCTGAGGAACCCCGCCGTTTTGACGATGCCAAAAGTTATCGAAGCTCACTTGGAAAACCATTTTCCCTCGATAGTGATTTTCCACGGGCAGACGTTTGCAGGACCCATTGCGCAGTGCCATTTCTTTGTGCCCGAATCTCAATCGCAAACGAGAACGTTTGTGTTGCTGTTTGCCCAGCCAAAGTGGCCCATCTTTTGGCTGATGAAAGGCGCTTTTTTGAAGCTGGTGGCGACGGTGGTAGAGCAGGATATAGAAATTTTGAGTAAGCTTTACGCGGCGCCACCTCAAAAAATAAAGCTGAACAATGAAGTGGGCATGGATTGGGTAAAGCGAAATTTTGAGCACTGGCCATCCATCGCCGAGCCAAATCTATCCCGCTAGATTCGGCCTTTTGTAGCATCTGACCATCCCTAGCAAGTGAGTGCATGACATGCAAGAAATTCAGCCGTCATCAGTCCAGCCATCAGTCCAGCCGCCATCTTCTCAGCCATCAATGTTGCCAAATCCAGTGGCCCTATCCGGCATTCGACAGCTGGTAAACTGGCTGACGCGCCCCTATGCCTATTTGGATGAGTGCGCCGAAGCCTACGGTGATACGTTTACGATGAATATTTTTGGGTTTCAGCCGCTCGTATTTTTTAGCGATCCGCAGGCGATAAAAGATATTTTTGCGGGCGGTGGTGACCAGTTTGATGTTGGCAGAGGTCAACGCATATTGCAGCCGCTGTTTGGCAACAACTCTCTTCTTATTCTTGATGGCGAGCGTCATAAGCGTGAGCGTAAGCTACTCATGCCTCCTTTCCATGGTGCTAGGGTCAAGTCTTATAGCGAGACAATCTGTGATATTACGCGCGAGATTAGCGATTCTTGGCAGCCCGGAGAGACAATTTTGATGGGTAAGGTGATGCCCGACATTACGCTGGAGGTGATTTTACAGACGGTGTTTGGTCTGAGAGAGGGCGATCGCTACCAATCTCTCAAAAAGCTGTTGATTCGCTGGCTTGACCTGACCGGGTCACCCCTCGGCTCTAGTCTGCTGTTTTTTCGGTGGTTTCAGCAAAATTGGGGGCGGTGGAGTCCCTGGGGACGAGTGATGTATTTAAGGCAGCAAATATATCAGCTGTTACAGGCAGAAATTGACGAGCGAAGGGCTCATATGGAACGTGTGTCAGAAGATGCTCTGGCACAAGAGGGTGGCGACGATGTGCTTAGCCTGATGCTTCTCGCGCGTGATGAAGCGGGCGAACCTATGACCGACGAAGAGATTAAAGACGAGCTGGTGACGATGCTGGCGGCGGGCCACGAAACAACAGCGACCGCACTCAGCTGGGCGATGTATTGGATACACAAGCTACCGGCGGTAAAAGCTCGGCTGATGGCAGAACTCGACGCGCTAGCTGACGATGCTGACCCGTTAACTATTGCAGCGCTACCCTATTTAACGGCTGTCGCCTCTGAGACCCTTAGAATTTATCCGGTTGCACCCATTACAGCCCCTCGCATTTCTAACAAAGAGACCACCATCAACGGTCAGACTTTTCCGCCCGAAGTCTTTCTCTCACCCTCTATTTACTCCGTGCATCACCGAGAAGATCTCTATCCCGAACCCAAAACGTTTCGCCCTGAAAGATTCTTAGAGCGACAGTTTTCTGCTTCAGAATTTATTCCCTTTGGTGGCGGACATAGACGCTGCATCGGCTACGCTCTAGCAAAGCTAGAAATGAATCTCATTTTGGCGACGTTGCTGAAAAAGCACACCTTCGCGCTAGCGAATGACAAACCCGTAACTCCGCAGCGCCGTGGGGTCGTTATTGCTACGAGTAATGGAGTTCCTCTGACTGTGGATGCAAATTAATCTGAAGCGTAGTCGTAAGAGTTGTGGATATTGGATGGATATCCCTGAAAGCTGTCGGCGAGTGAATGGATTCCACACCAAGAAGATTTATCCATCTAGATCTTTAAAGGACCCTTTAGCAGCATTTTCGAAATCGCTTTCGAAGGTAGCAAACAGATCCGCTTCAAAGTCAGCCTCGAAGTCAGCTTCAAAGTCAGCCTCGAAGTCGCTATCGAAGGCTTGCTGTTCTGTAGGCGGCAGAGAAGCATAGACTTCTTCTGATTTGATTTCTCGGTCGAGAGCTGTATGGGCTATCTGTTTGTTGTTAGATGAGTGGGTTATAGCAGGCTGCATGGATCAGTCCTTTACTAGGTGAAAAGAGCGGTATTGTTATGGGAGAACATCACCGCCAAATCATCAGATTTCGCAAAGGCCAGTTTTGGTAACTGTGCGATTTTGAACGGGGACGGATATGACTGATGTAGACAATGGCAACAGTTGGCATGCCTGGTACACAACCTTCAGACCTAATGCAATCGCTAGACCAGCGACTGCGACAGCATCAACTAAACGAAGCGTTTGCGTTACTCACTCACTGGATAGCCTCGCAAGTTGCACCGCTAATCAGCTGCTAGCAGGCCAGTCTCCAGTCATTTTCTTTACTCAACTTTGCAAAAGGTAATGATTGGTTGTAAGAGTTCAACGGTATGGCAGCATTAGGGAGGTGGGCGGACATCAGTGCCGGTGCCCACTTAGTCCCACTGCCGTACAGCCTCATGGAACAGTCGCAAGGTCCTGACGTAATCAGCCCTAACGTAATTATCACTGGTGCCTCTTCCGGTGTTGGCCTATACGCTGCTAAGTCTCTTGCCGAGCGAGGCTGGCACGTCATCATGGCCTGCCGAAATTTGCCAAAGGCAGAGCGCGTTGCTAAAGAGGTGGAGATAGTCCCCGGTAGCTACACCCTCCTCAAGCTAGATTTGGCCTCTTTGGAGAGCGTCCGGCAGTTTGTAGAGGAGTTTCGTGCAACGGGTAAGTCTCTCGATGCTTTGGTTGTGAATGCCGCTGTGTATAAGCCGAGCCTTAAGTCGCCAGAGCGCAGTGAAGATGGCTACGAGATCAGTGTGGCAACGAACCATCTGGGGCACTTTTTGCTGTGCAATTTGCTGCTCGAAGATATGAAGAAAGCGGCCCATCCGGAGCCCCGCTTGGTGACGCTGGGCACCGTAACTGCGAATCCAAAAGAACTGGGCGGTAAGATTCCGATTCCTGCGCCCCCGGACCTGGGCGAACTTAAGGGCATGGAGCTAGGCTTTAAATCGCCAATCGCCATGATTGATGGCAAAAAGTTTAAACCCGGTAAGGCTTACAAAGACAGCAAGCTGTGCAACATGCTGACGATGCTGGAGATGCATCGCCGCTTTCATGACGATACGGGGATTGTGTTTAATGCGCTCTATCCGGGCTGTGTTGCTGAGTCAAACTTGTTTAGGGATGCGCCTAAGCTATTTCAAATTATCTTTCCTTTCTTTCAGAAAAATATTACCGGTGGATACGTTTCTGAGGAAGAATCGGGCGATCGCGTTGCTCAAGTCGTCGCTGAAGAAGGGTTCAACAAATCGGGCGTATATTGGAGCTGGGGCAACCGACAGGACAAAAACCGCGAGGCCTTTTGTCAGGAAGTTTCTAATGAAGCGGCGGATGCCAACAAAGCGAATCGCCTTTGGGAACTGAGTGAAAAGTTAGTGGGGTTAGCATAAATAGGTGTTCGATCATCTTTCTATTGGTGTCACAGATTTAACGCAGAGTTTGGCCTTTTACGATGTGGCGCTAAAGCCATTGGGCATTAGCCGCATGTTTGCAATGAGCGATCGCGGCATCGCGGCCTATGTCGATAGCAACCAAATCTCTTTTTGGCTGTATTCTAAAGATGCTGCACAGAACAATTTGGAAGCGTTTTCTAGTCCTCCAAGATTTCATCTGGCCTTCCAGGCGGCAGACAGGGCTGCGGTAGACAGCTTTTATAAAAGCGCGATTGCCCAAGGCGGAAAAGATGAGGGTCCACCCGGCATCCGGGCACACTACCATCCAAATTACTACGCAGCCTATGTACGAGATCCGAACGGTTACAAAATAGAAGCTGTTTGTCAGAAGTAAGTCTGCTGGCCTACGGGATATCGCTTCTGTCTGTTATGTATCGTTGCCGTTAATATGTGTCCTTACTTTCGGCTGGGTAACCTATCTATATAACGTTCGATTATCGTGCACACTGCTCAGTGTGTAGCCGACTGTAGATGGCGCCACAGATAGACTCCTCAGCTACGCCTATTGACTACGACAGTATCTTGCAAAAGTTTGCAGTACTAGCTGGGCCGGCGCGACCTGAACAGCTGATTGGAAAAACAGACCACGATATGGTCTGGAAGAAAGCAGGCGCTGACGACCACCGTTTGTGCGATCGCCAGGTAATGGAAAGTGGCAAAGCTGAAATGGGCATCTTCGAGCCTCAGCTTCAGAGAGGTGGCAAGCGGGCTTGGCCAGAGAAGCGACTGAAGTTCTGCTGTAGCAATCATTACTCATCAAGGTCTAAACCGTGCTAAAAGGGGACGTTCTCGTTGTCGATGATGTAGCAGCCAATCTGGAAGTAGTTAGTCAGGTATTGGAAGATGCTGGCTGCGATGTTTCGGTTGCGCTAGATGGTAGTCGCGCGCTCAAGCTAGCCCGGATGCACCCGCCTGATCTCATCTTGCTAGATGTTCAGATGCCGAGGATGGACGGCTATGAAACCTGCAAGCGCCTTAAAGAAAATGCTATTACGGCCAAGATTCCTGTCATTTTTCTGACTGCGCAGAGCGATACGCACAGCGAACTGAAAGGGTTTGAACTCGGTGCTATAGACTACATCACCAAACCTTTTCAAGTGCAAGAGCTACTCGTACGAGTTAGAACGCACCTACAGCTGCGTCGATGGCATCAACAGCTAGAGTCGCATGTGTCAGAGAGAACTGGTGAACTACAAGAAGCTCTAGAGAAACTCAATCAGTCTCAGCTGCAGCTCGTTCAGTACGAAAA
The DNA here is from genome assembly GCA_038524545.1 of Cyanobacteria bacterium J06623_4. Lineage (GTDB taxonomy): Bacteria > Cyanobacteriota > Cyanobacteriia > Phormidesmidales > Phormidesmidaceae > Phormidesmis. The sequence goes on along the minus strand of JBCBIK010000004.1, from coordinate 36,753 downwards.
GATGTCAGCGCTTGGCAATCTGATGTCTGGTGTTGCCCACGAATTGAACAATCCCCTGGGCTTTATCGATGGCAGTGTGCGCCACGTCAAGGCTCATGTAGAAGACCTAATCGAACATTTGGCGCTGTACCAAGCGCATTATCCCGAACCAGCAGATGCCATTAATGAAGATGCAGAGGACATTAATCTCGAATTTTTGATAGAAGACTTGCTCAAGATGCTGGGCTCTATGGAAGAGGCAACCTGGCGAATGAAGTCTATGAGCAACAGTTTGCGAAACTTTTCGCGGACGGATGCTGAACAGGCTGTGCCTGCAGATATTAACGCCAGCCTAGACAGCACGCTGTTGCTTTTGAAGTATCGACTGAGTGGCAATGATGTTCGGCCTAAAATAAAGGTGAATCGAGACTATCAGCCGCTTGATGAGATTGTCTGTTTTCCGGGGCAGCTCTATCAGGTGTTTATGAATATCTTGGCTAACATGATCGATATGTTTGATGAAGTTGCGATCGCCTCCGAAGACAGTGCCCCACATCAACACCCACAAGCCATTTTCATCCAAACCAGTCAGCTACCGGGAGGTGAGGTAGAAGTCAGCATCCGAGACAATGGCAAGGGTATGCCGCCCGAGGTCAAGGCTCGCATTTTTGAGCGACTGTTTACGACTAAGCCTGTTGGCAAAGGCACGGGTCTAGGTTTGGCGATTGCCCATCAGATCGTGGTAGATGTGCATGGCGGCAGTATTGATGTCTTCTCTGAGGTGGGACAGGGCAGTGAATTTGTGATTCGGTTGCCTTGCGGAGTAGAGCTTATCGATTCGTAGGGTAGCTTGGTTTGGTCTACGGGGTGCGGAGGTCGCGGGTGAGGACGGAGAGAGATAGGCGGGTGAGCCATAGGTAGAGTAGTGCGATCGCGCTCATTAGCAATAGTAAGAATAGTTTGCCTGCTGCCAGTGCGGCCCAGGCCCAAACGCTGAAGCCGAAGGCCACTGCATAGTTGCAGAAGGTGCCAGAGAGCAAAATAGTGCACCGCCAAAAACGTCGCCAAAACGACCGGGGTAAGCCACCAGACCACTGGGCTAAGCTGCTTAATGCCAAGCTTCCTAAAATAAGCCCAAATACAGTCCAGCCTAGCTTTTCTTCACTGAGCAGTCCGAAGGTAAATAGACCTAACACTGCGCCCGAAAAAGCGCCGCTAATCGTGTGGAATCGCCTTTGCCAAGCGGAGAAACGCTTTAACCCTTGCAGTCCGGTAAAGAGCCCTGCTACAGATAGCATGCCAGCAAGCGACAGCGCTTGTAGCCAATTTGGGCTGCTTGGGCTAAGCCCCATGACCGCGAACAGTAGCGTACTCAAGGCGGAGAATATTGGCCACCCGACTCCCATTAGCAGGATGAGCAGAAATAGGGTGTGCGATCGCTGCTTGGCTGGTGATCTTTGTCCCGGTGGCGAATTCTCAGACGGTGAAGAGGACATAATGTAAAAAAGCTTTCGCCTGAAAGATAGATAAGGACGCTTGTACCCATGGCAACTTGGCAAAAAAAGCTGCAAGAAGGCCTCATTTGGATTAGCCTGCTGGTGCCCATTGGCATTTACGGTAGCACCGTATTGCAGCGTCCACCCCGTGTAGCCGTTCCCGAGCGACCTTTATTTCAAGGCGTTACCTACAGCCGCCAAATCCTCAATGAACCTAGGCCTCAGGTCATTCACATCCTAGAGGTAGATCTGACTGCTTCCGGCATCGAACCATTTGCAACACCAGGCATTGAAAATGCGCCGATTTACGACCAGTTCTCACAGGTAAGAGAAACCCGAGTTCAGCACACTTCCCACTTTTTGGAACAGCATCGGCTACAGCTAGCTATCAATGCAAACTTTTTTTACCCTTTTAGAGAAATGACGCCCTGGCACTACCGTCCCAAACCGGGTGGCCCGGCTAGCTTGGTCGGGTTTGCAATGTCAGATGGTCTGATTGTGTCTTTGCCCCATCCCCGCTACTACTCAGTTTGTTTCTTTTCTCAGCGGATTGAGCTTGTGTGGGAAGACATTTGCCCAGCTGGTACCCAGCAAGCCGTCTCCGGTCAGCCAATTTGGATTCGCGATGTTCCCCCGCCCAAGGAGCTACAGTTCCTTTCGGAAAAGACGCTTTCAAAAAGGCCGTATCCTTTGACGCTGGCAGCTATCGATGAAACAGGAACGCGGCTGTGGCTGCTGCTCAGTGACGGCAAGCAACCGCTGTATGCGGAGGGCACGTCGCTAGATGAAGCCGCTCCGATGCTCAAAGCGTTAGGCGCCACTCAGGCAGTACAGCTCGACGGCGGCGGCTCCACCACAATTGCTATAGAAACCGAAGGTAAAGCGGAAATTATCAACGCAGTGATCAATGCAAAAATCCCCGGTTTTGAAAGACCCGTTGCGAGCCATATCGGCTTCTATGCTGAGCCGCTTGCGGAGTGAGACGACAGGGCCGTTCACAACACCTCGTTCTTGGCTGCTCGCTCATAAAGTGGGATGCCTACGCGGTGGATATGGTCGAGAAGCGTAGGACTGTGGATGTGGCTGAGAATAGAGAAATCGAAGAGGTATGGTAGGAGAAGATCGTCGATTTCGGTGTCGATGCGTAGCAGGATGCTGAGGGTGAGCTGCTCGCCGGTGAGGGTGAGGTCTATATCAGAACCAGGACGAAAGGTGCCAATGGCCCGGGAACCGTAGAGGATAGCTGACTCGACTTCGGGATGCTGAGCTAGGACGCTATTTATTTTCTGAAGGGTGTCTTGGGAAAGACCGTAGGAAAGGGCTTTGGCGTTAGGGCTCATTGTTCATTGTTTGATTTTGTTGCTCTCTGTTTTGAATAGACTGCATAGTTGTAGAGAGGTCCTTAAAGAGAGAGAAGTAATTGTTAGTGATGTCGTCTGCAACAGCTTTAGCTGTATCAAGGTTGTACGCGTGAATGGTTAGGTTTCTGCTTTTTATCATATCCATCCAGATGTCTCCGTTTGTGATGAGGTCACGATTGAAAGCAAGACGGATGGCATCGCGAAAGCCATAGATTGACTGTTCGCCTTGAAATTCGAGATAGTCTTTGAGGAGTTTCTAGGCTAGCTCGTAAGTGTACTCAAATGACTTGATGAAACCCTGTTCTTCTAACTCACTCAGCGTCCCTTTTTCAATGAATTTAGTGAGCTGATGAAGCACTCGTTGATAGCTATTTAGCCTTTGCTGCCAGCGAATGTCTGGATTGCTTATAGTTTCTGAATTGCTCATTGCCAAAGTGACTCGATAGTCGGTGGCTCAATAGTCTGTTTGTGATAATTATCGCTTAGGAGGGTGATGTGGCTACACGATTTTGCGGCTGGCTATAGGCTGCAAGGTGAGGCTTCGGTAAAATTGTTTGGCTGTGTGCTGTGACGTTCTTTCTGTAGGCGCCATGTTACCTCAGAAAGAAGCGGGCGGGGAGAATACATGTTTCGACGAATCGTGTTGGGGCTGATAGGGGTTGGCTGGGTGCTACTCATTGCGTTACGCATACCTGCCCGTGACCTAGTTGAGCCTTACGAGGCGATAGGGACCGGGGGTGCGATCGCCAGTGTCGATCAGCAGGCAACCCAAGTCGGCATCGATATTCTGCGCAGCGGCGGCAATGCGGTAGATGCAGCCGTTGCGACAGCAGCAGCACTAGGCGTGGTGGAGCCTTTTTCGGCAGGCATCGGGGGCGGCGGCTTTATGATGATTGCCCAACCCGATAAAACCGTCATCACCCTAGATGGTCGGGAAGAAGCGCCCGCTGGCACAACGCCCGATCTATTTCGCGATCCAGGGAGCGACACGGGCGATCTACTGCCTTTTTTCCCGAATCGGGTTAGCAGCGGATTGTCGGTGGGCGTGCCGGGGACGCCGCTAAACTGGGCAACGGCTGTGGAACGCTATGGGACGCGGACGCTGGCTGAGTTGCTAGAACCTGCGATCGCACTTGCCGAAGATGGCTTTACCGTAGACGAAACGTTTGCTAGTCAGATTGCTGCCAATCAGACACGATTTGCAGCCTTTTCGAGTACGCGAGACTTGTACTTACCGGGAGGAGAAATTCCTGAAGTCGGCAGCCTTTTTCGCAATCCCGAGATGGCCAAAGCCTATCGACTGCTTGCAGAAAAAGGCGTGAATGCCTTCTACAGAGGAGAAATGGCGGCAGCGATCGCGCAAACTGTCGCTCGCCCGCCCATTGTCGCTGAGCCCCCGTTTACTGTGTGGCCGGGGCGCCTGACGTTGGCTGACTTAGACCGGTATGAGGTGAGAGTGCGCCCAGCGGTGAGCAGTGAGTATCGCGGCTATCGGCTGTATGGCATGGGGTTGCCCAGTAGCGGCGGTACGACCGTGGCCGAAGTGCTGAACCTGCTTGCAGGCTACGACCTAGCCAATCTGCCAAGAGCGCAGGCCCTACACTGGCTGATCGAGGCTGAACGCTTGGCCTATGCCGACCGAAATGCCTATCTGGGCGATCCAGAATATGTCGATGTCCCGCTCTCTGGCTTGCTGAGCGCCGACTACACCGCTGCAAGGCGCGCTGCCATGACTATGCAGCCGCCAGACAATGAAGCCGACTACAGCGCAGCCGCTGGAAATCCGCTGCCCTATCAGCAAGATCCGAGCCCGAGCCTAACGGCGTTTACTGTACCTGCTGCCACCACGAATACAGAAGGGCGGTCAACGACTCATTTGACGGCGGTAGATGCTGAGGGTAGAGTAGTTTCCTACACGCTCACCATTGAGATGACGGGCGGTTCTGGAATTGTGGTGCCTGGCTACGGATTTATTTTGAACAATGAGCTGACGGACTTTGATGCAGAGAGCCCGCATCCCAATGTGCCAGAGCCCGGAAAGCGGCCTCGTAGCAGTATGGCCCCAACGATTGCTATCGGGCCGGATGGCCAGACGCTAGCCTTTGGCTCGCCGGGGGGCTCAACGATCATCACGACGGTGTTGGGGATAGTGGTCAATATGGTGGATTTTGGGATGGATTTGGCGGATGCGATCGCGGCGCCCAGACTCTCTCAACGCAATCTTGGTACCACGCTGGTGGACAGTAACTTCAGCGATACGGAACTGGGACAGGCCCTGATAGACATGGGACATACCTTAGAAGAGACCGGTGAAATTGGCGCGGCAACGGGCATCGTGCGATCGCCCGATGGGCAAATTTTCGCTGCAGCTGAACCCAGCCGTCGGGGTGGCGGTTCTGCCATGACGCTGCAAACAGCTGCTTCGCCATAGCGCGGCTCAAACTTAGGTCGTCTGAATAAGACGGTCCGAAATAAGATAGTCCACGACTGAATCTGTCTTTTGTAGGCTATTGTAGCGAGCATGCATAACCCTCAGGCCGAGCCAAACACCAATCTGAAATCGCAGCCACAATCTCATCGAAAACCTTATCCAAAGCGCCGCAAAGGATGGATGCGAGGGCTATTATTTTTCGGCAGTTTGTGGCTGGCGCTGACGCTGTGGCAGGCTCCCCTGATTTCGCCTGTGACTACCAATCAAGTTCGCGGCGTGTGGATGACCAACTTGGGCGCGTCGATTTCGTACTATACGATGCGCACCGATGAAGTGGTTGTCAACCTGGCTAGGCATCGCCTAAATACGCTGTATCCCTGCGTGTGGAGCCGTGGGTATACGCTACATTCTAGTCAGGTGGCTGCGGCTGCCGGTGGCTTACAAAAAGACGTTCTGACGGACTTGCCGCTATGGCCCTTTGACGATGTGCTCGGTGGATTTGTGCGCCAGGCCCATCGTCAGAAGATGAGAATCTTGCCCTGGTTTGAATATGGGCTGATGATTCCGGAGAGTGCTGCGATCGCACAGGCCCATCCGGAGTGGCTCACGCTCAACCTGGCAGGCAACCGAGTTTCAGACCCTGCTAAGCCGAATTCCTTCCTTCCCAAGCCGCTACAGAATTTTCAGCTAGAAGCTGCAGGCGGCAATCTAGCCTGGCTCAATCCTTTTTTGCCAGAAGTTCAACAGTTTTTAACTGACCTAATTGTAGAAGTGGTGGCTCGCTATCCGGTTGATGGCATTCAGCTAGATGATCACTTCGGATTGCCAGTGGCTTTTGGCTACGATCCTTACACCGTTGAACTTTACAAAGGTGAGCACAACGGCCTAGCTCCTCCAGAAAATAAGAACGATCCAGAATGGGTGGCTTGGCGAGCCGACAAAATCACCCAGCTGTTGAAAAAGATTACTCTGGCTGTAAGGCAGGCAAATCCGGACGCGGTTGTTTCTGTCTCTCCGAATCCTCCTCGCTTCGCCTATCAGAAATATTTGCAGGACTGGCGACGATGGGTGGATGAAAAGCTAGTCGATGAAGTGGTTGTTCAGGTGTACAGGGACGATCTCTCTATTTTTGAAAACGATCTTTACAACAGCGGATTCTATGATGTGAGAGAACAAGTCCCGACGGCGATTGGTCTATACACGGGGCCTTTCTTAGCCGCTAAGTCGATTGAGCGGCTGGACAAAGAGATTGCAGCCGTGCAGGCAGCAGACTACGGCGGCGTATCTTTCTTCTGTTGGGAGACAACGCTTTGGGCATTTCAAGGAAGCCCTGCCAATAGGATTCGTCAAACTATGGTGAACAGATTTGGGTCTTCGTGAAGTCAGCAAAAATGTAGTTGCTATGAATAGAGACAATATGATTTTTCATATTACGCAGCAGGCGGACTGGAAAGCTGCTCAACTGGCAGGCGAGTATCGTGCTCCTTCTCTGGAATCTGAGGGGTTTATTCATTTTTCGGAAGCGGGTCAGGTTGCTGCGGTTGCGGCGCGATTTTACAGCGGGCAGGCTGGGCTGGTGCTGTTGGAGACAGATTGCGATCGCCTGACGTCAGAACTTCGCTACGATGCGGTTCCAGGTCACGGTCGATTTCCTCACCTCTACGGTCCGTTGAATCTGGATGCTGTAATCGCAGTTCATGATTTTGACCCTGACCAGCCTGCTATGCAGCGGTTTACTCAACGTTGAAGGCATGGTTGTCTTTGAGCCATTGCTTCTGCGCGTCTGAGAGGCCTGCTGCGCCGGTAAAAATAGCCCTGCGGACGTTGCATCCTTCAAAAGAGACGCCCGTTAGCTGGGCTTCTTCGAAGTTGGCTTCTCGCAGATCGGCGCCGGTGAAGTCAGCGCCGGTGAGGTTGGCCATGCGGAAGTTGGTGTTGTAGGCGGAGGCGCGCTGAAGCTGAGCCTGGGACAGGTTGGTCTCTGTGCAGTTGGACCAGTCTAGCTGTGCCTCTGTGAAGTTTGTTTGGCTTAGGTTTGCCTGGCTGAAATTTGTGTTCAGTGCGTTGGCTTTTGAAAAGTTAGCGCTGGTCAGCTGTGCCTCATCGAAGACGGCTTGCTCTAAGTTGGCACTGACGAAGGATGATGCTACGAGGCTGGCTTCGTGCCACTGGGCGCGCACAAGGCTAGCTCCCTCGAAGCTCGCACCGTCGAAGTTGGCACGGTTGAAAGCTGTACTGTTGCAGCTGGCCTTTGAGAAGTGCGATCGCGCCCCGTTGGCTTCCCGAAAATCAGCCTCATCGAGTACAGCCGCCGTGCCAGTCGCGCCCTCCAAGGAAGTGCTGTAAAATTTGGCCCCTTTTGCCTGAACTTGTTGCAGATTAGCTTGCGCTAGGTCTGCATTTGTCAAGACTGCATTGACCAGTTGCGCAGCTTGCAAATTAGCCGATTTCAAGCTCGCCAAAATCAGCGTCGCCCCAGAAAAATTAGCTTCCTGACAGCAGGCGTTTGTCAGCATCGCGCGCCTCAAATAGGCGTCTGAAAAGTCTCCTTTATTTAACTGAGCCCCTGCCAAATCAATGGCGCTCAGCTCTTTTTGCTGTAGAGACTTACCCGCCTGAATGTGGGTTAAAACTTCTTGAGTCGTTAGTTGAGTCATAAGAAAACCGACACGGTACGCTGAGAAGCATTCTATGCCAACGTGTTCTGTGGTGGTGTGTTCTAACAATCAGAAGGGAATTGTTATAGTTGCTCAGATATTATGCCGAGCTGATGAAGTCTTTTAAGAGGTGGTAGCAGTTCCCAATGGCACCTAGATGGGCGATTTCGTAGCCGTGGGTATTTTCAGTGGGGAAGGCAAGGCAAGCGCCTCTGGCAACATGACCAAATTTCATGGCGATAGAGGCGTCACTGCCAAAGCCGCTGATGGCTGCGACCTGCAGGGGAATATGCGATCGCTCTGCCACATCCATAAGTTCCCGGTTGAGCCCTTCGTCGTATAGGCCGTAGCTATCTTGTGAAAAGAGTGCTGGCGCCGGACCATCGAACAGAGGGTACTCCTTAGAAAGCGGACAAATCTCTAGGGCAATCAGCTCATCTAGCCGCTGCCGCTGCGTAAAGTATAGGGCCCCGATGGCACCGACTTCTTCTTTGGCAGAGGCCACGAGGTACACATCGACGGGCGGCGCGGTGACCGTTTCTGCCAGGGCCAGCAAAATGGCTAGGGACGCTTTGTTATCTAAGGTGTAGCTAGCAATGTGGTCGCCCATGCGAAAGGGACGCTTGCGGTGCTTGCCAACAACCATGCGCGTACCAGGCCGCACGCCTGCTCGCAGCAATTCTCGGTCGGAGAGCTTAGTTTCTACCCAGGCGTTTTGCCATTCTACGGCTTTGCCTTCTTGCAACACTTTTTGGGGTGACTCGTGGGAGACATGGCGAGAGCCAAAGCTGAGAATGCCGCTGACCGTCGTGCGATCGCCCAGCAGATCGACAACCCCTTCTCCATACACCCAAGGATAAGCTCCACCCAGCGCCCTCACCGACAGTCGCCCATTTGGACCAACTCGCTTCACGATGCCACCAATTTCATCTTTGTGAGCAGTAATCGCCAGGCTACGTTTGCGTTTACCGGTTGGCTTAGTGTTGGGCAAATCAGGCTCGGACTGGTCAGTATCAGACGACTCAGCTGCCAACCGAATGACGATATTATCGGCTTCATCTTGCCAATGTTCTACGCCTATCTCGCTCAGCCGCTCTAGCAAGTAATCATTAACCTCACCTTCTACACCGCTCGGTGAATGCAGCATCACAAGTTCTGCAATGGTGTCAAAAAAACGATCATCGCTCCAATGATTCTGCGGGTCAGCCTCAGCCATTGTCGTTGGTCTCTGCTTCGCTATCGGCAGCCTCGGCACCACTGCCTGCGCCGTTATTGACGCCTCGAACCTCGGCAGCGGTAATCCCCTCTGCCGGATTGCCAAAGCGCCACAGGACGGCTGCTGCTTCGGCGCGAGTGGCGGCTTTGTCGGGTTGGAAGAGAGTGGTGTAGCTAAAGGCACGGCGAAAGTTAGAAAAGTCTCCGTTTTGATAGTCTGCGAGTACGGCTTGCAGCGATCTGGGCGGAATTTTTTCGGCGTCTTGAAATCCCCACGCCTGCTGGACGGCTGAGATGGAGGCTTCGGGGAGGGGTTGACGGGTGTCGAGGGGGACTTTCCAAGTGAGGAGATCTTTGCGAGTGAGTGGCGCGTCGGGCCGGAAGGTGACCGTCGTGCTGCTGCCCGTGAGGGGGCTGGGAATGATGCCGGCTTCTGCTAGGCCCTGAATCGCTGCAAAGTCGGCATCACTGGCGGGGACATCTTGGAAAACGGGTTGGGCGCTGGTGACGCCAGGGCGAATTTTGCGGGTGCGATCGCCCGAGTAAAACTGATTGTTAGTAGCCAGTAGCCAGCGAGCATATTCTCGCCGGGTCACCGCTTGGTTGGGCCGAAATTCGTCTGGTCCTGGAGCCGGTGCTGCAGTTGCGGGAGTGCCATCGCCAGTGGTTGCAGGTGGCTTGGCTGGTGGCCGCACTTCTAAGAGATCCAGCTCAATGAGGTCAACTAAATAGGGCTGGATTTCCTCAGGAGCTTTGCCCAAATCGGTGTAGTCTCCAGCGACGACTTCAGGGTTTGCCGCCGTTGGTTGGCTTGAGTCTTCGTCGTTTGTATCTGTCGTGGGTTGGTTGCGCTCGGTCGCATCAGGGTTATCTCCCGATTCGCCAGTATCATCTGCTGCCGAATCGGTTTCAGCTGCAGCTGAAGCGCTCGCGTCACGGCTATCGTCATTGTCTTGGCGTACAGCCAACCCGTTGGGATTATCTGCAAGCTGTGGATCGGGCTCTAGGCTTTTGCCCACGCGATCGCCCAGTTGACTGCCTTCACACCCTGCTACCAAGACCAGCCCCGAGAGCAGCGAAAGTCTCAAAATCGTAGATTTTGCGGGCACCTGCCGGGCGGATGCTAGCCAAGATAGCTTTTGCCAAAAACGATTCTTGCAACGATTCATGTTTTGGGGCGGCGCATTGCTGGCGCTAAAGAAGGGCTGTATGGAAAGAAACTGCCAAAGAAACTATGAAATATCCTTAAAATACTAAGGAGGCCTTGTGAAAGGCTAGCGCTTGGCAACATGGCTCCTAAACTAGCGTAAAACGGACCACCCTTACTACAGATGTCTATGGCAGCACCGATTATTGTTGACTGCGATCCGGGGGTAGATGATGCGATCGCGCTATTGCTGGCCTTTGGCCTAGAAATGCCAGTCGCAGGCGTCACCACAGTGGCTGGAAACGTACCTTTGTCTTTGACCTACAGCAATGCTCGAAAGATCTGCGCCCTCGCCGGTCAGGCTGATTTGCCGGTTTTGGCAGGATGCCCGCGCCCGCTCCTGCGCCCCTTAGAAACGGCTGAAGATATCCATGGTGTTACGGGGCTCCAGGGAGCCGACTTGCCCGAGCCCGCCGCGGCGCAGTCCGCACAGCACGGGGTAGATTTTCTCATTCAGCAGCTGCTGGCTGCGCCGGAGCCGATGACCGTAGCCGCGCTAGGGCCGCTGACGAATTTGGCTGTTGCCCTAATTCAGTGCCCGCAGATTGCCGATGCAATTTCTCAACTGGTGATTATGGGCGGGGCCCGCGGGGAGGGCAATATCACGCCCTCCGCAGAGTTCAATATGTATGTGGACCCCCATGCGGCTCATGTGGTTCTAGGGGCAGGCATTTCCACAACGCTAATCACGCTAGATACGACTCATCAGGTGCTGACTACGCCTGAGCGCCTGGCCGCAATTCGAGCCGTGGGCAACCCGGTGAGCGAGGCAGCGGCTGGCATGCTGTCTTATTATGGTCAGTCGGATTTGGAACGCTACGGACTGCCCGGCGGGCCGCTGCACGACCCCTGTGTACTGGCATACCTTTACGATCCGGCACTGTTCACCACCAAGCGGGTAGCGGTCGCCGTTGAAACCGTTAGCCCCACCACCCTTGGACGCACCGTAGTGGATTGGTATGGTGACGGCGCCGCATCAAGCGTTCAAGTGGTTGAATCGGTCGATGCGGACGGATTTTACGCGCTGTTGCTAGATGCGTTAAAACGGTTTTCGTAGCGGGTCGATTGTATTTGTATGACTGGCACTTTGATGGAGGCTACTGATTTTGGCTGTTTGATAGAAGAGTACGCTCTGCATCTAGACAGCCATCGATGTTGTTGGGGAGACAGTGAATCGTCTGCAGTTTGTATGGTTAGGATGTCAATGCTTATCAGTAAGTTTTGTAGGTGTCAGGGCTGAGTCTTCTTGGTAAAATTGTTGTCAAGTATGCTGGCTGAACTGGCCAGTGGCGCCTGTTTTCAATGTCGTTTGTCAGGCCACTCCTCTTTGGCGAGCTATGGTTTACACCACCGCGCAGCTATTAGAAATATTGGACGCTGAGATGAAGGCTGCGGTGCGAGGCGACCGGCTCCTTCTCACGCCCGACAGTCGCATTGACGACCCGGTGATTGCCAAAGCTATTGGTCCTCAAAAGCTCAGCCAGATATACGCTTTTCGTGACTTTCGTGATCAGATTCATCAGTATCAGATAGCTGAAGGGGTGTCGGGTATCGTCTGGCGCGAATGTCACTTTAAGGGGCGCACCATTCGCTTTCCCGAAATTCATCCCCAGCTCACGGCGACCGCTGAAGACAAGCTGCGTCTTGGCGCGGCGAAGGGGGCTGTAATTGATTTTTGGTGGCGTGCGATCGCTGGACTCGATCTTTGGCGAGCAGGCAATCCACCTCAGCCGATTTCCCAAGGCCAAGTAGAAGAATTGATTGAGCATGCCGAATGGGCAGATGTAGAAGCCACCCGGAGCGAGCTGTATCTGCTGCTTTGCTGGGGCAACCCGAAAGAAAGCTACTACGCCTGGGCCTACCCAGAGTCAGGATGTGATCGGATCATTGCATCTCAGGGTCAGCCGAGCGGCATAAAGGTTTAAGGCAAAAGGGAAAGAATGAGGTGAATCGGGATGATGCCGCTTGGCGGCTATCGGAACAGATCGCCTGCAAGGTACAATTCCACTAAATAAGGACAAGTATTTAGCTGATTACATTTAGCTAGTTGAACCTGGCTGATTACATTTGCTGATTGCCCCATTCCTTTCTCATCCCTTCTTTTCTCCCATGCCCATCGCTGTTGTCACCATCGAAACCCACGGCTTCCCTGCTTCCCTTGCCGCAGCAGATGCCATGGTCAAAGCAGGCCGCGTCACCCTCATCAAAATCGCCCCTGCAGACAGCGGCCACCAATACGTCGTCGTTCGCGGCCCCAACGCCGAAGTAAAACGCGCCCTCGAAGCAGGCCTCAAAGCTGCCAATGCCTGCCACGGCGATGGTGCCTACGCCCACACCCTCATCCCAAACCCCACCCCAAACGTCATCAGCACCCTAGAGCTAGACTTCACCGAAGACGCCACCCCCTTCGCCGAGCAAATCGGCCTGCTTCCGCCACAGCGCTAGCCGCTACCTACACCAATGCTGACTACGAGTAAAGCCAACTCACCATTCAGCATTCCTCCTTCTGCATTCCTCCTTCTAATTGAGCCGATTCCCCTTCTCCCGTACAATCGATGATGGAATAGCTAGCGTAGTCTTTGCTACCGCCAAGAAAAATCGTGTTGGAGAGTTTAGATGCCACAGGCAGTTGGATCGCTTGAAACAAAAGGGTTTCCCCCCGTACTTGCAGCCGCAGACGCCATGGTAAAGGCCGGTCGTGTAACCCTGGTAAGCTACATTCGAGCGGGCAGCGCCCGATTTTGTATCAATATTCGCGGCGATGTATCAGAAGTAAAGGCGGCTATGGAAGCGGGCGTAGAAGCTGCCCAAAACGCGCCTGGCGGCGTCTTAGAAACCTGGGTAATCATCCCTCGACCCCACGAGAACGTGGTCGGCGTACTGCCTATTCAGTTCGATGAAAGCGTTGAGCAGTTCCGTGAAGCCGTAGAAGTGCCGGTAATCCCAGGTAGCAACAGCGGACGTCAGCCTTCTTAATGGCTCGACTAAAGGCCTTTAGAGGGTAGGCATCCCTATTCAGCGACTAGCCTGAATTAGTTACACTCGACCTCAAAGCCTGAAGCAATCCCTACTCTCTTTTGCGACTGTTCCATGACTGCGCTACTTACAAACAATACGCCGGACACGTTTCCACTGATGGCCGTGGTCGGCCAGGACACGATCAAGTTTGCGCTGCTGCTGTCTGCAGTAGACCCGGGATTGGGGGGTGTGGTCATTGCCGGACGACGCGGAACGGCAAAGTCTGTGCTGGCCCGGGCACTCTATCAGTTACTGCCGCCGATTGAAATTATTGAGGGCTCTTGCAACTGCGACCCGACAGATCCGACGGCGTGGGATGACGAAACGGCTAGCCGATTTTCAGCGGATACGCCGGTTGATGATCTGCCAACCAAAGTAGTCAAAGCACCTTTCATTCAAATTCCGCTTGGCATTACCGAAGATCGGCTGTTGGGCTCTGTGGATGTGGCAAAGTCTATCCGGGAAGGAGAGAGCGTCTTTCAGCCTGGGCTTTTGGCGGAGGCCCATCGCGGGGTTCTCTATATTGATGAAATCAATCTTCTGGACGACCAGGTTAGCAATTTGTTGCTGTCTACACTCACGGAAGGTCGCAACCAAATCGAGCGTGAGGGGATTAGCTTTCAGCATCCGTGCAAGCCACTGATGATCGCTACCTACAACCCAGAAGAAGGGAATTTGCGAGAGCATTTGCTCGATAGGATTGCGATCGCACTTTCTGCCGATGCCGAACTCACCCTAGATGATCGCGTGGCAGCCGTTGAACAGGTCAACAACTTTGCCCGAGACCCAAAAGCGTTTTTATCCGAGTTTGAAGAAGAGATAGATGCGCTCAAGACGCAAATTGTGCTGGCTAGAGAATGGCTAAAAGATGTCACGATCACCACAGAGCAGATTAACTATTTGGTGACAGAAGCGCTGCGCGGCGGCGTTATGGGTCACCGGGCAGAACTCTTTGCCGTGCGGGTAGCCAAAGCCTGCGCCGCGCTAGATGGCCGTAGCAATGTCACGGCAGATGACTTGCGTAGTGCTGTGGAGTTAGTGATTGTGCCACGATCTAGCGCTGTGCCCCCCATGGAAGATGAGGCACCCCCGCCGCCACCGCCACCCCCACAAGACCAACAGCAAGAAGACGATTCTGACGACAACTCAGAAGATAATTCTGAAGATGAAGACGACAAGGACGAAGAGCAAGAAGAACAGCCAGAAGCGCCACCTTCTATTCCAGAAGAATTTATCTTCGATGCAGAAGGCGTAGTGATGGACCCTGCCTTGATGTCTTTCGCAGAAAGTACGAGCAAACAGGGCGCTTCTGGTAAAAACAGCGTAATTTTCTCCGATGAGCGGGGGCGCTACATCAAACCCTTTATTCCACCGGGGCAGGCTCGTCGCATTGCGGTAGATGCCACCCTTCGCGCCGCCGCGCCATACCAAAAGGCTCGTCGCGATCGCTTTCCCAACCGCAAAGTCATCGTCGAACAAGGCGACATCCGGGCCAAGCGCCTAGCTCGCAAGGCCGGTTCGCTGATCATTTTTGTCGTAGATGCCTCTGGCTCCATGGCGCTCAACCGTATGCAGAATGCCAAAGGCGCCGTCCTCAGCCTGCTAACAGACGCCTACCAAAATCGGGACCAGGTTGCCCTGATTCCCTTCCGCGGCGAACAGGCCGAAGTGCTCCTTCCCCCGACTCGCTCTATCACAGCGGCTAAGCGACGGCTAGAAACAATGGCCTGTGGCGGCGGCTCGCCCCTAGCCCATGGCCTAATGCAGGCCGTCCGCGTTGGCACCAATGCCCAAAAGTCGGGAGACGTGGGCAGCGTGGTCATCGTGGCGATTACCGATGGCCGTGGCAATGTGCCCCTGGCCCGCTCTCTAGGCGATGAGCCCGACGAAACTGGTGAAAAGCCTGACCTCAAGGCGGAGCTGCTCGAAATTGCGGGCAACATTCGCACGACGGGCTATCAGATGCTGGTGATTGATACGGAGCGAAAGTTTGTATCGACGGGGTTTGGCAAGGAGTTGGCGAAGACGGCGGGCGGTAAGTATTACCAACTACCAAAGGCGACTGACCAGGCGATCGCAGCCATGGCTCGCAGCGCGCTTTCTGATACAAAGTCCTAGCCGAAAGACCAAAAAAGAGGTCAAAAAGGGATGAATTGTTAGAATAAGGCCCAAAGGCCGAAAACAAGGCCAAAAACAAAGACCAAAAACACTGTGCGACTCCGGTTATGGTACTTGCTAAGGATCTCGAACCAGCTCTGACTGACCAGCCAACAGCAGCGCCAGACGTTGTTGAACAGCTTCAGACTGAGCCTGATTATTTTCCCCCTCTACCCCCTACAGATCTTTACAGTAACGAGCCTCCATTGGAAAGCGATTTACACCTGCGCCAAATTCTATTGCTTATCTCCAGCCTAGAATGGCTTTGGAAAGATCGGCTCGATTTCTTTGCCTCGGGTAATCTAACGGTTTACTTCAGCCCTAAGCAGCTAAAGTCTAGAGACTTTCGCGGGCCGGATTTTTTGGTTGTTCTAAACACTGAGAGACGTACTCGCAAAAGCTGGACAGTGTGGGAAGAAGATGGCAGGTATCCTAACGTGATTGTCGAGATTCTTTCGGACAGTACGGCTAATGTAGATAGAACAACAAAGAAAGTGCTGTATCAGGACACTTTTCGACTACCCGAGTACTTTTGGTTTGACCCAGTTAGTCTAGAGTTTGCCGGGTTTATTTTGGTGGGAGGCCAGTACGAACCGATTTCCCCAAATGAGAAAGGGCAGCTGTGGAGCCAGCAGCTTCAGCTGTTTTTAGGAACTCACGAGGAAAAACTTCGGTACTTTACCGATGACGGTAGGCTAGTCCCTTCGCCCGCAGAAGCTGCAGAGTCAGCCCAGCAAGCCATTGAGTCAGCTCAGACAGCTGCAGAGTCAGCCCAACAGGCTGCAGAATCAGCGCAGAAAGCCGTTGAGTCAGCCCAGCAAATAGCAGAGTCAGCTCAGCAAAAAGCCGACCGATTGGCCGCTAAGCTGAAAGCGCTCGGTGTGGACCCTGACGCTCTCTAAGCTTGTTTTTGCGTGCTGAGCAGGCTGCTCTTTTTTGTGCTCGATATAATGGGCAGCGTGAACCTGCTTGGGGTGCTAGCTGTATGGGTGAGCAAGCTGAAAGTGCTGCTGCTGTAAGCGTAGCTGGCGAGTTACCCGATTGTGAGCCCGACAATGAAGCCGATAGTGGGCTGGCTAGCGATTTTGCTGATGATGGCTTTTTTCAGTGGACGAAACAGTGGTACCCGATGGCTACTGTTGCTTGTTTAGATCCTCAAAAGCCCCTGATTGTCGCTTTTCGGCAATAGCTAGAGAAGCGAGCTGGCGGTGGCGTTCCTTGGCATAACAAGTTGACTTTGCCCGCTGCTACGCTCAGCAAACAACAGCTTTTTGACGTGTGGCATACCCACACCGCGCAGTGTCAGGTGTGTCAGAAAGCGCTGACCCGAATCAACTGGGTGAGACGCCTGGTATACGGGGCTGCGATTGCGCTGTTTGGCCTGGCGCTGATGATCGATGCTAGCGCGATCGCATCCAGCGACACAATTTTGACGGCAGTAGCGGCCAACAGGTTTTTGGATAGCGATATTCTCTGCAGCTCTAGCTGGTGCAGTAGGCTACGGTCTGCAGAGATTTCGCCAGCTGTTTTACTTTTATGCATTTGAACATTCTCAGAATGACTGGTGTTGTAAGCCACTGAGATAGCAAGGTGAAACGCATAAACCTCCTTGTCATAACCTACTCTTTTGTAAATATTAAATGAGATTAATAATCATTAATTTATAAGCCTGTTGCCTCGCAGATTCTGTCTGGAACGGCTACCAAAAAGGCGGCTAAAGCCATTTGTTCTTTGAACGCAGGCGTTTTCGGCTTTCTGGCTACTTTCTTGTCAGATATTTCATGGATAGGGAAAACCTAGCTTATCGCCAGCTACTCCCTTAAAGATATTGATTATCAATAACGATCCGTGTATGATTCTGTTTATTGACTTTGTTCTTGTGGTAGCTCGGTAAAAGCTATGAAGCGCAGAGTGTTTCTGTTTATTCTCAATACGAAAGGATAGTCATGGCTAAAGTAGGTTTGTTTTACGGCTCGACGACGGGTAAAACGGCAGACGCTGCGGAGCAGGTGCAGGCTGCGTTAGGAGGAGAGTCTGCCGTAGATTTGCAGGATATTGCCGATGCGGGTGCTGAGAGTCTGGCAGCGTACGACTATCTCATTATTGCCTCGCCGACCTGGAATATTGGCGATCTTCAGGACGACTGGGAAGCGGTATTTGATGATTTGGACAGCGTTGACTTTAGTGGGAAGACGGTGGCTTACTTTGGGACGGGTGACCAAATTGGCTATGCAGATAATTTTATGGATGCGATGGGCCAGCTAGAAGAAAAGATTTCGGGATTAGGCGCAAAAACAGTGGGGTACTGGCCCGCCGATGAGTATGAACATAGCGAATCGCGCGCGCTTCGAGAGGGCGGAAAGTTCTGTGGTCTTGCACTTGATGACGACAATGAATCTGATAAGTCAGCCGCGCGTATTGAAGCTTGGACGGCTCAAATTAAGCAGGAGATGGGTCTTTAGGTAGGGGCCGCGATAATAATTTATGGTTGTTCAATTACTGCCGGATGTGGTGGAGGGTATCTCAGCCCTCCCGTCCGAATCGAGTCGCCACAAGAAGGGGCTACTTCGGCCTACGTTTTCACCTGAACATGGCGTGTTGCTGGTATTGCTGTGCGCTGTGCTCACTGGGGCTTCGCTGGCTCAGGCTTGGACGAGCGATACGTCTTGGGCCTGTCTGGCTGCCCTTTTGGCACTGCAGGCAGAGTACCCGCTCATTGTTCAAATTAAGCAAAGGCGTCGATGGCGTCCGCGCTATTTGTTTTGGGCGGGTCTGTACGGACTGTTGGCACTTGCGATCGCGCTGTGGCTATCGATGCGCCATCCTGTTTTGTTCGGGATAGGCTTTGTGAGCATCGTAGCCTTAGGCATCGACATTATTGCTGTCTTGCGTCATCAGCAAAAGTCCATCACAAATGAGATTGTGATGTTTGGTGCAATCTGTTTATCTACGCTGTTTGTGTACGGTGCCACGGCTGATGTGATTACGTTTCATGCTCTCGGGCTGTGGCTATTGAACAGTCTATTTTTCTCAAGTGCGGTGTTTAGCGTCAAACTCCGTAAGCAAAAGATCTGTTCGCTTAGGGCCGGGTTTATCTACCATGCATGGGCTGTGGTCATTCTCACTGCAATTTATCTGCTGGGCTGGCTCTCTTGGTTAACGGCGCTAACCTTTGCGATCGCGCTCCTAAAGCTAGCCATTATCGCCCGCTGGCAGCACTGGTACCGCACTTGCCGATTTGAGTACATTGCCCGTTTTGAAACCTACTTTGCGCTCAGCTACACTGTGCTAGTCGCTTTAACGATACTGCCACCTACGCTACCGCCTCGTTGAGCGATCGCTGAACCAATACCGTTGCTAAGCCGGACAGGGTGTTATGAAGTTCAGATTTGGAATAGAACATGAAGTGGCGTTTATTAGGCCAGATGGTCAGTTCGCTGATTTCGCAAATACCGCTTTTGCAGAGTTTGAGTCAATTGTTTCTGAGCTTCCTATTTATGAGGAAGACTATCCTCAGCTGCGAGTAGGCGATGCGGGTATTAAGCTGAAGCGCTGGTATGTGGAGGGCTTTGAGCGTTTTGCGACTACAGGTGAAGTGATAGACTGCCCGCCCAAGGGGATTGAGATTCGGACAACCGTTCAAGAGAGCATTGAAGAGACTTTAGCGCAGCTAAAAGAGAGCTTTGCGCAATTGCGAGCGGCTGCAGAGAATATGGGGTTTTCGCCTGCGCTGACCAGCTTTCATCCCTATCGCTGTGAATTTGTTCCTGATCCGCCGCTAAATGCGTTTGAGCAGCAGCGACGTCAGGGGTCGCCAGAAATGCAAACAGCGCACATTCCCATGCTGACTCAGGGGCCCGATTTGAATCTGTCTGCAAATGGTCTCTCGCCAAGTCAGCTGGTAGATATTGGGCGTAAGCTGACTTACTACAGCCCGTTTATGATTCCTTTTAGTTACAGCTCTCCTTTTTACCGAGGAAACCCTTGGAAGGGGCTTTCTGTACGCACGTTTTTTCGTACGGGGGCTAGGCCTGCAGCCATGGTTTTTTTAAACGATACGGTAGACTTGCTCGATTCTATTCCTTCGCTGACACAGCTTGCTAGAATCCCTGCCGAAGCTGGCCGCATAGAATTTAAGGCATTTGATAGCTGTGGTGACTTTGATCTATACGGCAGCCTGCTCTGCCTGCTCAAAGGCCTCATCTTAGATGAGACGCTCACTGGTCGGGCAACCGTACCCGAGGCTAAGCTACATCAGCAGTCAGCGCAGCTAGGTTTCGCGGATGAACAGATTTATGCGGGGGCTTGGGATGTGCTGAAAGCGGCCTATGCAGCGACGACCCGTGCAACGGAATGGAATCGTCTAGATAGGCTAAAAGACATGTTGCAACGTCGATACAGCCCGGCTCATAACATGCTGAATGCGTACAAACGCGGCCAGCCGATTAATCACATCCTGCAGCAGGAATATCTCTCTGTGTAGCCTGGTGAGGTTTGCTCTGGAAAGATCAATGGTGTGCTGTAACGGCTGGGCGTAGCTGCTGGACCACATTATGCTTAGCTATGGCGTACTTGTATAGGGCGGAGGGAGATGTGTCTGAGCAGGATGTCTTTATGCAGTAGGACGGATGGGTCTCGCGAATGAGCTGAGCCCTATGAGTAACAAGGGTACCGTCAGTTTGTTTTATGGTGAATTCAGCGTATATGTGGCTGCTTTCTGAAGGGTGATTTGTTGCTGGTAGGGTGAGCAGCCGGTAGGCTACTTTGTTGTTTAGCCATGGCCAATTTTGGCTGAGCAATAGTTTTTTCTCTAGTACTTGGAGTGGGCGAGGTAGCAGTCCCCAGCCTCGATACGTGGCGTGCAGCAGGCTGATATCACCGCTGCGGGTAATCGCTGCCTGCAACACTGGGATTGAGAGGTGGCCATAGTAGCGTCCATCGGGGAGGGTAATGGCTGTAGGCGCAAAGCGGTGTCCGCCAATGTGGCTAGCCTGCCAGATTCGCGTGTCGGGCAGCTGCCCTTGCTCGCTCAGATGCCTAGCATCTCTAAACAGAGGCTGGCCGAACCTAGCGCAACACCTGTCTCGCATGCCGTGGGTACACACGAGAATATCTCGTTTGACGATTGGTTGGTTTGGATAAGCGGTGGTATGTTGACCGAGTTGTTGATTGCGCCAGTGGGCCTGCAGACAAGGAACAACTTGGTCTAGGCTCTCTAGCTGATATTCAAAGCCATGATATTGATTGATGAATCGGTCACTCGCATAAATCTTCCTACGAGCATCTACAGGACTTATAGGTGTTTCATTGCTGAAGGGGCTGGTGGGTAAGTGAGTCTGCTGGTATATCAGCAGCGTTGTATGAGCGTGTCTGGCAGCAGTACCGCGATTGATACCCAGGAACTGAATAGAGTTGTCACGCTTGGTGGCTTGTATGTAGTGGCGTAGCGCTGCCGGAATGTGGTTGGAGTCGAAGACGTGTGCCTGCCATGGCATCGGACATTCGATCAGAACATAGGTTTGATAGTGTCCGGCTGTACCTATGGGGTCTTCTTTTGCTTGCTGAGCAGCGATCGCACATGAAAAATGCTTCATGACGGTTCTTTATGTTTTCTTTTATTGGGATTTGAGCTGATTTCTGTCTTTATTCTGCGCTTGTTCTCGAACGCGCAGATGGTGGATTTGGCGTAGGTGCATATCCGTATGATTTCGGAGTCTACCTTTAAATGCTGTTGAGAAGCTGTATCAATAGTACATTGCAATGATACGGTTTTAGGCTGGCTGACGTTATTTTTTATACGCTTTGCCAAGGCTCTTTGGGAGTTTGGTTGGTTTCAGCTAGGTAATCAATAAGACACAACATTTCTAAGAAAAAGCCTATCTCTCGGTTGAAACGAGAGATAGGCTGGTCGATGTCAATCGAAAATTTGGTTGATGAAAGGGATGTCTTGTTGTAAATCAAGAACGCAGGCTAGCAATATGAATTATGGGATGAGGCGGCGGGAAGCTCCCAGCTTTTGACTAGTCTTGAAATGAGATTTTGTCGTGATTCAGAAATTCGATTCGCCACGCTCCATAGCTGAGCCGCTTCTGTTACAGACTGAATATCAACGATTAAAGGTTTGAACCCACCGCACTGGCAGTCGATGTCTAGCTCTTGGAGGCGGTGGTAAACTTGCCAGCGGTCTTGACAGCTGACGGTGACGCGAGCGGGCTCGGTAGCAGGGCAATCAGCGGGTATGGGAGAGGGGTTGCTGATGTTAGATGACGACACTTGTGTGAATTCTCCAGATGATAGGAATGGGCTGATAAAAGTAAATAGAAGCTATTTTCAATTAGCTGAAACTAGTCATCGTAATATGTTCATTTTCAATGCGGTTTAGACCCGGTGAAAGATAGTTTTGTGTGTATCCTTTGGCGCCTCTACGTGTTTGTTGAGAAGCTTTTCTAATAAGACAGATAAGAGAAGATACGAGCTAAAGTCGAGCTGTTATTAATTATTTCTATGAATTAAAAATATAACTAGAAGGTAGTTTCAATAAGCTTTTCTCAGAACTTATAAGAATCAGTTTGATGTCTGTGATGTATTTCATCTAAAACCGGTGATTAGTTGGTTCTACCTATATGTTTGCTTTCGTTGTTATTGAGAATCTGTGTAGACTTCTCAGGTGGAAATCCTTTCGTTTCAGTTGGTGTAGCTTTCTCAATAAGGCACTATACTTGTCTGTATTAAGGTCCGAAATCAAAACTTAAAGGGATTAGAAAATATGGCTGTTTCATCTGCTGTTATCACACCTTTCGGGCAGGTAGCTGACAACGCTATTCTGCTAGAAAAATCGATTACTGAGCCTGTTTGCGAGGGCTTGAATGTTGCGCTGGCTAGCTTCCAAGGTATTTATGTGCAATATCAAAAGCATCACTTTGTCGTGGAGGGTGCTGAGTTTTACCAGCTTCATCAGTTTTTTGAAGAAAGCTACGACGCGACCAAAGAACACGTTCACGACCTGGGTGAACGGTTGGATGGACTTGGTGGCGTACCTGTCGCTAGCTTCAGAACGCTGGCTGAACTCTGCTGCTTTGAGCAGGAACCTGATGGCATCTATAGCTGCCGCCAAATGGTCGCAAATGACCTAAGAGCCGAGCAGGCAATCATTCAGGTGCTGCGTCGCAATGCGGCTCAGGCAGAAAGTTTGGGCGATAGAGCTACCCGCTATCTATACGAAGGCATCCTACTCAAGACGGAAGAACGCGCCTATCACTTAGATCATTTCCTCTTCTCCGATACGCTAGTACAACTCAACTAAAACCACGAGACTGGAGCTATAAACTCATCCTAAAAAGCAGCAACTGCTCCTAGCAGGCTGCTTTTTTATTGGCTAGTGTTCCTTGGCTAGTCTTCATAGGCTAATGAGAATATTTCCCATGTCTCTAGTTATACATGTAGTTGACAATCAATGTCAAGAAAGTTCGTCTAACTCTTAAGCCTCTTATCGGCAGAGGGCTTGAGCCTTTTCGACCGCTTATATTCGACCGCCTATATTGGAGAACGCCTGGGTCAGCCGAAACTGTATTCGTTAATATTCTCTCTGGAGAAATTCCCAATAGTAGACTTAAGATAGTGTGATGTAGTTTGGTGAGTCGCTTTTTGACCGGAGCAGAGGTTTGATGATGACGAGTGTAGGCGCCTCTCAATTTTGTATGGTGGGTCGGTTTATCTCGTTCTTACCTGGGGAGAAATCACCTTATCAAGGAATTTCATTAGCAGTTCTACAGGGAGATAGTCGCTCGCAGGTTGGGTCGAAGGTGGCCTTGAAGGCTAGTAAGGCCTCTGTCCTGGCCGTCCGACACGTTGTGCTCAGCAAGCAGTTACGGCGTATGATATACCGCTATTTGGCCCCTCAGGACTGGGTGAGGGTCGTGGGCAAGCAAGCGTTTGACAAGCAGAGTGGACAGCTGGCGTGGAAAGCGACTGAAATTTCTAAGCTTTCTACCCATCAGGCGGAGAGGCTAACGCGTCAACTGCGCTCACCGGCGAGATCACAAGCGCCCGTTTCTGTGTCGGGCGCTCGTGTGCTTGTGTGCCAAGGATCTAGCTGTCGGCGGCGGGGTAGTCTGGCTGTTGAGAATGCGATCGCACGTCATCTGTCCGAAAAAGAGAATCTATCCGAAAAAGAGAGCTTTCCACAGTGTACTGTCCAGCCTACAGGCTGTATGAAGCGCTGCAAACAGGGACCAAACGTTGTGCTTCCGTCAGGTGATAGTTACGACCATGTGACGGTTGAGCAAGTGCGATCGCTCTTTCCGCTCATAATGAATGCGGAACTGTAAGAAAGCGTGCCGAGTTTAGTAATAACCATCTTCAAAAGATTGTTCAAACGTTCTTGCGTACACTATCTTTTCGTGGGTGTTCCACTTTATTTTGTGGGTGCGCGCAAGCTCTTTTAGCAAACGGGTAACCGTTACCCGCGTACTCCCAATGGAGTCAGCAATCTCTTGGTGAGTCAGCTTGGGCTGAATTTGGTGACCTTCTGCTACGCTCTCCCCAAATCGCTGAGCCAGCCAGCAGAGAAACGATAGCAGCCGCTTTTCGGCCTGACGACAGTGCGCAATTCGTAGCAGATCGTTAGATTGTTGAATTTGTGCAAGGGCAACGTCTGGAGAGAGGCTATAGGCCCTTCCCAAATACTCGGCGGTGACAGCGGTTAAACATCGCACCTCGTAGTGCTGCGCAGGAGAAATGGCATAGCCTACCACGTCGCCTGTTTGCCAAAACCCTAAAGGCACCGGGTCCCCTTCGAGGCTCCAGGTAATGGAGCGGACATAGCCTTGCTGAATTCGCCATAGTCCGCGGCCCCGAGAGCATAAGTTTTCGTGGCGTTTGAACTGTAAGCAGTTCGATTGATAGAGCGCTTCAGGCTGAAAGTTGGAATATTGTCTGTGTTGAGGTGATTTCGTATTAGTCACTGCGGTAGTACCTTTTAGGAGGAAAGCAGTCTGCAGACACAGCGCTTTCCTCCCAAGAGTTTCATTCAATGAGACTCTGAGATGAGAAGTTGAAAGTGAGGACCGTCGATGAAGGAGCTCTAGTGGAGAGATTCTATTCCCAACCGACTCTATCCATGAGCTGTACAGCGGCGGCCTGATTTTCTCCATAGGTTGAGACGTTTACACTGTCGTCTTTAAAGCTGCCAAATTCTTTGACAACAGATGCTAGTTCTGCATCTTCTACAACAGGATACTCGTTGTTGCCTTTTGCGAAGAACTCTTGGGCTTCACTGCCTGAGAGATATTCGAGAAACTGCTGGGCGGCACTTGCATGGGGGGCATTGGTAACGACGCCAGCGCCGCTGATATTGACATGGGTGCCCCGACCTTCTTGGTTGGGGAAGAAGATGCCTATCTTGTCGAATACTTCTTGCATGGCGGGCTCTTCTGCCTCTAGGTAGCGGGGGAGGTAGTAGGTGTTTGCGATCGCCAAGTCACCTAACCCGGATGCCGCTGCTTCAATCTGTGCACGGTCGTTACCCTCTGGTGGCCGGGCGAAGTTGCTCACTAGTGCTGCTGCCCATTCTTCTGTTTCTTCTAGTCCGTTGGCCTCAATGAGAGACGCGACCAAAGACTGATTATAAATGTTGCCGGAAGAGCGGATAAGTACTTTGCCGCGCCACTTGGGATCTGCTAAAGCTTCGTAGGTGGACAGTTCAGTAGGGTCGACAGCAGCTTTGTTGTACATGATCACCCGTGCTCTCTTGGAGAAGCCAAACCACTTTCCATCAGGGTGTCTTAGGTTCTCAGGAATCCGGCTGTTTAGCTCACTAGAAGAGATAGGGGCGAAGATATTCGCTTGGTCTGCCCGCCAAAGCATACCGGCATCGACCGTCATAAACACATCTGCAGGACTGTTGGCGCCTTCACTTATCAGCCTTTCTAAGAGTGCGTCTGCCTTACCTTCTAACAAATTCACCTGGATGCCAGTGAGCTCTGTGAAAGTTTCATAGAGCGCGTCATCTGTATTGTAGTGGCGAGAAGAATACAGGTTGACTACGTCATTTTGTGCGTTGGCTCTGCGGGGGCGAAAGATCTGGGTTGCGGCAAAGGCTGCAGTGGCAGCCGTACCGCGTACCATCAATGACCGTCGTGAAAGTTTCATAACTAAATATCTTGGGGCTGATAAAGGGTAGTAACTTCTTAAGTTGGCAGCATCATATCATTAATGAGAATGACTTTCAAATAAAAAATATGGATTAGCCTGAAAGCTCTTTATGACAAGGCAATCAGGTGATTTCTGTTCACTTTCTGTGTTGACTATTGAGAAACGTTAATGATAAAATCATGTTTGAAAATCTTGATGACTTCGCTGAAAATTAGTTGATGATTCAGTGATCGCCTTAAATTATAGGGCTTATAGAGCCCAAGCCGTTTGCCTTCAATTGGGCTCTGAGTGTTTTTGTTAGGATTTATTACTAATAGTAATACTTGGTGTTGAGCTTGCTAGCGTCTGAAGTGTTGACTACTATCTAGCCCTAACGAGTCTTTTGTTTTTCTATGCAGCGCGCACAAACTCCGTAAAGTGTAAGCTGACAATCCAATAAATGATAGCCAGCCGCTTCAACCGTTTTCTCTCCTATTTCGGTTATAGACTTTTCAGAAAATTCCAGCGTTTGGTTGCAGTGAACGCACACGATGTGATGATGCTCCTGAAGCGGTCGATTGAGCTCGTAGTGCTTGTGCCCCTCTGCAAGCTCTAGCTCTCTTAGCAAACCCATCGAAACCATTAGGTGGATGGTTCGATAAACCGTAGATAGGCTGATCCGTTCTCCATCTTGCTCTAGCGTCTTGTGGAGATCCTCCGCGCTCAGGTGTTCACCCTGAGGTAGCGACATAAATATACTCAGGACCTTCTGACGCTGAGGTGTCGAGCGATATCCTCTAGCGTTCAGCTCGTCTTTGAGAGCAATATCTGATAAGGGGGTCACAGCCAATTTTGTACAAGTTAGTAATCATTCTTATTTGCAGGGCCTGAAAAAGTCAAGTTATCAGAAATGTAGACTTTGATATGTTTTAATACGTTCGAAGTCGCTTCGCTTGTGGTTGTCATAGAAAAAATTCCAGTTTCATTCGCTGTGCATTGGGAAAAGTCAAACCTTGGGGGTTGATGTTGAGAGCCACTCGCAGTAGTATTAACGAGAGCCTTTCCCAACTGTAAGGATGTTACCTCTATGGATAGCGCAGGCTTTGACTCCGCTCGCTTTACTGATTGTCTGTTAATCGGTAGTTTTGTTTGTCTGTCTGTTTGGGGCCTATGGCTTTCGCGGCGGTGGAAGGCGGAGGCTCGCTTGAGGAGGAAGCGGACCCAGTTGGCTGGTCGTCTGTGGATGGAGCTACATGGTAGGCACCCTTCGGATATCAGTAGCAAATCGCACAGGAAACCCACTGCTCAGAACGCGACTTTTGATAGGGAAAGCATTCGACATGCGACCTTCGAGAACACCATGGTTGAAGAAGGGTTCACCCCTAGGCGCTAAGTAAAGAGGTAATTCCTCAGGCAACCCGTGCTAACTATTCAGAAATTAAACCTAAAGCCTGGGGTGATTTTGTTGTTTTCCCTGGGTTGTCACAGCCTACTGTTTTTACTTCCTTGGCCGGGTTATCAGCGGATGGCAACAGAGGAGAGGCCTGATTTTGTACAAGAGCAGTCCGTACAGCCGCCTGCTGTAGCTGTCGTGAATTTGCCCGTCGGTTTGCCCTCTACCGCGTCCCAGCCAAGTCAACAGATGGAATCTGTCGCGCCCGTGCCGGAGAGTGTTGCAGATGTCATTCCTATTCAACCATCTGAAGCACAAGTTAACTCCCTCTCTCCTGCTCAGGCTAGCTCGCCCGCTTCTCCTGACGCCTATCCTGATCCGGTAGTTTTAGATCCGCTCTCTACCGAGCCTGTGCCTGCCGAACCAGTACCCACCGAACACCCCCACGCACTGCCAGACAATGACGCGTTCGAGGATGTTTCTCACAGCCCTAGTTTGCCCTCTGAGCAGGGAACAGAGAATAAGATGGTGGTCCAGCTTGATGGCGATTTTCCCCACTTAGCGGGTGCACAAGCGGGTTGCTATGGCTTGGAAAGCTGTCATCAACTGAGCGGAAATTTCCGCCAGGCTGCTCAGCAGCTCATTACGCAGATGGAAAGCCAAGGCTATCAGCTAACTGAGAGAGAAGATATCGATGGTACGGGCCATCGAGTGTTTGAAGTTACCATGCCGGATGACCCCAACACTATTGCTTATCTCAACGTGTATTCACCTGATGTGGGTAGCACGGTCTATGTGCTTACGGCAGATATTCTCAGCTTGGAGCAACTGCAGCAGCTGAATGCTTGATAGCCAAATGCCTAATCAGATGGCAAGCCCGGTAGAAAGCGAGAAGGTTTTGTTGGTCACGTCTATTCGACCGGAGAACAACAGGGCACTAGCTGAATCTCTCCCAGCTGGCTGAGGTTTGCTGATTCTAACAAGCTAGTCCAGTCTGTTGCTATCTCTGGACTGTCTGGATTGGCTCGATAGCTTTCGCCTACTAGGGTGAGTGTCTCCTGCCAGATTCCATTTTCTGCATAAATTCTGGCCTGTTCTCTGGTGGTTGCTGTGCTCAGCGCTTGGCTGAGTGCGGGTGATAAGGGCGATCGCGCTGTCCAGCCTTCCACAAAAGAGGGAGTGTCTTGGTCGCAGTAGGCAAGAAAGAACCAGCGATAGATTTCGTTTTGCTGCAGTTTGGGTGCTGTGTCTGGAAGGGTGACTTGCACGATGCCGTCAACATCGATCTGGCCGGAGAAACGGCCCTGGTAGAGCGTGGTGTTGTTGTCGTCTTGAAGGACAAATTCTAGAGGCGTTGAGTCTAGGGAATAGGGCACGTAAAACCAAAAGGAGGGTTGTTCTTTTGTGGTGAGGCTAAAGACAGCTTCGGGTAAGGCGGTGGGCTGCTGTGAGCGAGTTTCGGGTGTGCTTGCTGTCTCTTCGGTAGGGACTAGTGCGGTGAGGGGTGGTCGACCAGTGATGTTGCAGCTACCCCGGCTGGCGCCGCCTTCGGAACGCCCGGTAGGTCTGCCTCGATCTGGTAGTGATGGGGGCACAAAGTTGAGCGTTGAGGGCTCGGTGAGCAGGTCGACCTGTGCGAGGGGGCTCGGGAATGGCAATGTGAGCTGCGCAGATATCGGAGAGACGGGCAGCAGCGCGAGGGTTGTTGTGAGGATTGTAATCATCATGGATGGGGCTTTCATAGTGAGGTTGTTATGAGGGTAGGTTGACTCTGTGAGGAAAACGACTGGCTGAAAAGTGGCTGGCGGTGCGGTGGGTGAGTAGGGAGGCGGCGACGACGGTAAGAGGTGCGATCGCAGCAGCGCCCCAGGGCACCCAGAGCTGCGCTTTTGACAGCAGCAGCCAGCACAGCGCAAATAGGGCTAGCTCACTGACAAGCAGGGAAAAGGCGAGTTTTGGCAGCGCGTGGGATTGTTGCTTTCGTAAAATGCCTAGCAGCGTGCTCCCGACTGCCGCCCACGCTGCGATCCATAGAACGTCGCCCCACTCGGGTAATCCCCTGAGGAGTGGACGATCATTAAGTACGGCGCTGATGAGCTGGCTGGTCATGTGGGCCTGGAGGAAAACGCCGTTGGTTTCTCCGTAGGGGGTGAGCCACCTATCGCCAGAGCTATTGGCAATGGTGCCGATGAGAATAATGCGATCGCGCAGCGCTTCTGAGGGAATATCACCCTGCAAAAATTCTGTCAGAGTGATTCGATTGGCAATTTGCTCGGGCGCTGGCAAGCTGCGATAGTTCAGCAGGAGCTGCCTGCCGCCTGCATCTATTTCACTGTAGCTACCTGTCCGGGGACCGATGGGCTGAAGGGTAAGGTCACCCATTTGCAATTCACCATCCGGCGAGATGCCTATAGGAACGTTTTCTTGGGAGAGATAGTTGAGCGCGAGTAGGGCTGCGAGTCCGTACTCGGCGACGCAGGGGGAGGAGAGTTCTGGGGTGAGCGTCAGCAGCTGTCGCCTGACCTGACTATCTGGATCTTTTACAAAGTCAGAAAACCCGACCCTGTGGCTTGGCACTTCCGGCGGAGGCTGGATCCCTTCGCTGTCAGCCTCTGTATCACTGCTTTTGCAGACGACTAGGAGATTTTCCTGTTTTGCTAGGGCGGCTGCCAGGTCGGGCTGGTCTGCCCTAGCTGGAAAGTCACGGTAAATATCTAGGCCGATTGTTTGAGGCTGACTTTCTTGCAGCTGATTGATCACTTGCAGTAAGGCCGAATCTGAAAGTGAGCCTCTTCTATCTTCTGGATTTTGGGCCTGTATGTCTGTTTCATCGATAGTGATGATGACTAGGCGAGGATCGGGCATTTCGGCAGGGCGCAGGCGCAGGAGCCGATCAAACGACTGGAGTTCCCAGCGTTGGAAGATGCCAATTTGCCGAAGCAGTAGCAACAGCGCTGTCGTAAAGGTGAGAATGAGCAAACGGTGAGGTAAAGACTGCGACGGGAGCGCGTGAGATGGTCCCGGTCTGACAGGAGAGGAGAGACTGCTGGAGGTGGGTGAAGTTGTTCCGACAGGAGAAAGCTCGGATAGGTGCGTAGATGAAGGCTGTAGAGAAGGCTGTAGGAGCGACGGCCAAGTGGGGGGGATTTCAGCTGGGTTTTGGTAGAGGGTGGGTAGCCAAGCGGCGCAGGGGAATTTATCTTCTATAGCTTGGAGCTTTTCGCGGGCTTCTCGGACTGCGAGATAAATCGGTTCGCCACGAGAGAAGGCTTCAATAAAAGACTTTAGGAAGGCATGGGCGACGGGGTCGGGTACCAGCTCTCGCATCACCAAGACTTGCGAAATGTGCAAATCGGCCAAGGCGTGGGCTAGACCCAGGCCATCGCAAGAATTAAAAAGGGCAATCTTGAGCCCTCTGGTGACGGCTTTTCGGAGGGCGTTTTTGAGCTGTTCTATGGTGATGCTATCGGTAGGGCTGATGTAGAGTTTGCCAGTTAGCCCTGAGTGGCAGGCCGCTTGGGTGGTGTCGTAGGGCGTCGTCTGAGCGCTGTGTGACGCTGTCTGGGTGAGACTATGCCCGGCAAAGAATAAGATATCCCAGCCGTCGGGATGCCAAAGGTGTTCGTTGAGGGTTTGGCGGTCGGGCTCTGGTAGGAAGGTGATGCTGGTATTGGGTAAGTGATTTAGCAGGCTTTTGTCGGTTTCAATGTCTAGCCCTTTGCTATGGCCGAGCACTGCAAGGATGCGAACGCTGTCGTGCTGGCGGGGGGGAATGGTTGTGGGCGTTTCGTAGGCCGGGGCGCTGAGGGTGATTTCTAGATTGGGATAGCGATCGCACATTTCCCACAGATGCCAGGGCAGACGCTGCACGCTCTCCTGGTCGGTTTGCAAAATAAAGCGAATGCGATCGGCTGGGCTGAGGCGCTCTAGCAGTTTGTTTTGAACAGTGCGAAATTCAGTGGCCTGCAGCCACTGGTTGAAGCGGTAAGTCAGCTGGGTGGATAAACTGCCGCAGTCTCCTATGAGCGAGACATTGGTGACATATCCTGACGGATTGGCTTCTATGCGATTGGTTTGCCCTAAGCTGCGGTAGGCAGCCTGCCATTGCTGATACAGTCTATGCAACTGAGGGGCCGCTGGTAAGCTGCCAGAGAGTTCTACGGTGGCGGGTGCCCCCTCATTGCCAATTTGTAGGATGACCGGGAAGCCCGTCATCAAGCTACCGCTATTGAGTTTGAGCGTTACCCGTTTGTCCATCACCGTTATTTAGTTCGCTGATTCATGGCGCTTGCGTGAGTCGATCGGATAGGGATGTAGATGGCTGTATTAGCACTGCGTAGGTGGATGCGACGCCGCGATTTAAGGCGCTGAGTGTAGCGAATCGGCAAGGGCCCTAGGTATTCTCACATTTTACGCTGAGTAAGTAAATTTACGGAAGCTGAGCTTTGCAAAGCGCTGGTTGGCGCTGCTTAGTCTGTATGTTGCATGGGGTTAAAGGGTTAGAGGTAGCCTTGCGATCGCCCAAATTCCCTTAGCAAAGGCATGCACTGCCGCTGGTAGAAGCTGCTCAGCGTTCCCAGAGGAACATTGAGGTCAGCAGTGAGCACTTTCCAGGGGACTTCGGGCGGTAGCCTTGCTAGAATCAATCGCTGCGCGGTGATATTTGGATATGCCTTGATGTGTAGGTCTACCAGCTGTGGGGTCGTCATTGCCCAATGGCGCACCTCCTCTAGCAGAGGTGGAATGTCTGGCTTGGCGACCAATCGATCAATGAGGTCGGTGGCTGCATCTTGTGCGGTTGGGTCTTGGCAACGGCTGTGCGCCCGGGTGGCTCTTTGTTTTTGAAGTGCGCTGTAGCCGTCTTGGAGGCGACGTTTGAGATAGGTATTTAGCCAGGTAATGATGCTGGCTTTTTGCGAATCGTAGGCTTTTCCAGTTACGCCCTCACAGAGATTCTGGCAAAAATAAATCCAAGTTTTTTGCAGGGCATCTTCGTAATAAGGAGACGCTTCTCTCCAAAGCTGAGGAGACACGATGCGAATAGTGGCTGTGAGGTTTTTTTGTCGCGTAGGATGCCCTGCCGGATAACGACATGCCTCAGCAATCATTTCTTTAAGACAGCTTTCCGTCTCTTTCATCTCATACAACCTTTCATTACAAAATGGCTGTACCCATTGAGGGCAGCTACGATGCGTTTTTCTGAGGAGCTATCAGGACTTACTGAAACTATTCTGCAGCTGATACATGTCCGGCTCAAATGGCTTGCTATGACCGCTGACTTTTTAGCAACTAATTTTGATGTGGGAAAGAACGTTGAATCGCCTATGGAAAAGAGATTCGAGAAAAGTATGAGCTTGAGGCGTGTCGGTTTGTGGATGTGTTTTTGCGCAAAAAGAGATTTCTTTCCAGATAACTAAGTAAGGCGGGTAACTGAGCAAAGAGAGTTTTCTAAAACAGTTGCTCGCTGCACGGAGATTTGATTTTTTTGGAGAGTAGAACAATGTCTGTTATTTACGGAACCTCTGCTGGTGATACGATTTATGGCACTTCTGGCGCGGATATTTCAATCTTTGGGAGGGAAGGCGACGATTTGATTTACGGTTTGGGCGGCAACGATATTATTGATGCTGGCGCAGACGATGATGAAGTGTATGGCGGTAGTGGCAATGACACTATTCTTGGTCGAGATGGTGATGACGACCTAAATGGTGATTCTGGCGTCGACAGCATCTGGGGCGAGGCTGGTAACGATGACCTCAGCGGTGGCGCTGACAACGACTACCTGTTTGGCGGGCTAGGTGATGATAGGCTGCTGGGCGTCGCTAGCCGAAATGCCGTCGAAATCGATGAGCTAACCGGTGGTGGTGGCAGGGATACTTTCTACGTTGGAGACTATCACGGCAACTTTTATAATAATGCTGGCAATGACGACTATGCGCTGATTAAGGACTTTAGCAGTCTGGACAAAATAGTGTTGGATCGAGGTAGCTATACTACTGGCAGCTCGCCAGTGGCCGGCGTCTCCGGTACGGCTATTTACCAGGGCAATGAACTGCTCGCAATCGTTCAGGGCATGGGCGGTGGCCAGCGACTTAGGTTTGATGATACGGGCTATACAACAACGGCAACCGTTCAGTACATGTTTCAGCCCGATTTGATGATTAAAACGCCGCAGTACAATTTGGGTGAGTTTAACTTTTTGTAGAGAATGTTCCTTTTGTTAGCTTGTGAGCACCCTCTTGTGTAATCTGTTGCTTCTTCTGCTGTGACGCAGTTTGTTGCGTCGCAGCAGGATTCTGATTGCAGGCTTTGGTGAAGCAGGGCAAAAGCCTTGTAGGACGCCGTTTCTATTAAGGTTTCAGTCCCGATGATCGGGATTAGAGGTTGGCGCGTGTGAAAAGCAGGATGAGGGGGATTGAAACAAATTGTTTCAGTCCCGATGATCGGGATTAGAGGTTGGCGCGTGCCTGGTTTGTTGACCAATTCAGCAATGTATTTCCGAGCGTTTCAGTCCCGATGATCGGGATTAGAGGTTGGCGCGTCAATGTCTCGATCTTCGCGTGCCTCGTCAGCTGCTGGTTTCAGTCCCGATGATCGGGATTAGAGGTTGGCGCGGCTCAGGGTTGGTGGGCGACTTGCCCGCTACTGGTGGTTTCAGTCCCGATGATCGGGATTAGAGGTTGGCGCGTTCAACTCGTTTGGCACTGGTTACCTCGTATGGGGGTTTCAGTCCCGATGATCGGGATTAGAGGTTGGCGCGGCCCCGCCGCCCCCGCTAGAACTACTACTAACTCCTTCGTTTCAGTCCCGATGATCGGGATTAGAGGTTGGCGCGAGCAGGACAGCAGGCGCAATAAATAAATAGTTCGCCGTTTCAGTCCCGATGATCGGGATTAGAGGTTGGCGCGCGTAATATCCCAACGACGCCTCTACTTGCTGCGGATGTTTCAGTCCCGATGATCGGGATTAGAGGTTGGCGCGCAGGATTTTTGGCACCGTAGACGGAGAGACCGGATTGTTTCAGTCCCGATGATCGGGATTAGAGGTTGGCGCGGCGATATCGTATTTTTTGTATCGGTCGATAGACCAGTTTCAGTCCCGATGATCGGGATTAGAGGTTGGCGCGGCTTGGCAGGGACAAAATCAATAAACCGTTCTTGCTGTTTCAGTCCCGATGATCGGGATTAGAGGTTGGCGCGAACAGTGAACCAGTGGGGCATATCCTGCCACTGCTCGTTTCAGTCCCGATGATCGGGATTAGAGGTGGCGCGTTCGAGTTTGACGCAGTGATGAAAACCTGCCCCTTAGAGGGTGTTTCAGTCCCGATGATCGGGATTAGAGGTGGCGCGGCGACCTTGTCTGGTTTACTAATCGAACTGCAAGGGTTTCAGTCCCGATGATCGGGATTAGAGGTGGCGCGTATACCCCAACCTGGTGATACTCGTCTTTGATGTCGTTTCAGTCCCGATGATCGGGATTAGAGGTGGCGCGCAAACGGACCTTGCTAAAACGGAACAATTACCTCGTGTTTCAGTCCCGATGATCGGGATTAGAGGTGGCGCGGGGATATAGAGACGCCCAAAGGGGTCCCTGCCCATAGTTTCAGTCCCGATGATCGGGATTAGAGGTGGCGCGCTCTCCAACTTTGAGTGGGACTGGCAGAACCAGGAGTTTCAGTCCCGATGATCGGGATTAGAGGTGGCGCGGCGAGGTTCAGCAAGGAGAGCGGTCATACTGGCACGTTTCAGTCCCGATGATCGGGATTAGAGGTGGCGCGTGCTGAGCTGGCATCACTCGAAACACAAAGAGCGGCGTTTCAGTCCCGATGATCGGGATTAGAGGTGGCGCGGCCATTTACAGAAAAAGTCTCATCAATCCCGACTTTGTTTCAGTCCCGATGATCGGGATTAGAGGTGGCGCGGAAGATCCCAAGCTAAGTATCTAAGAAGAGTAGATTGTTTCAGTCCCGATGATCGGGATTAGAGGTGGCGCGATTGCTGTAACTAGTGGCTACCGGGGTCCAAAAACGTGTTTCAGTCCCGATGATCGGGATTAGAGGTGGCGCGTTTTTCTGAGGGCTAGGGTTTTAGAACAGGCGCAATGTTTCAGTCCCGATGATCGGGATTAGAGGTGGCGCGACGATTGAGGCGTTAGGCGACTCAACGCAAGAGACGTTTCAGTCCCGATGATCGGGATTAGAGGTGGCGCGTACTGATTGGCCTACCGAATCATTCATGAAAAAGGGGTTTCAGTCCCGATGATCGGGATTAGAGGTGGCGCGATTTTCAGGATCTTGAAAAGCAACATAGCGCTTAGTTTCAGTCCCGATGATCGGGATTAGAGGTGGCGCGAGTCTTTATTCTCAGCACTTGTAAGATCGGAGACTGGTTTCAGTCCCGATGATCGGGATTAGAGGTGGCGCGTCGAAAGCTATGTCTTCGTCATCAAGTCC
Source organism: Cyanobacteria bacterium J06623_4 (assembly GCA_038524545.1). Taxonomy (GTDB): domain Bacteria; phylum Cyanobacteriota; class Cyanobacteriia; order Phormidesmidales; family Phormidesmidaceae; genus Phormidesmis. The sequence goes on along the minus strand of JBCBIK010000004.1, from coordinate 1,256 downwards.
AGTTATGGTTTCAGTCCCGATGATCGGGATTAGAGGTGGCGCGTTTGGCTGCTGACTCAGAAACTTCCGAAATAAAAGTGTTTCAGTCCCGATGATCGGGATTAGAGGTGGCGCGCTTGGTTACAGGTTGACAGAGGAAGAAAAGTTAGTGCGTTTCAGTCCCGATGATCGGGATTAGAGGTGGCGCGTCCGGGTGCTAGAAGTCTTGCTATGTGGCTGTTTCAGAGTGAGTTTTGGCAAAGCTCGCCAAAAGTGTGAAAAATGACGATAGATTTGCGCGATCGCACTCTACAAAAAGCCCTGTAACTATCTGTTTGTCAAGGTTCTAGCGATTTGGCAAACCCCTTAGAAAAAGGACCCCGCTTCGCTTTGCCAAATCCTAACCCAAAACGGCCAACTTTGAGCACTCACCCCAAAAAATTACACCTGCTCAGGATCAATCCCCAGTTCCTTCAGCTTGGCTGCTAGCTTCGCTGCCTTCTGCTCTGCCGCTTCCGCCTTCTGCTCTGCCGCTTCCGCCTTCTGAGTCACCTCCTCAAAACTGGCAAAAGGCCTTCCATCAGGACGCAGCAGAACCAGCTCATCTCCCGACGTATCAAATTGAATATTCAGTAGCGGACTCACCCAGCCAGCCATATCAGCAATATGAGCTAACCCAAACTCGCTCCGCAAAAAGCCACTAGTTTCCATGCTCTCCGTATCGTAAAGGTAGTACTCATCTACTCCATGGCGATCAAAGAAAAGCAGCTTCTGCTCCATCTCTTTTCGTGTATTGCTCGGCGACAAAATTTCAAAAACAACCTGAGGCGCAACCCCATCTTCTTCCCACTGCTTGTAAGAAAGCCGCTTACCTTTTGGCCGACCCAACGCCACCATCACATCCGGTGCCACCGAAATATCAGGCCGCCCCTCAATCGGATACCAAAACAAATCTCCAGCAACAAATGCCTCTGGCAACAACACATCCAAATTTTGCTGAATAATCAAAATCCAACGGTACTGCTCAGTATTACTCGCCATGGGTTGCCCGTCGGAATCCGGGTAAAAAATATCCGTCGCTTCATTCGGTTTAGAGACTTGAGAAACCATGACTTGTAACTGTTTCTAAACAGCTTATGGATGCGCTATCTATCAGTATAGCCGCAATGCCATACCCACAAGCTTTAACTCAGCGCTAACCTCATAAGATAATCGCCGACAGTTGACGCGGCTGCTCAGAGCCATAGGTCAACGACTTTTTCACAGCGCCTGCATCC